>DASYHQ010000018.1:0-335560 GCA_035998445.1 Tepidisphaeraceae bacterium | reverse complement strand
TTCGTATCGATACAGGTTCAAAGAAAGATCCCGGGCAAGCCAGGGGCTATGTCGGTACGCGATTAAAGTCGACGCACGCTTATCGCGTGAACGCGTCCAACTGACGAGGCGTCAGGTGCTGGTACTGGGCGTTCGTCTTCTCCGCGATCGACTTCAGCGCATCGCTTCCACCTTCACCGAGGCTGAAGGTGTGGGTGCGGATGTTGGCGCCCTTGCGGGCCGCGTCGACGCCCGCGATGAACTCATCGTTCAGGTCTGGGCCCTTGCCCGTCGCCAGCACGACCGTGTCTGGCGACTGCGCGTACGCCTTCGCCAACGCCGGGCCGGCATCGGTGGCGCCGAACGCGGCGGCGCCGTCGAGGAAGGTGCGCAGTTCCTCGATCTTCTTTGCGGTGGCGTAGGTGGGGCCGGTCTCGGGGAACATCATCTCGTCGCTGGTGTTGTCCCAGAAGATCACCTGAAATTTGCGGTCGTTGCCTAGCGAGCCAATGGACCGGAGCGTGGCGAGCTTCATCAGTTCGAAGACCTCGCGCGTGCCACTGCCACGGTCCAGGACGTAGATGACGTTGTTGCCGTCCAGGCTCACGCCCGCGAACGCCGGTCCGCGCACCGCGGCCGCGGCGCTGGCGCCACCGTCACCGTCGACCGCCGTCACGACGTCACCCCCAGCGCCGGCCGTTGCGTCACCGCGCGTCGCGAAGTACGCGATCGCCGCCACGACGACGACGCCCATCGCGGCGCCACCGACGATCATCGGCATCAACTTCGGCTTCTGCGCCGCGGCGCCTGCGCCGGGCGTGGCGGGGGTGCGACTGAGCCGGCGGGACGTGAGTCCACTGCCAGCCAGGCCACTGCTGGCGACGATGTCGGCCAAATCGTCCAGTCCGGTGCCCGACGACTGCTGCTTGGGCACCATCACCTTCGACCCACCCAGCGATTGACCGGTAATCGAGCCCCCGACCAACCCGTCGTTGCCCTTGGCGGCGGTGGGGACGGTCTGGATCGTGCCGCAGTGCTGGCATCGGCAAACGCCACCGGCGAAGGCCTCGTCGATCGTCAACATCGCTTTGCAGTTGGTGCAGGAGATTGAAATCATAGGAAATGTCGAGTCTCGGATGCCCGGTGCCAAGTGTGGAGGTCAGTCTACCGCACGCCGACCAGGATTGCCCCGTCTTCCTTCGGCATTTCACATTGATTGCAAGTGCCAACTTACCGGCCGGCTTCCCACAGGTAGTAAAAGCCGCCCGGCAATGGCGTCACAGACTCTGGAAGCCGCAACGTCAGCGTATCGGACCGGGGTTGGGGGTCGTGGGACGATGCGTAGATCGACCCCGAGTACCCGTGCGGCCGTTTGTATAAGATCGCCTTGGCCTTGGGCGCGTTGGCCGCCTGCCGGGCGAGCGTGATCGCGTCGGCAAGCAAGCCAATTCGGTCGGCCAGGCCGATCTCGACCGCCTGCGCACCGGAGAAGACCCGCCCGTCCGTCGCGACGGCGAAGTCGGAGCCTTTCAGCCCGGGGCGGTGCTTTTTGACCAGCGATGCGAACAGGTTGAAGTACTCGTCCACCATCGCCTGCATCAGGGCGCGTTCGTCCACCGGCAGGGGCTTGAACGGCGAGCCCATGTCTTTAAATTCGCCGCTCTTGATGGCGTCGGTCCGTATGCCAAGTTTCGAGAGCCCACCACTGAATTCGAACGCGTTGAAGACCACGCCGATGCTGCCGACGACGCTAGTGGGCTGCACCACGATCTGGTCGGCCGACAGCGCCGCGTAGTAGGCGCCGCTGCAGGCGACTTCCTGTGCCGAGGCGATGACCGGGTTACCGGTGCGCTTCTTGTATCGCTCGACCAGCTGGTAGAGCGTGTCGGAGCCAGTCACCGTGCCACCGGGCGAATTGAGGCGCAGAACGATCGCCTTGACCTTCCGATCGCGCTCGGCTGCTTCGATCTGCTGGGTAAAGCGGGAAACCGGGTTCTCGCCGCCACCTAACAGGCCTTCGGTGCGCGAGTTACTGATCAGGCCTTCGATCTCGATGATCGCAATCTTGTCCGGCGACCACCCTCGGCCGGGCTGCACGGTGATCTCCTGAAGCGCGTTGTTGTTCGAGACGGGCGTGATCAGCAGGCTGGGCGTGCCACAGCCGATCATTAGAAGACACATCGCGATGCAACTGATGAGCGCGTGCCGCATGAAACTCCTGTGGATTCAGACCGATGCCCACTTCGGACAGGCCAGGTCGCGGCTATAATGCCGACGGACCCGATTTAGAAAGACGCGACAGGACGACGGGGTGATCTTACCCATGGCCTATCATGTGAGCAAAGCACGATTTGCGGAACTGGTCGAGGAGGCGCTGTCGTCGCTGCCCGAACCGTTTGCAAGTCACTTGGACGAGGTGCCGGTCGAGGTTCGCGATCGGCCGACGAAGAAGGAGCTGCGCAGCGTGGGGCTGGGTTCGAACGACCTGCTGATGGGCCTCTACCAAGGCCGGCCGAGAACCGACCGAAGCGTGATGGATTCCGGGAACCTCCCGGACGTGGTGTACGTCTTTCAGGAAGACATCGAGTTAGCCTGCGATAGCGAAGTCGAGCTCATCAATGAAGTTCGGGTGACGGTGCTGCATGAAATTGGTCATCACTACGGCATGACCGAGGAGCAGCTGGATGAGCTCGGCTTTGGATAGCAAGTTTGGAAAGATTTCTCTTGAGTGGCGTCTATTCTGTTCGTATTACATTGAGTTTTATGCACAATGGGCCCTCGGCGCGATCCGGAGGGGTTGTGCTCTAAAGCGGGGTCGTACCATCAGCCGATGGTCCGAGAAGGGGCCGTTCCCCGCACGACTGTCGTGGGTGGTCCGATAATCCAAGCTGTACGTTTTGCACGACCCGCTCCGGGCGGGATGCCGAGCTTATCGGCAGATGTTGTCAGTAGTTGTTTAACGAGATTGAAAGCACATGATCCAGCGCACCCTCTTTGGCGCCGCGGGCTTGCTCGCGGTGGGTTTGTCGGTCTTCGCAACCGATCTTCGCGGCCAGTCATCGCCCTTGAATTCGGACCTTAGCGCAACAACGGTTACCGGCATCACGGCACCGTCGCAGCGATTGAAGCTGGCCTCGCCGGTTCCCGGGATCGTCCTCGAACGGGCAGTGAAATCCGGCGAGACGGTAACGAAGGGGCAAGTTCTGATTCGACTGGACGACACCATCGAGAAGAGCAGGCTCGCCTCGCTGGAGATGGAAGCGGCCAGCACCGGGCAGATCGATGCGGCGTTGGCCCAGTACGAGCTGAACAAGGTCCAACTCGCGCGTAAAGAGAAGCTGCTGCAGGATCGGGCTGGAAGCGTGTCGGAAGTAGAACAGGCACGCCTTGAGGTGGAGATCGGCCAGTTCCGCGAGAAGATTCAGCGGGAGGCGCAAGCAATCAAGGCGCTGGAGCGTGATGCGCAGAAGCTGAAGGTCGAACTGATGGAGCTCAAGAGTCCGATCGACGGGCAGGTCGAGTCGATCGACGTCGGCCCCGGTGAATGGGCCGACCCGCAGAAGCAGACGGGCGCGGTGACGGTGGTGCAGAACAACCCGCTGTGGGTCGAGGTTCACCTGCCGACACGCCAGAGCCAGCACCTGGACCGCAATGCGCCGCTGATGGTGAAGCACGTCGGTGACGAGAAGGCGCAAGCGATTCCCGCCAAAATCATCTACATCAATCCCGTCGCCGACGCCGCCAGCGACACGCAGCTGGTTCGGTTGGAACTGCCAAATCCCGACAACCGCTCGAGCGGCCTGCAGGTCTCCGTTACGCTGCCCGAGAACGTCGCGGCGCTGGCGGAAGGACGATAAGGACGTTTGCGACGTAACGAACGCGGATTTGCGATTTGAAGAGGTCGCAGGGCACAATCGAGTATCGGCGATCGCAAGTCGCAAATTTGGAAAGGTGAAACGTGGCCAACGAAGTCATTGAATCGCAGTCACAGAAGGGGCAGGAGGACGCCCACCAGGCAGGGTCACGCTCGAAGCTGGTGCAGCGGCTGCTGACGGCGGGGTCGAACCTGCCGGCGTTCGTGACCGACCTCGTGACCGCCCAGGCGGTTACCGTCGCCGGCACCGAGGCGGCGGGCTTCATGCTCGAGAAGTCGAGCGACGACGTGCTGCTGCGCCCGATCGCGCACGTGCGCCCGGACAATTCCAACGCCGAGACGCGAACCGCCGCCATCCAGGCGTTTCAGGACATCATCAAGCCGTGCATCGACCAGGGCAAGGACGGCGCGATCGAGATCAACGCCGCCGACGGCACGTCAATGGAACCGCAGTTCTGCCTCGTCACGCTGCTGCGCGCCGACGGTGAGATCGTCGCGGCCAGCGCGGTCATCACCCGCTGCATGAACCTGGAGCGTGCCCGCCAGCGGCTGATGAGCATGCAATTGGTCGCCGGCTACTTCGAACTGTTCTCGCTGCGCCGCAACAGCGAGCAGGCGCGCGTGATCGCGCAGAGCCACCAGCACGTGCTGCAGCTGGCGACCGCCGTCGCCGTCGCCGAGGGGTTCGAGGCCGCCGCCCGCAACCTGTGTAACGAGCTCGCCAACCGCAGCGGCGCGGTGCGTGTTGCGCTGGGCTGGCTGAAGGGCCGCACGATCAAGGTGAAGGCGTTGTCGCACACTGAACAGTTCGACAAGAAGCAGGAACTGGTCGTGCAGCTCCAGAACGCGATGGAGGAGTGCCTGGACCAGGAGGAAGTGGTCCTGTACGACCCCACTGGCGCCAGCAGCACGCCGAACGTTGCGCGGGCGGCCCAGATCGTGTCGCGGGCGCAGGGGGGCAACATCGTGTTGTCACTGCCACTGCGCAAGGGTGAGGAGATCGTCGGCGTCACCACGCTGGAATTCCCCGCCAACCAACCGCTTGGGCCCAATGTCGCCAGCGGCTTGGCCGTCGCGGTCGACTTGCTCGCCCCGCAGCTGCAGGACCGCTACGTCAACGATCGTTGGCTGATCACCAAGGCGGGCATCAGCACGCGTGAGCTGGGCGAGAAGGCGATCGGCAAGAAGTACATGATCACGAAGCTGATCGTGGTCGCATCGATCGCGCTGTTGCTGTTCGTCACGTTCTACGAGCCGATGTACCGCGTCAGCGCCCCCTTCCGCTTCACCGCCGTCGAGAAGGCCTCGTTGTCGGCGCCGTTCGAAGGTTTCCTGGGCGCGGTTCACGCCAAGCCCGGCGAGAAGGTCGTGAAGGGTCAGAAGCTGTTCGAGCTGAAGACCGAAGAACTGCGCCTGAAGCAGCTGGACGCCGAGAAGCGCGCCCTGAGCGCGATGCGCACGGCTGATAAGCACCGCGCCGACCGCACGAGGATCGCCGACTACAAGATCGCGATGGCCGACCACGACGCCGCCAAGGCCGAGGCCGATCTGCTCGCGTGGCAGGTCGCGCAGGCGACCGTAGTCGCGCCGATGGACGGCGAGGTGCTGAAGGGCGATTTGGCCGACAAGGTCGGCTCGCCCGTGAAGCGCGAGGATGTGCTGATGGAGGTCGGCCCGATCGACAACCTGAAGGTCGAGCTGGCCGTCAACGAGCGCGACATCCAGTTCATCAACCAGACGCAGACCGGCGAGATCGCCACTAACGCGCTGCCGAGCGAGGGCTACGCGATCAAGATCGAGCGCATCGTTCCGATGAGCACGCCGAAGGAATCCAGCAACGTCTTCACCGTCTACGCGACGGCCGACACGGTCAGCCCCAGCTGGCGCCCCGGCGCCGAGGGCGAGGCCCGCATCAACATCGAGAAGAAGCCCCTGATCTGGATCTGGACGCACCGCCTCGTCGAGTTCATGCAGCTGAAGCTGTGGATGTAAGACCTCGTCCGTCGTCGGTATTCCGTTGTCCGTTGTTGAAAGACAGCGATCGACGGGCGATCTCGACTGACGACGGACCACTGAAAACGGACCCAATCGAATGCTCGCAGTCCGCCCGACATTTTCCGAGTCCTGGTATCGCGTGAAGACGCTGAAGGCGAAGCTGCGCAGCAGCGCGCAGATCAGCCGGCAGTTCTACCGTGGCGAGCGTTGGTACGTCGTGCGCGATCCGGCCGGCAACCAGTTCCACCGCCTGTCGGACGCCGCTTATCGCTTCGTCGGGCTGCTGGACGGCACGCGCACCGTGGAAGAGGCCTGGGACCTGGTAGGCGGGCAGTTGGCCGACGATGCGCCGACGCAGCCGGAAGTCATCCAGATCCTCACGCACCTGTACAGCGCCAACCTGATCGACGCCGACGTCACGCCCGACGCCACCGTTCTGCTGCGCCGCCAGAAGAAGCAGCAGCAGAAGAAGCTGCAGGGCCGGTTGATGCAGGCGATGTTCCCGCGGATCCCGCTGTGGGACCCGGACCGCTTCCTCGTCCGCTGGATGCCGCTGGTGCGGCACATGCTGAGCAGGAAGGGCGCGGTCGTCTGGATCCTGACGCTGTTGGCCGCCTGCATCGCCGTCGCGCCGCACTGGGAGGCCGTGAAGGATGCGGCGCGCAGCTCGATCGACATGGTCGGCAACCCGTGGAACGCTTTCTGGCTATGGCTGGTGTTCGTCTTCGTGAAGCTGATCCACGAACTGGGCCACGCCTTCTCGTGCCGCCGCTTTGGCGGTGAGTGTCACGAGATGGGCATCATGTTCCTGATCTTCATCCCCACGCCGTACGTGGACGCCAGCACGGCCTGGAGCTTCCCGAACAAGTGGCACCGCATCTTCGTCGGTTGCGCCGGCATGATCGTGGAGATGTTCTTCGCGGCGCTGTGCGCGTTCGTGTGGCTGGCGACCGACAGCAACTCGCTGATCAACCAGCTGGCGTACAACGCGATGCTGGTGGCCAGCGTGACCACGGTCATCTTCAACGCCAACCCGCTGTTGCGTTACGACGGGTACTACATCCTGTCGGACTTCCTCGAGATCCCGAACATGCGGCAGAAGGCCGCCGAGTACACGTTGGGGCTGGTGAAGCGCCACGTGTTCCGCGTGAAGCAGACGCAGCCACTGCCGCCCGTGCGGCAGCGCATCGAGCTGTTCCTGTACCACATCACCAGCGTGGTGTACCGCACGATCATCGGCATCGTCATCATCCTCGTGGTGACGTGGCAGATCCCGATCCTGGGCGTGCTGATGGCCATCGGTGGCATCATCACGTGGCTGGTCGTGCCGGCGTCGAAGCTGTTCAAGTACCTGGCGCTCGAGCCCGAACTGCACCGCAAGCGCGGGCAGGCGACCGCGTTCTGCGCTGGCGTGGCGGCGGCGATCGTGATCGCGATCGGCGTCATCCCGTTCTGGGTGTACGTGGAGGAAAAGGGCATCGTCGAACCGTCGGCCAAGCAGATGGTCTCCCCGCAGGCCGAGGGTTGGGTGACGGAGATCGTCGCCCTCGACGGCCAACACGTGGAGCCCGGCGACGTGATCCTGCGCATGCGCGACGAGACGCTCGACGCCCGCCTGAAGACGCTCGACGCGCGCCTGGCGTCGCTTCAGGCCCGCAAGATGCTCTCGAGCGTGACCGACGTGGCGCAGGCGCGCATCGATCAGGAAGCGATCGACCTGACGCTGGAGAACATCGCCTACTACGAGAAGCAGAAGGGCGAGCTTGAAGTGAAGGCCCCGATCGCCGGCAAACTGCTGGCGCCCAACGTGGAACAGCTGAAGGGCGTCTACCTGCAGCGCGGCCGGTCGATCGGTCAGGTGTCGGCCGAGGGGCCACTGATCGTGCGGGCGGCGCTGCAACAGCGCGACTACGAGGTCATCCGCGATTCGAAGGTCCTTGCCAACATGAACGCGGCCGATGACGAGTCGCCCGTCGAGGTTCGGTTGGCCGGCGCGGTGGGCACGGTGTTGAACGCGGTGACGCTGACGATTTACGACTCGGTTCAGCCCGAGTTGCCTCACGCCGCGCTCGGCCAGGCCGGTGGCAACAGCATCGCGATCGACCCCAGCGACCAGACGGGGCGTCGCCCGATGAGCATGCAGTTCGAGGCCAAGATGACGCTGGACGCCACGGACGCCGAGTATCTCCCCGGCCAGACCGCGACGGTGCGTTTCAAGGTCCGGTACGAGCCGCTCGCGTGGAACTGGACGCGCCGTTTCTGGCAGCTGGTGAAGACGCACCAGACGGATAAGTGGATCTAACGATTGTCGATTTTGGATTTGCGATTGCCGATTGAAAGGCAACTTCAGCAGGTCGACTTCTCAATCGAAAATCGGCGGTCGAAAATCGGCAATCTCTTATGTCTCGTCTAGCTAATCAAGAACTCTGGTCCGTGTTCAACGCCCGGCGGGTGAAAGCGCCGGAGCTGAAGGGGCTCGATGCGCTGGTGAACAGCTGGGTCGGGTTCTTTAAAAACCGGCAGCGGGTGTTGTCGACGCTGCGCACGCAGGAAGGGCATATCTCGGCGCTGGAGCCGGAGATCAAGAACCTGTCGGCCGCGCGGTTCAAGGAGGCGGTGACCGAATCGCGCGAACTGGCGCGGTTGGATCGGTTGACCGGACCGGCGCTCGAGCGCGCGATGGCGATCATCCGCGAGGGCGCGTTCCGCGCCACGGGCATGCGGCCGTACCCGGTGCAGATCATGGGCGCGCTGGCGATGTGCCAGGGCGCCATCGCCGAGATGGCCACGGGTGAGGGCAAAACGCTGACCGCGTCGCTTGCCGCCACGTTGTGGGGTTGGTATGGCAAGCCGGTGCACGTCATCACGGTCAACGACTACCTCGTCGCCCGCGACGCCGAGGAGATGGGCCCGGTTTACAAGATGTGCGGCCTGAAGGTCGGCCACGTCACCCATGAGACCGCGCAGGGCGAGCGCATCGACCACTATCGCCGCGACGTGATCTACTGCACCAGCAAGGAGCTCGTCGCCGACTTCCTGCGCGACCAGATCGCGCTGGGCAATTTGCGCAACAGCACGCAGACGTCGATCCAGCTGCTCATGAGCGGCCGGGGCGCGTCGGGCCTGCTGGTGCCGGGGCTGTCTCGCGTGCTGGTCGACGAGGCCGACAGCCTGCTGATCGACGAGGCCGTGACGCCGCTGATCATCAGCAACAGCCCACAGGAAGAGCCCAACGCCGACCTGTACATTGCCGCCAACGATCTGGCCGCGCAGCTCGAGCTGGGCAAAGATTTCACGATCGACCGGACCGTGCGGCAGGTCGAGCTGACCGCCCGCGGGCAGGATCGGCTGGAACACCTGTCAGACGACAAGGGCTTCTGGCGCGGACAGCGCCGGCGCGAGGAACTCGTGCAGCAGGCGCTGTCGGCACGGCACTGCTTCGTGCGCGACGAACAGTATCTTGTGGCGCCCGATGGCAAGGTACAGATCATCGATGAGTTCACCGGCCGCGTGATGGCCGACCGCAGCTGGCGGCACGGGCTGCACCAGGCGATCGAGGTGAAGGAAGGCGTGAAGGTGACGGCCGACAAGGAGAATCTGGCGCGCCTGTCGTTCCAGCGCTTCTTCCGCCAGTACCCGATCATGGGCGGCATGACGGGCACCGCTTGGGAGGCCGCCGGCGAACTGTGGAACATCTTCCACCGCCGGGTGATCAAGATCCCGACGAACAAGCCGAACATCCGCGTGCAGCTGCCGACGCAGATGTTCGACACGATGGACCAGAAGTACGACGCCGTCGTCGAACGCGTGATCGAGCTGAACGACAAGGGCGTGCCGGTGCTGGTGGGCACGCGCAGCGTGCTGGCGAGCGAAGAGGTGAGCCGTCGGCTGGCGAAGCTGGGCCGCGTCCACCGCGTGCTGAACGCCGCGCAGAACGAGCAGGAGGCGACGATCGTCGCCGAGGCGGGCCAACCGAAGCGCATCACGGTCGCCACGAACATGGCCGGCCGCGGTACCGACATCAAGCTGGGCCGCGGCGTTGCCGAGCTGGGCGGGCTGCACGTGATCAGCGCCGAACCGCACGGCAGCTACCGCGTCGACCGCCAGCTCTTCGGCCGCGCCGCCCGCCAGGGCGATCCCGGTTGCGCGCAGCAGTTCGTCTGCGTCGAGGACGACCTGTTCATCCGCCACGCCCGCCAGTCGCGCCGGCACTGGCGCGCGATCGGCGCCGACCGCCTGATCAAGATGGCACAAAGCCGCGCCGAACGCATCGCGCGATTCAATCGCAAGCAGGTGCTGAAGAACGACGACTGGATGGATCAGTCGCTGCCGTTCTAGTTGGTGGGTCTGCGGCCCGTCGCCCGTTGTCGAACGACGCGGCCCAGACTCCGGTCCCTCTCCCGGTACTCCGGGAGAGGTTAGGTGAGGGTGATTTCGATTTACCCGTAGCTGCGGATCATTGACCGACGCCGCCGTACTTCCCCCCAGCCATCATCCATTGTCACCCGCCCGCCGTACGTTACAGTGCTGCCGCATCAACCTACTGACGACGGACCACTGACCACGGACACCCCGCAAAAATGAACGCCTGCATCCTCTCCATCGGCGACGAGCTTGTCTTAGGGCAAACGGTCGACACCAACACGGCTTGGATCGCCAAGCAGATGGCCGCCGTCGGATGCGAGATCGTCGCGCACGCCACCGTGGGGGACGGCCAGCTTGAAATCGAGACCGCCATCCGCGAACTGTCGCAGCGCGCCGATGTGCTGGTGATCTCCGGCGGCATCGGTCCCACCGAAGACGACCTCACGCGCCAAGCCCTCTCGGCCGTGCTCGACGCGCCGCTGGATCGCAACGATGAGTGGATGGCCGTGCTGGAGACGTACTTCGCGCGCACGAATCGCAAGATGCCCGAGATCAACAAGGTGCAGGCGATGATCCCGCGCGGCGCCACCATGATCTACAACCACGCCGGCACCGCCGCCGGCGTTCGGGCGCGGCTGGGCACGTGCGAGATCTTCTCGACGCCCGGCGTGCCGAAGGAAATGAAGGCGATGTTCGAGCGCGACGTCCTCCCCTGGCTCGTCGAACGCGGCGGTGGGGCGGTCATCGCGTCGCGCATTCTGCACACCTTCGGCCTTGGCGAAAGTGCTGTTGGCGAGCGCCTCGGCGCCCTCATGACGCGCGGCCGCAATCCCAGCGTGGGCACTACGGTCAGCGGTGGGTTCGTCTCGCTACGCCTGAACGTGCGGGCGGCGTCGCGCGAGGAGGCCGATCGGCAATTGAACGACACCGAAGCCGCCTGCCGCGAGGTGATGGGCGAATTGGTCTTCGGCCGTGGGGATGAGACGCTGCAGGGCGCGGTCCTGACGATGTTGAAGGCCGCCCCGAATCAACCCACCGTCGCGACGGCCGAGAGCTGCACGGGTGGGCTGCTGGCGAAGATGCTGACCGACCTGCCCGGCTCCAGCGCGATCTTCCGCTACGGCTGGGTCACCTACGCCAACGCCGCCAAGACCAGCGAACTGGGCGTCCCCGAGGCGCTGCTGAACGACGTCGGCGCCGTCAGTGAACCCGTCGCCCGCGCGATGGCCGAGGGCGCACGTCAAAAGTCCGGATCGACCTACGCCCTGGCGATCACCGGCATCGCTGGCCCCGATGGTGGTACGGCCGACAAGCCCGTGGGCACCGTCTGGATCGCCCTGGCGTCGGCCAGCGGCACGCTGGTCCGCCGATTCAACACCTTCGGCGACCGCGAGATGATCCGTGACCGCAGCGCCAAGATGGCCATCACCATGCTGCGCTACGAACTGCTCGGCAAGCCGTTCCCGTTCGGCACGCAGTTCAACGCCATCGCGTGAACGGCCGTATCACGGGCGGCCCGCCCGTGTCTTATTTCCCTAAAAAAGAAGCACGGGCGGGCCGCCTATGGTACGGAAAACGCATCGCGACCAGATGTTGCCACGGCAAATGCGTTAGAACGCCAACCGATAGAAGAACCCGATGCTGTACGCCTCGAAACTCGGCCCCACATTGCGGAAATCGATCGTCGCGAACAGGTAGTTCAGTTCCAACCCAATCGCGTGGCGCTCGGCCAGCCAATAGCCGACCTGCAGGCCCGGCCGTACGCCAATGCCGATGCGCGTCTCCGAATCGTCCACGTCGTAATAGCCGTAGTAGTCGCGGTACGACTCCAGTTCGCCCACCTCGTAGTGCGCGATCGGCACCGCCAGCGCGACGCTCGGCTCGATGAACCATCGCTCGCCCAGCGGCTGCGACCACGCGACCTTAAACTCTGGCGTAAACGACGACACCCGCGAGTACGGCCGTTCGCGCACGCGTGGGTCGAACGTCGATTGCGTCCGCGGCCCTTGTTCGCTGGCCCCCTCGATCATGAACCCCACGCCGAACCGGAGTTGTTCGACGTCGCGGAACGGCGCGAACGAGTAGTTCAGGTGAAAGTTCCCACCAACGCTGTTCTCGATTTCCGGGACCGAGTTCTCCAGCGTCACCCCGCCAAACCCAACGCCCAAATCGAGTGCGGGCCGGCCAGGCGCCGCTAGAGCCGTGGTGGATGCGAATAGCCCGACCGTCGATACAACTGACGCGACTAAGGTTGCGATGCGCATCGGCGCAGTCCTCCGTGAAGGTTGAAGTACGACCCGCCACCCCTAGCGATCCAGACCCGCGATCGCCCCAATGGATAGCGACTTTGCGGAAAATAAGGCGGTGCCACAGTGGCAGTCTACGGCCGTTCTGAAATTGTTTTGGCAGAATCGGCCAGATCAACCGCTAAGCTCACCGTTGGTGATCGCATTCTAAGTAATGGAAAATCCATCGCTTAGCGATGATCGTCCTCCCGCCTCTGTCGTTCGTTTGCGGCACACGGCTTGTTATTGCACGCTCGGGCGAACGTGTCGTTCGACCCGCATGCACATGGTCCACGCGAACCTCACAAACCGTCTGACGGTGCTGCTGGCCAACGAACAGGAAGGCTGGCACCAGACGGTGCGCGGACTGTTGGAACCGCAGGGCGTCACCACCATCTCGGCCCGTTCCGGGCGCGAGGCGATCCAGCTGATGGAGGCCCAGCCGATCCACCTGGCCGTGCTGGATGCCCAGATGCCCGGCCTCGGTGGGCTGCAGGTGGTGAAGCTGATGCGCGAGATGGCCAAGGCCGACCACCGCAAGTCGCCGCCGGCCATCCTGGTGGCCGACGACCTCTCGAGCGCGTTGCTTCGCGAGGCCCTGGGCATGCACGTGTTCAGCGTCCTCAGCAAGCCGGTCGACTTCAACCTGCTGCTGGACGCCATGGCCCGCGTCATGAAACGGCATTACGAAAGCCGTTGGCCGGGATAGTAATAGAAATTCATCCGTCATCCGTTGTCAGGGGTCAGTTGCAACGGATCGGATCACAATGCTTTCACAACTGACCACGGACCACTGACAGTCACACTAAGGAGCGCCAAACAATGGCCAAGCTACGTCCTCTCGGCGACAAGATTCTCGTGAAGCGCGTCGAAGCTGAATCCAAGACCAAGAGCGGCATCGTGCTGCCCGACAGCGCCAAGGAAAAGCCCAAGCGCGGCAAGATCATCGCCGTCGGCGCGGGCAAGCGCATGGACAACGGCGAGCTGTCGTCGTTCAGCGTGAAGGTCGGCAACGAGGTCATCTTCACCAGCTACGCCGGCACCGAAGTGAAGATCGACGGCGAAGAACTCATGATCATGAGCGAGGACGACGTCCTGGCAGTGGTCGAGTAAGCAATTTGTCCGTGGTCAGTTGTCCGTTGTCCGTTGCGGACACGCGTGGCCGAAAGGTCTTTCACAACTGACAACGGACCACTGACAACTGACAAATAGCAGGAGCAATTAACATGGCAGCAAAACGAATTACCTTCGACACCGAGGCCCGCGCCTCCATCCACCGCGGCGTGCAGAAGCTCGCCCGCGCGGTCAAGGTCACCCTCGGCCCGTCGGGTCGCAACGTCGTCCTCGAAAAATCCTTCGGCTCGCCCACCGTCACCAAGGACGGCGTCACCGTCGCCAAGGAGATCGAACTGGAAGATGCCCATGAAAACATGGGCGCCCAGATGGTCAAGGAAGTCGCCAGCAAGACCAGCACCGTCGCCGGCGACGGCACCACCACCGCCACTGTGTATGCCGAGGCCATCTTCAGCGAAGGCCTGAAGAACGTCGCCAGCGGGGCCAACGCGACGCAGATCCAGCGCGGCATCAACCTCGCCGTCGAGGCGATCGTTGCCGAGCTGAAGAACATGTCCAAGAAGATCTCCTCGTCGAAGGAAGTCGCCCAGGTCGGCACCTCCAGCGCCAACCAGGACGCCCAGATCGGTCAGATGATCGCCGACGCGATGGACAAGGTCGGTAAGGACGGCGTCATCACCGTCGAAGAGGGCAAGAGCCTCGATACCACCGTCGAGCTCGTCGAGGGCATGCAGTTCGACAAGGGCTACCTCAGCCCCCACTTCGTCACCGACCCCGCCACCGCCGAAGTCGTGTTCGACGACTGCTATATCCTCATCCACGAGAAGAAGATTTCCTCTGCCCGCGACCTCGTGCCGGCCCTGTCGAAGGCCGCCGAGCAGGGCAAGCCGATGCTCATCATCGCTGAAGACGTCGACGGCGAAGCCTTGGCCACCCTTGTGGTGAACAAGCTGCGTGGCACGCTGAAGGTGGCCGCCGTGAAGGCGCCCGGCTTCGGTGACCGCCGCAAGGCCATGCTGGAAGACATCGCGATCGTCACCGGCGGCACCGCGATCTTCGAGGAACTCGGCATCAAGCTCGAGACCGTCGAACTCACCCAGCTCGGGCGCGCCAAGAAGGTCCGCATCGACAAGGACAACTGCACGATCATCGAAGGCGCCGGCGAAGAGAAGGCCATCAAGGGCCGCATTGACGCGCTGAAGAACGAGATCGAGAACACCACCAGCGACTACGACCGCGAGAAGCTCCAGGAGCGCCTCGCCAAGCTGGCCGGCGGCGTGGCCCAGATCAACGTCGGCGCCGCGACGGAAGTGGCGATGAAGGAGAAGAAGGCCCGCGTGGAAGACGCGCTGCACGCCTGCCGTGCCGCCGTCGAAGAGGGCATCCTGCCCGGTGGCGGCGTCGCCGTCATCCGCGCCGCCGCCAAGGTGCTCGACGGCGTGAAGAAGGCCGCTAAGAACGACGACCAGTCGGTCGGCGTCGAAATCGTCCGCCGCGCGATTGAGGCCCCCATCAAGCAAATCGTCGAAAACGCCGGCGGCGACGGCGGCGTGGTGGCCCAGAAGGTGAAGGAATCGAAGGAAGTCAACTTCGGCTACAACGCCCTCACCCACGAGTACGGCGACATGCTGAAGATGGGCGTCATCGTCCCCACCAAGGTCGAACGCAGCGCGTTGCAAAACGCCGCCAGCATCGCGTCGCTCCTGCTGACGACCGACGCCGTCGTCTCCGAGATCAAGGAAGACAAGCCCGAACCGGCGGGCGCGCCGGGCGGTGGTATGGGTGGGATGTACTAAGCGATTGAAGTCGCTGACAAGCTGAGTTCAAACCAAGGGTCGGGCGTTGATAGACGCCCGACCCCTTTTCGTCTAATATGAAAGAGCTGGACGGCAGCGTCGTGGGATGCTACTCACTTCCGCCGGCCGGAACCTATGCACACCACAGGTTCTATACTCCTTCGAGTTTTCGCTTGGCGGCATACGAACGGAACAAAGGCAAAAAACCCTTGTAACACCGAGTCGCTTATTAGGTTTACCCCCAGCTATAGTCGTACACGGCTCTGGAATGCGCCATACGATCGCATAAGCTTGCGCGATCATCCGCCGTCCGTTGTTGCACCGCCATACTACATGACGGCAAGTCTCTATGGTGATCCGTGGGTCTACGTGTTCGTGACATCCGAGAGACCGGTTCGCGAATCGGATGTCCAGTTGAATGAACAGACAGATGTTGCGATGGCATGGGCGGATCTGTACGAAGAGCAGACGCATTTCCGTTACTGGAAGCGGGGGATGTTGAAGGTGTCTTTGGACGCAAGCGGCATCGAGAATTCAGGCCCCGTCCGGGTCCGATCATTCACAGGTACGATGTATGGGAAGTACCCCTTCCGCTGCAACAATAACCTAGGGGAGGTCCTGCAGACCATCACTGCGCGACTAGGGATCAAGATCAATGTTCAGCCACCCTTGCGGGCTGTAGACGGTGGTTTCAAATTAGAAGGGGATCCGGCTGAATACCAGTCGATCACCCTGACCGAACTGAACCCGCTGGAAAGTGGGGAATGCCCCGCTAGCGACCGGCTCCTAGCGGCGATCAACGAAAGATGCCTCCCCAACGCGCTGCGCGCGCTGTCGGATGGCGCAAGTTCTCTTCATTCGCCGGGGTCGCGGACGACACCCTTGGAACTGGCTGCTTTTGCCGGCGAGGCCGAACTAGTGAAGGCACTGGTGAAGGCGGGATGCCCACTGGATCGCAATTCCTCGCTCATTGCGGATTCGGTGCTTCACTTCAACCCAGAGGCGAAGGTGTTAAATATCGTCGAAACGCTCGCGGCCCTTGGTGCGTCAATTAATGCGCCTGGTCCAAGTGGCCTTACGCCGTTGCACTACGCAGTCCACGCGAAGTTCCCTTCAGTGGTCCGGCGACTGATTGAACTCGGGGCGGACGTAACGGCCCGCGACAGTTTACTGGGAACGACTCCGCTTGAACGGGCAGCACTTCTGACCGAGTGTCCGGAGAAGAACTCAATAATTTCTCTTCTATCTGTGGCCGTACGCGGCCGAAATGCTAGCAAGTAGGGTGGGCGGGTGGCATGGCCACGCGGGCGAGTTGCGTTCAGCGGTCGGGATGGATGGGGCGTGGCCATGCCTATGGGGGAGGGGTGACCAAGACATGGCCACGCGGGGCGGGGGTGCGATGCGGCTGCGGTCTTCGGCAAAGCGTGGCCATGGCATCCGGCACTTGTACGGGAGTTCCGTGGTCCACCACGGAGGTCGCGTCGTCCACCACGCGAGTTGCGTGGTCCACCACGCGAGTCATATGGTCCACCACGCGAGTTCCGTGGTCCACCACGGAGATTCCGTGCACTTGCACGGAAGTTCCGTCGTCCACCACGGAAGATTAACAGCCCACCATCGCACGGAGAAAAACGGGATGTTATGGCGCGGCAGATCGGCAGCGGGCGAAGGGCGATTTTATCGGGCGGGCCGGGTGCCACATTTCGGCGTACTCGCAGACCTGGGTCTTATCCGCCCGACGAAGAAACAGCTCCTGGAGTACCGCGACCTCTGGCACTTGGCTTGGGAGAAAAGGGCGAGGCTTCTCGTTTAGCGGGAGGGCGTGTCGTTTACTCTGAAGGGTGCGCAGTAAGTGGGAGGGCGTGTCGTTTTCCCTTACGGGCTGAGGGCGAACGAGAAGGGCTCAGGGAAAACGAGAGGGCGTGAGGGAAAGTGGGAAGGCGTCAGGGTAAATGGGAAGGCCGCAGGGAAAACGAGAAGGTTGCGCAGTAAACGAGAGGGCGTGAGGGTTTCTCTGAGAGCTTCAGGGAAAACGAGAAAGCATTATTCGGACCTTCGCCCCGCAAGCCGATGCGGCGGGTTGTGGGTGTGAAGCGGGGTGTAAGTTGAGAGGGGCGCTGGGGATGGATGTAGGCGGGGGGCAAAGGTTGTGTACTCGCGACCTGTGTCTTCATCAGACCCAGATCACAAACCGACCTGAATAGCATAGGTGGCCAGTATGAAGCCGGTGCCACCACCATCCCACGCAGTTATCGCTTCCTCTGCGGGTAGATCGTCTCCCCGCGGGCCAGCATGTTGACGATCGCGGCGATCTTTTTCGCCCGCCCGGCGGGCGTCTTCAGGGCGTTCGTACGGTAGATGATCGCGAAGCGGTTCTGGGCCGATAGGGTGGCGAAGGTGGCGCGGGCGGTTGGCGAGGCGTCGATGGCTTGCTTCAGGTCGGGTGGGACGGTGGCGGACTTGATCTGGTAGGCGGCGGCCCAGCGGCCGTCGGCTTGGGCGGCGTCGACGTGGCGCTGGCCTTGGGCGGTCATGCGGCCGGCGGCGGTGAGGCGGGCGACGTTGGCGACGTTCACCTTCGACCAGACGCTCTTGCGGCCGCGCGGCGTGTAGCGTTGCAGGAAGCTCGTCTCATCCAGCCCCTTGCGGATGCCGTCGATCCAGCCCCAGCAGAGGCAGACGTCGATCGCCTCGACCGCGGTGATCGACTTCAGCCCCGACGCCTTCTTATGAATCTTGATCCAGAGTTCCGTCTCGCGATCGTGGTGCTTGGCGAGCCACCGCTCGAACGCGGCGGCGTCGCGGAAGGTGCGGACCATGGCGGGATCGACGATTACCGGCATGCCGAAAAGCGTAGCGAGGCAGTCCGAACGCGGCAATCGATGGCGGGGGCGGTGAAGGGTGAAGGCGGGATCGCCATCCCGCCCTACGCGATGGCCGCGGCTAGGTTGCGAAGTTTCTGGACGGTGTTCCAGTTGCGGGCGGTGTTCGTCACGCCGAGGCCCTTGTCGAAGCGCTCGGCCAGTTTCGAGGTGCCGAACCCGAAGGGCGTGTGGAGGTAAGCGACGTCGCCAACGATCTTCAGGCCTTCGCCGGGCTTCGCGTGAGATAGCAGCGAGCTGACGGCCGCTGGAGTGGGGCGGGCGGCGAGCAGGGCGGCGTGCAGGTGCTTGCCCTCGCGGAAGTCGGGGAAAGGGTTGTTGGCGATCAGCACCTCCCACTCGGCCAAGGTGGGCGCGAAGATCGCCTTCGTGAAGTCAAACTTCTCGCGGCAAACGGCGGCGACCGTCTCGATGACCTTCTCGCGCGGCAGCTTGCTGGCGAGGACGGCGTTGCCGCTGTTGATGTACGTCGCAACGCCTTCGAACCCCGCGGCCGTCAGTGCAGCGCGGAGTGGGGCGGTGGGCAGCTGAGTCGCGCCACCCACGCCGCGAAAGAGGATGATGTAGATGGTTCTGGCTGCCATATCGCTCAACGTAACGCCGCCACGGCTGACGGCAACAGGAAAGCGGTGTTCGTCGCGGCAGCTTACGATGGCCGCCTACACTGTGGAGATGGTCGACCACCGTTCGAACGAGCCAACCGAGCGGTGCTCCCTCTGCGAGCGCGACGTGCCACGGCGGTTGATCACACTGCATCACCTGACGCCCAAATCGCGTGGCGGCACGGCGGAGCAGCGCGTGCCGTTGTGCAAGCCGTGCCATAAGCAGATCCACGCGACGTTCGATAATAAAACGCTGGAGCGGGAGCTGGCGCAGGTCGAACAGCTGCGCGCGCATCCGCAGTTGCAGCCGTTCCTGAAGTGGATCGCGAAGCAGTCGCCGGACCGAAACTTCCGCGTTGTCACATCGAACGATCACCCGAAGCGTCGGCGGCGGCGGTAGACTGGGGGGCGATGGCAGATCTACTTTCCAAGGCGATCGCGCTGGCCGCTGCGGCCCACGCGGGGCAGGAACATTCGCAGGGTGAGGCGTACGTGCTGCATCCGCTGCGCGTGATGGCGGCGGTGGCGCTTAGTGGTAACGCGCAGGTGGACGAACGGCTGCGCTGCGTGGCGGTGTTGCACGATGTGCTCGAGCGAACGGCGACCACGGCGGACGATCTGCGGCGCGCCGGCATGCCACTGGCCGTCGTGCGGGCGGTGCAGCGGTTGACGCACGACGAGGGGACGGCGTACGCGGACTACATCGTAAAGCTGAAGCGCGACCCGCTCGCCCGCGCGGTGAAGATCGCGGATTTGATGGATAACGCCGATCTGCGGCGCGTGACGTTTCGGCCCGGCAAGCTGAAGCAGGATTTGCCGCGGTTGGCACGATACGCGGCCAGCCATCAGTTCCTGACTGGCCGAATCGATGAGAAAGCGTACCGCGGTATCATGGAGCGGACGCAGCGTTGAATACTTGATGCACAGGTTCCGGTCCCCTCTCCTGCGTACTCGCGGGGGAGGGCTAGGGAGGGGGCTTCGCGTCGACCTGGAACGGTTGGCGATCGCGCCCCCACCCTGACCCTCCCCCGGAGTACCGGGAGAGGGGACCGGAGGAACGCGTGGGTACGGTGTGCGTCAGGTATGGTGTTGCCTTATCTCGCGGGCGACTACGCCTTCTTGTCCTTCTCGCGGTGGTAGCGCTCCAGCAGTTTCGTGCCTTTGCTGGCCAGTCGTTTGACCGCGGCCTTCGTTGTCGGAACGGGTTCGCCCCAGGCGTGGGCCTGCTTGGCGAAGCGGGTGGGCTGGCCGTCGGCGTCCTTCAGTGGCGGGATGTCGGCCTTGCCGTAGTGGCGGCGCAGGAACGATCCCTTGCGGCGCAGGTCGTCCGGCGACTTGGCCTCCTTCACGCCGGGCTTCAGGTTGGCGCCTTCGGTTTCCTTAAAATGACGACGACCGGCAGCGGTAAGGCCACCGGCGGGATTTTTGCGGGAAGTCGTTTTGCGGTTCGGCATTGAGATTTCCTTGAATGAACGTCTCCGAAACTCTGCAAATCGGGTGCCGTGCCGGGCGGCGAACGTGCTCATCGTCGATCGCCGCGCGTATACTACGCAGCGGATGAAGACCAAACAGGAGATCGTGCGCGACTGGCTGCCGCGGTACACGCAGCGGTCGCTGAAGGCGTTCGGGAAGTACATCCTGCTGACGAACTTCACGGATTACGTCGAGTCGTTCGCGCATCAGTTCGACGTGCGCGTGATGGGCCGTGGCAGCCCGATGCAGACGGCGACGGCCAACGACATCACGATCATCAACTTCGGCATGGGCAGCGCGATGGCGGCCACCATCATGGACCTGCTGACCGCGATCAAGCCGCTCGCCGTGCTTTTTTTGGGCAAGTGCGGCAGCCTGAAGTCGACGTACAAGGTGGGCGATCTCATCCTGCCGATCGCGGCCATTCGCGGTGAGGGGACCAGCGAGCAGTACGTGCCGGCCGAGGTGCCAAGTTTGCCGTCGTTCCGCTTGCAGATGGCGGTCGCGACGACGATCAGCAGGCACAACATCAACTACTGGACCGGCGTCGTCTACACGACCAACCGGCGCGTGTGGGAGCACGACGACGAGTTCAAGAAGTACCTGACGAAGATCCGCGCCAACGCGATCGACATGGAGACGGCCACCATCTTCACCGTCGGCTTTACCAACGAGATCCCGCGCGGCGCGCTGCTGCTGGTCAGCGACAGCCCGATGACGCCCGACGGTGTGAAGACCCGCCGCAGCGACCGGGCGGCCAACGCGAGCTTCGTGGAACTGCACCTGCGGCTGGGGATCGAGTCGCTCGCAGAGCTGCGCGACCGCGGCGAGAGCGTGAAGCACCTGCGCTTCGATTCGAACGGAACGCGGCGGATACGGAAGTAAAACGAAAGGACATTCCTTATGCGAAACGAAATCGCGGCGATGCTGTGCGGCGTGCTGGTCTTCACCGGGTGCACGCACGGCGAACCACCCCAACCCAAGGCGGCGACGATGAAGGGGAACAAGGTTCATCCTGCAAAGGCGACCACGATGGCCAGCGCGCAACAGGCTGAGGCGGGCGGTTGGGAACTCGTGCCGAGCGCGAACTACACGGCCACGCAGACGCCGGGTGAGATGACGATCACCGCGCGCGGCGAGGCGCCAACGGGTGGCTATGAAGTGAAGTTGCAGCCGAGCAAGTTGAAGATCTACCCGCCCCAGTATCTGCTGCAGTGGAAGAAGCCGGACGGCCCGGCGTTCCAGGCGATCTGGCCATTCGAGGTGAACGCGACCTTCAAGGCGGACGAACCCGTGGCGGCGGTAGCGGTGACCGACGGTGCTGGGAAACACGAAGTGAAGGTCGATAAAGCGCTCGATTAGATCGGTGCGATCTGGCGCGTCGATGGAGTTGGTTTCAGCGATGACGAGGCGGCAATCATGATGCAGATGAGCGGCACGGAGCAGCTGGTAGAGTCGACGTCTCCGGATCGAGCCGTGCCCGCGATCGCGTATGCCACGCCACCGGAACGATCCGCCATGCGCGTCTGGGCGGCGGCTGCGATCGTGCTGGCGGGGTTGGGGCTATTGGTGATCGGTGGATGCTTCCTGATCGGCGTGCTGTCGATCATCACGCCGGGCCTGTTCTTCGGCCCATTAACGCCCGGCGGCACGGGGTCGCTGACGCCGGCACAGTTCACGCTGATGGTCGTGCTGTACGTGCTGGCCTTCGCGTCGGTGGCCGGCGGGGTCGTGATGCTCGTGACGGGCGCACGTGGATTGTTTCTCGCGATGCGCGACTAGACGGTTTCGATGAGGGGGCAACCCATGAGCGATCGCGTGCTGATGATCCTGACCCTGCTGGCGGCGGTGGGAAGCGGGGTGGTGGGTGGGGCGTTCTTCGCGTTCTCCACCTTCGTGATGAAGGCGCTGGCCCGCCTGGCCCCCGCGCAGGGCATCGCGGCGATGCAGTCGATCAACATCGTCGTGATCAACGTGTGGTTCATGGCGGCGATGTTCGGCACGGCTGCGCTATGCACGTCGCTGAGCGTCTGGGCGATGCTGAACTGGCAACGGCCGATCGCGCCCTACCTGCTGGCGGGCGGGTTGCTGTACGTCATCGGCACGGCTGTGCTGACGATCGTGTTCCACGTGCCGCGGAACGACGCGCTGGCGGTCGTCGATCCGGCCAGTGCGGGGGCGGCCGAGCACTGGGCGCGCTACGTGCGCTCGTGGACGCTCGGCAACCACGTCCGCACCGCCGCTGCGGTCGCGGCGGCGGTGGTATTCATGATGGCGCTGGTGAGGCGGGTTTCTTGAAGAGTCAGGAACTGGTGGTGCGCGCCGATTGCGTCGGAAGGGAACGCGAAGGCGCGAAGGGCAGACGCGAAGGACCGCGAAGGAGACTTTGAGCGATCGTCGCGGCGGTCTGGGTAAGGGAAACTTGGATTTCGTGCACCATTTTGCACCATTGTGCACCATCGGGGGAAGGTGACGGGCGCTGGCGTTGGTGCGGCGTCGGCTATTCGGTTGTCAAAGAACACACTATCCGTTTTTACGCTCGCGCTGCGCAATTGAAGTTGATTTGGCGCAATGCCCTCCGCTTCCATCACGCCATCATCCGACGGCGAATACGGGGGGAGATCCTGCGGAGTACCTCAGGATGACGGCTCGACAACGGGCTACTTTCTCAAGTGCATAGGTCCGGACAAGAATGTCCGTCCCACCGGAAGAAGGAAGGGCAGAAGAGACACAAAACGGGCAACAACATATTTGATGCACACCGTGCCCGCGCGTCCCTCCGGTCCCCTCGCCCGGTACTCCGGGGGAGGGTTAGGGTGGGGGCGAGCGCCAACATGTTCCAGGTCGTACGCGCAGCCCCCTCCCTTGCCCTCCCCCGCGAGTACGCGGGAGAGGGGACTGGGAACACGTGCATCAAGTATGTTGATGCCCAAGATGCCTGTGCCACAGAAGACCGAATACGGGGGGAGATAAATACGGGGGGAGAGACAGGCAGGAATGCCTGTCCTACAGACGAAGGGCCCGACCGGTGGGGGATCGTGCGGGCGGATCAGCCGATCGCGCCCTTCACGGTCTCGATGAGCTTGGGAGAGCCCATGTCGGCCTTGCCGAAGCCGGGGAGGGCGCCGCAACCGATGGCTTGCTGTTGCGCGTCGGCGTAGTCGCTGACGAGCATGATCTTCTGCTGCGGGTAGCGCGAGTGGAGGTCCTTCACGAGGTCGAGGCCGGCCTCGTCGAAGCCGACGGGCTCGCGGTTGATCAGGAGCAGGTCGACGCCGTTCTCGCAGGCCTCGGTGAGGCTGGGGACATCGTTGACGCGCAGCACCTTGCAGGGGGCGACCTTCGTCTCGATCTCCCGCTGAAGGCGCGGACCATCGAAGTTGCAATGACCGACGAGCACGACGAATTTGGACATAGATCGATCCTCTTAAGCCGCTGCCCGCTCGCCAACGACTCACGAGCCGTTCGATTGGTCACGGGCGGTACCGGCAGTAGCATGATAGGCATGAACGCAACGGATGTGATCCATCGTTTACGGCGGCACCAGCTTTGGGCGAACGCACGGTTGCTGGAGGCGTGCCGGCCGTTGTCGGCGGAGCAGTTGGATCGGCCGATGGCGATGGGGCAGGGATCGGCGCGGGCGACGATCGTGCACCTGTACGCCGCCGAGGCGGCATGGATGGAGGCGATCAGCGGCGTCGTTGAGCCGGTCTCACCCTTCAGCAGGCGGTTCGCATCGATGGACGAGCTGGCGGAAGCCTGGGGAGAGCTGAATGCGCGGTGGGCCGACTACTACGACCGGTTGATCGAGGCGGAACTGGATCGACCCATCACCAAGCGCAGCACGTCGAGCGGCGCGGGGCGGACGTTCGCGACGCCCGCGGGCGACGTCCTGATGCACCTGTTCACCCACTCGCAGTACACCGCGGCACAATTGAAGAACATGCTGAGGCAATTGGGCGTCGACCCGTTGCCCGACGTGATGCTGATCACGCAGAGCCGGATGGACGCGCGGTAACGCGTGCAGCGAAGAAGCCTGCCGCTGAAGCGGCAAGCCCGGTGAAACGAGAGTGTCGGTTAAATGGAAGAGGCCGTCCCTTTGTGGGGGACGGCCTCTTGTTGCTAAATCAGTTTGCCTTGGCAGGCGAACGTGGTTTAGTAGCGGTCGCGACCGCCACCACCACTGCCACCGCGCGAGCCACCGGCGTAACCGCCGCCGCCGCCGCCGCCACGGTTGCCACCACCACCGTAACCGCCGCCACCGCCACGGTTACCACCACCACCGTAGCCACCACCACCGCCACCGCTGCGGTTTTCCTTCGGCTTGGCTTCGTTGACGGTCAACGCGCGACCGCCGTTCTGCTGGCCGTCGAGGGCCGCGATGGCCGCCTGGGCCTCCGAATCGCTACCCATCTCGACGAAGCCGAAACCCTTGCTGCGGCCGGTGTCCCGGTCGCTGATGATCTCGGCGCTGATGACAGTTCCGTACGCGCTGAACAGCTCCTGAAGGGTGCTGCTGTCGACGTCGTAGCTCAAGTTACCGCAATACAACTTCTTGCCCATTGTGTTCTCCGATAGAATAGGGCGTAGACCCGATGTTTTACTTTCCGAGCCAGTGTGGAAAGAGGCCAACCTTTTGGCCTAAAAGTAGGAAAGGAGTCGAGAAGGGGACTGCGGCCAGAAAATGAACTGTCGCCGGACCGATTCTTGTCAGCTGACCAACCGCGGAGACTATACCTGACGGAAAACCCCCTGTCGAGTAATTTCCCAACCGAATCTGATCCGCTTTTTGCAGACGCCCATTGGACGGGTAAGCTACATCTGTGATTGACCGTCACTTCAACAGGGGCATATCGAGATGAGCAACCTCCGAAGCACATTCGTCACGCTGACCCTTGGGGTGGGGGTGCTGGTAAGCGGCGGGTGCCTCGTGGGTGGGTCGTCGAACATCCAGCGCGAAGGAAAATACGTGTCGTCGGCCACGCTGCAGCAGATCGAACCGGGCACCACCTCGTCGGCGTGGGTGATGGCGGTGCTGGGCGAGCCGACCCAGCGGCTCTCGGTCGAGGGGAGCAACGAGATCTGGAAGTACGCCTACACCGAGACCAAGCGCAGCAGCGCATACGTGTTCCTGATCTTCGGCGGCAGCGACGTCAAAAGCACCGACAGCGCCGCCTACTTCGAGATGAAGGACGGGGTCGTCCTGCGCAAGTGGCAGGGGTAGAATCGGGTGACGCCGAACGACGTCGGGCCCGAACTGAACCCTTTGCCCAGAATCTTGACGGCATGACGCAGCACGACCACGCCAATTCTCCACCCGACCAAGCCGGTTCACCGTTCGACCAGATCATCAACGATGACGGTGCCATCGACGCCGCGGCCGAGTGGTCGCGCGAGCAGTTGCTGGCGGGGCGGGTTGCCGAGGAGATCGTCGGGGACCTTGTCGCCCAAGGGTGGGATGAGGACGAGGCCAGCGGCCTGGTCGAGGAAGTGCGAAAGCTGACGCGCGACGAGCGCGGTGTGGTGACGCGCGATACGGTGGCCGCCATCGCCAACCGCGAGTATCGGCGGGGTTCGGGTGGGTGGTCCGTGGGCTTTCCCACCATCGCGGCGGCGCGGCGTTTGTTCCACGCGATGGCCAGCCTCAGATGGCTTCGCCACTTCGGCTCAAGGCGACGATAATCACATCGCCGAACGAAACACGGCCGCGACGGACACCTAAAGGGCGTGAGTCGCGGCCGGTTCTAAGCTGTTGACTAGAGCAGCGGACTTATTCCTGTAGCGGCTTGTCCTCTGGGTGCCACGGTTTGGTACGCCAAGCCGTGTCGGTTGCGTCTACCCAGCACGGCTTGGAGTACCAAACCGTGGCACCCAGACGCTACGGTAAGGTGCCCCCTGCTCTAGCCGTTCGAGCCGGTCACCCGATCGAACGGCAACCCTGCTGCCGAACGAACTACAGCTTCATCCCGCACTTCGGGCAGGTGCCGTTGGCGTTGGCCTTTTGCACGCCGGCGCAATGCGAGCAGGCGTCGGCGGACATGTTCTTCGTGTCGCTGCTCTTCATCTCGGTCTTGGTGTGGGTCGTGGTCTTGCCATCGTCGCTCTGGCAGCCACCGATTAAGCAGGCGGTCATCACGGTGAAGGTTGCGATCAGCGTACGCATATTGGAACTCCAACTAAGGAAACGGATGTGCTGGCCGCTCGCAGCGACCTCGACGTGCAATCTAACTGCCCGGCCCGCCGAGCACAGCGCCGATTCGCGTAACCTTTTTCAATTGATCGCGCGTGCGTGCGGGATTGTCCATATGCGGCTGCGCGCGGCGACGCAATACTGCCGCCATGGGACAGTACACGTGGTTGATGTTCGCCCTACTGGGTGCGGTGCTTGCAGCGACCGTGCAGGTGATGACCAAGCGAGCGCTGGACAAGCTGGACGTTGCGGTGGCGGTAACGGTGCAAAGCGTCGTCATGCTGGTGACGTTGCTGTCGGTCACCACCATCACGCAGCGATGGTCGGCGCTGGGCGGGTCGCCGAAGTGGGCGCTTGGACTGGTCGGCTTATCAGGCGTGGCCGCCGGTCTGGCGTGGTTCTGCGGGTATAAGGCGCTGCAGATGACCGAGATTTCCCGTGCGACCACGGTCGACCGCCTGAGCCTGCCGATCGCGGTGATGATGGGCGTCGTGTTCCTGAAGGATCGCCCGTCGGCATTGAACTGGGTGGGCGTGACCTGCATGGTCGTGGGCGCGATCCTGGTGTCGCGACCGAGCGCCGGATAGGTGCCGGGTGGAAAAGCTGCGAACGTCTCGGGTAACATGCCAGCGAGTCGCCTGCACCCGTAGCTCAGCTGGATAGAGCATCCGCCTTCTAAGCGGACGGTCAGTGGTTCGAATCCACTCGGGTGCGTTTCGTGGCCGCTGCCGACGTGCCGGTGGGGTTGATCTTCATACCGTGGCTCATCCGAACCGATAAACCGACTGTGCGACTTTCCAAACCCACGCGCGGCCGCATCCGCGCCACCTGCATGTTCCTGGCGATAGTGGCGCTAGCGGTCATCGCCGACTGGGGGCAGGGCCGGTACTGGTGGCTGCCGGTCCGCGTGAAGGAGATCATCGGCAACCTGCTGTGGGCCGGTGGCACGTTTTGCCTGTTGGCCATGCTGCGACCCTACTGGTCGACGCGCACGCTGGCGCTGCTCACGCTCGCGCTAAGCGTGGCGATTGAGGCGAGCCACCTCCTGCGCTGGGCTCCACTGGAGCAATTTCGCGATCGCGGCATTGGCTACGCCATTCTCGGTGACCGGTTCCGCTGGCTGGACCTGATCGCCAACGCCGCCGGCGTCGTGATCGCCGCCGGGCTGGACGTGCTGATTCGCCCGGAGAAGCGCCGGCGGTAGCAAGACTGATCAACGGGTCGTGGCCTATTGCTGATATCGCTCCAGGCGTGCGGCGACCACGGTGTCCATAATGCCAATCCCAAACACAGAGAGCACCACCGCTGCAAAGCTGGCGGGGCTCTTGGTTTTGGCAGCGGCCACACCGAGAACGGCGGTGTCGAGCACGTCGCCCACGACGCGCATGCGGAGCGCATCGCTTAATGCCGCACTGGGACGATCCTCCGCGAGAATGCTTACGCCGTGCAGGACCTCTCGTAAGCCCAGCACGCGCAGCACGCCACGATGGGTCGCGGTGTCGTCCAGGCCCATCATGTGTTGCACTTGCCGTGGGGCGGCGATCTCGGCCAAGCCGATGCCGATGCTGGCCCAGCCCAGCGCATGGGCGGCTCTCGTGTCCACGAGGCGTTGATGACGTGACATGGGGTTCGCTCCTCTACCTGGCCCTTCGGAACGCGACAACGCGTCGGTACCAACCGATCGATCATTCATGCTGTGGCGAAGATGCTGACCTGCCAAACGTTTCAGTGAGTTCGCCAAGACGTTCCATCCCAGCTTCCGCGGCGTCGAAATCGCTCAGCCGCCACCGCCAGTTGCCGGTTCCGGTACCGGGCTGGTTCATGCGGGCGCTGCTTGGCAGCGACATCACGTCCTGCAGTGGCGCCACGGCGAGTGACGCGACGGACGACCACGCGAGGCGAATCAATTGCCATGCCACATCGCGGCCGGTCTGCTGGCCGGTGTATCGTTCATAGCCCGACTTCTGGTTGGCATCGAGCGAGCGATACCAGCCGACCGAGGTGTCGTTGTCGTGCGTGCCGGGGTAGGTGACGGCATTTGGAACGTAGTTGTGTGGCAGGTGAGGGTTGGCGGCGTCGTCTCCGAAGCCGAACTGAACGATGCGCATGCCCGGCAGCTCGAACCGGTCGCGCAACCGCTCGACCGCCGGCGTGATGACGCCTAGGTCCTCGGCGATCAACGGTAGTGAACCGATCTCGTCGCGAAACGCCTCGAACAGCGCCGGTCCCGGTCCCTTCGTCCACGTGCCGTGTTCGGCCGTCGCGTCACCGACGGGCACGCGCCAGTAGGCCTCGAAGCCGCGGAAGTGATCGAGCCGTACTAGGTCCGCCTGTCGCAGCGACGCACGCAACCGCGCGACCCACCAGGCGTAGCCGTCGCGCTCGGCGGCGCGCCAGTCGTACAGTGGGTTGCCCCAAAGCTGCCCCGTGCCGCAGAACGCATCGGGCGGGCAGCCGGCGACGGCCTTGGGGCGCAATTCGCGGTCGAGCTGGAACAAGTGCGGGTTCGCCCAGACGTCGGCGGAGTCGGCCGAGACGAAGATCGGCAGATCGCCGATCAGCTTCACGCCGAGCCGCCGGGCGCGGTCGCGCAGCGCGTCGAGCTGGCGATAGAACAGGAACTGCAGGAACGCGTGGTACTCGATGCGCGCCGCGAGCGTTCGCTTTGCCTCGGCAAGGGCGGCGGGGCGGCGGCGCATCAGCTCGGCGGACCACTGCGTCCAGCTTTGCCCGTCGTGCGCTTCGCGTAGTGCCATGAACAGCGCGAGATCATCTAGCCACGAAGCGTTGCCTTTGCGGAACCGCTGAGCGAGCGGGGCCCATTTACGTTGTTTGGTTGGTGTGCGGAACCGGTCGAAGGCGCGGATCAGCAGCGCGGTCTTCTGCCGTTCGACTTTGTCATAGTTCACCGGACCGGTCGGGGCGCGATCGGTCGGCAGGTCGGATCGATCCAGCAACCCATCCGCCACCAGCGCGTCGGGGCTGATCAGAAGCGGGTTCCCCGCGAATGCCGAGAAGCATTGATAGGGTGAGTTACCCGCGCCTGGTGGCCCCAGTGGCAGCATTTGCCACCACGACTGTTTTGCGGCCGCCAGCATCTCCAACCAACGAAATGCATCGGGCCCAAGGTCGCCAATGCCGTGCGAACCGGGTAAAGAGGTAACGTGCAGCAGCACGCCCGACGATCGCGGTAGTTTGGTTGAAATCGACGGCGCAACCGCGCCCTTGCTCTTGCCCATGCTGGCGCCCGTTGCAAACGCTCTGCCTGTTGCGCCGAAGCGTGCAGGTCCGCCGCGGTACACCCTTTGCATTTTCCGTTGCCTACGCCCGCCAACCTGGTGGGGGAACAATGGGATTTCGAGTGGGAACGCCCGAAAAATCGGGCGGTAAATTGAGATGTCAGAAGGAATCGCTATGCGTGTTTGGCCGGGTCGTCCCTATCCGCTTGGGGCCTCGTTTGACGGTGCGGGCGTGAATTTTGCTTTATTTTCCGAGCACGCGACGAAGGTCGAGTTGTGCCTCTTTGACGGTCCGGAGTCGACCACCGAGTCGCACCGCGTCACGTTGTCCGAACACACCGATATGGTCTGGCACGGGTACTTACCCGACGTCGAGCCCGGCCAGTTTTACGGCTACCGCGTTCACGGGCCGCACGACCCTCAGGCCGGCATGCGGTTCAACCCGAACAAGATCGTGCTCGACCCGTACGCCAAAGCGCTCGGGCGAAACGTGAACTGGGACGATTCGCTGTTCGCGTACAGGGTCGGCGAAGATGACCTGACGTTCGACGATCGCGACAACGCCGCCTACGCGCCGCTGGCCTCGGTGATCGACACCGCCTTCACCTGGGGCGACGACCGTCGCCCGAACACGCCGTGGCACAAGACGCTGATCTACGAGGCGCACGTGCGCGGCATGACGATGCAGCACCCCGATGTTCCGGAGGACCGCCGCGGCACGTACTCGGGACTGGCATCGGAACCGGTCATCGCCCATTTGCTTTCGCTTGGCGTGACGGCGATCGAACTGCTGCCCGTCCACGCGCATCTGGACGACCGCGACCTGCTGACGAAGGGGCTGACGAACTATTGGGGCTACAACACGCTGAACTACTTCGCGCCGCACCTGGAGTACGCGTCGAGCCAGTCGCCGCGCAAGAGCGTGCAGGAGTTCAAATCGATGGTGCGGTCGATGCACGCCGCCGGCATCGAGGTGATCTTGGACGTCGTCTACAACCACACCTGCGAGGGCAACCAGATGGGCCCCACGCTGTCGTGGCGCGGGATCGACAACGTCAGCTATTACCGGCTGAGCGCCGAGGACATGCGTTATTACGTCGACTTCACCGGCACCGGCAACACGCTGAACATGATGCACCCGCGCGTGCTGCAACTGGTGATGGACAGCCTGCGCTATTGGGTAACCGAAATGCACGTCGACGGTTTCCGGTTCGACTTGGCAAGCACCCTCGCCCGCGAGCTGCACGACGTGAACCGGCTGGGCGCGTTCTTCGACATCATCCATCAGGACCCGATCCTGTCGCAGGTGAAGCTGATCGCCGAGCCGTGGGACGTGGGGCCGGGCGGGTACCAAGTTGGTAACTTCCCGGTGCTGTGGACCGAGTGGAACGGCAAGTATCGCGACGACGTGCGCAAGTTCTGGAAGGGTGAACCCGGACTGGTGAGCGAACTGGCGACGCGGTTGTCGGGCAGCAGCGATCTGTATCAGGAGAACGGCCGCAAGCCGTACGCCAGCATCAACTTCATCACCGCGCACGACGGTTTCACGCTGCAGGACCTCGTCAGCTACGAGCAGAAGCACAACGAGGCCAACGGCGAGAACAATCAGGACGGCGCCAACGACAACGAGAGCTGGAACTGCGGCGTCGAGGGGCCGACGGACGATCCGGGCATCATTGCGCTTCGCGAGCGCCAGAAGCGCAACCTCTACGCAACGCTGTTGTTCTCTGAAGGCGTGCCGATGATCTTCGGTGGCGACGAGCTGAGCAAAACCAAGTTCGGCAACAACAACACCTACTGCCAGGACAATCCGTTGACCTGGTTCGACTGGGACTTGGACGACCGGAAGAATGCGTTCCTGGATTTCTGCAAAACCTGCAACCGCATCTGGGCCGACCAGCCCGTGCTGCAACGCCGTAAGTTCTTCGTCGGCCGACCGATTCGTGGACAGGGCATTAAGGACATCTCGTTCTTCGACCCCAGCGGCGCCGAAATGAGCGACGAATCGTGGAACGCCGGCTTTGTACAGTGTCTGGGCGTGCGCTTGGCCGGTGACATGATCAACGACGTCGACGAGCGGGGCGTGCCGATCAAGGGCGACACGCTCCTGTTGATGCTGAACGCGCACTGGGAGGAAATTCCGTTCACGCTCCCATCCACCACCGATGGTGACGTCTGGCAAACGTTGATCGACACCGCCGAGCCCGATCGGCCGCTACCGGTGCGCGTGCGCCCACAGCGCGAGCAGTACCCGCTGTACGGCCGATCGGTCGTGCTGCTGCGTACTGTGAAGGCGGACGAGGCAGGACAGAACGTGACGTCGACCGAGGTGGACGTCCTGCGCCGGGCCGCCAACACAGCAACCGCGCCAATCGCGAGGTGAACGGAACCTCGTCACTAACGATTGAACGTGCGTGCCCACGGCGGCGTCAGGTTTTTTGCACGTAGGAGCCCGCTGCGGCCCATGCTATACGTCCCGCGAGCGACAGCGCGACCGCTGCCGACGATCTTCCTGTGGAGCGATCCAACATGCCCGTTGATTCGAGCGTCGAGAAAACGAGTGCGACCGTAAGTTCGGCGCGACGGTTGCCGGTGGGCGCGGAGGTCATTTCCGACCAAGGCGTCCACTTCCGCGTCTGGGCGCCGAAGCGCCGCGAGGTGGCGGTCGTGATCGAGGGCGACCCGCAACCCGTCAAGCTGACGCGCGACGATCAAGGCTACTTCGCGGGCCTCGCGCCCAATGCCAAGGCCGGCTCGCTCTACCGCTACCGCTTGGACGACGTCAACTACCTTTACCCCGATCCCGTCTCGCGCTTTCAGCCGCAGGGCCCGCACGGCCCGTCGCAGGTGGTCGACCCAAATGCCTTTAAATGGACCGACGGTGACTGGCGCGGCGTAACCGCGCACGGGCAGGTGCTGTACGAGATGCACATCGGCACCTTCACGCCCGAAGGCACTTGGGAGGCCGCCACGCGCGAGCTGGCGGGCCTGAAGGACCTCGGCGTGACGTGCCTGGAAGTGATGCCCGTGGCCGAATTCGCGGGTCGGTTTGGCTGGGGATACGACGGCGTCGATCAGTTCGCGCCGTTCCACCACTACGGATCACCCGATGCGTTCCGCGCGTTCGTCAACAGGGCGCACAACCTGGGCATCGGCGTCATCCTCGATTTGGTCTACAACCACCTCGGCCCCGATGGCAACTACGTGAAGGAGTATTCAGACGATTACTTCAACGCCGAGCACGCCACCGATTGGGGCGAGGCCCTGAACTTCGACGGCCACAACAGTGCGCCCGTGCGCGAGTTCTTCGTCTCCAACGCGCTCTACTGGGTCACCGAGTTCCACATGGATGGCTTTCGGTACGACGCGACCCAGGCGATCGTCGACACGTCGCCGAAGCACTTGCTGGCCGAGATTACCGAGAAGGTGCGCGCCGCTACGGGCAAGCGCAGCATCTACCTGATCAACGAAAACGAACCGCAGAACACGCAACTCGTTCGACCGATCGCTGGCGGTGGCTACGGGATGGACGCGCTCTGGAACGACGACTTTCACCACAGCGCGATGGTCGCGCTCTCGGGGCGCAGCGAATCGTATTACACCGACCACCCCGGCACGGCGCAGGAATTCATCTCGTCGGCCAAATGGGGCTATCTGTACCAAGGGCAGCGCTACAAGAACCAGAAGAAGCGCCGCGGATCGCCCGCGCTCGATCTGCCTCCGACGGCATTCGTCCACTTCCTTCAGAACCACGACCAAGTGGCCAACAGCGGGCGCGGTTATCGCGCTCACCAGATCGCGTCGCCCGGGCAATGGAAGGCGATGACTGCATTGATGCTGCTGATGCCGCAGACGCCGATGTTGTTCCAGGGCCAGGAGTTTGCCGCCTCCAGCACGTTCCACTACTTCGCCGACCACAACCCCGACCTTGCCAAGCTGGTGGCCGCGGGAAGGGCCAAGGAACTGGCGCAGTTCCCCAGCGTCGCTACCGACGCGATGCAACCCTACCTGCTCGACCCGGCCGACGAGCAGACGTTCCTGAAGTCGAAACTGGACCCGGCCGACCGGCCGAAGCCGTTCCACCAGCAGATGTTCCAGTTCCATAAAGACCTGCTGGCGTTGCGGCGATCCGAAGCCGCTTTTCGCCGTGTGCAGCGACGCGGGGACATCGACGGTGCCGTGCTGGGCCACGATGCGTTCGTGCTGCGGTTCTTCGGCGAAGGGCACGACGACCGCCTGCTGATCGTCAACCTTGGAAACGATCTAACCCTCGACATTGCACCCGAGCCGCTGCTGGCGCCACCCGCTGGCCAGCGATGGTCGCTGGTGTGGTCGAGCGAACATCCGCAGTACGGCGGATCGGGCACGCCCGCGCCCGACACGGAGCAGGAGGGATGGTTTATCCTGGGCCGCTGTACGGTCGTGCTGCGACCGCTGCCGGAAGATCAGGCCACGGTATCGACGCGCATCAAGCATGCGGGTTCGGCGCAGGCGCCCAAGCGGAAGTCCGAGAGCGGCGAGGGCAAGTAATGGCCATCTCAACCGACGATCTGTCCCGCATCCTCCGCAAAACGCTGGATCGCGCCGCGCTGCGCCGACTGCCGGAATCCACGTATCGCGTGCAGTTCCACAAGGGATTCACCTTCAACGACGCCACCGCGATCGTGCCGTATCTGGCTAATCTAGGCATCACGCATCTGTACGCCTCGCCGTACCTGGAAGCGGTGCCCGGCAGCACGCACGGGTACGACGTGATCGACCACAACACGCTTAACCCCGAGTTGGGCACGCCCGCCGATTACGAGGCGCTGCTGGCGGCGTTGAAGCAGCATGGCATGTCGCACATCCTCGACACCGTGCCGAACCACATGGGCGTGGCGACGAACGCGAATCAACTCTGGCAGGACGTGCTGGAGAATGGTCCCGCGTCGCGCTACGGCCGATTCTTCGACATCACGTGGGAAGGTTCACCGCGGGCCAGCTTGCATGGCCGGGTGCTGATCCCCACGCTCGGGTCGCATTACGGCGACGTGCTGGAGAAGGGTGAACTGAAGCTCGCGTACGACGGCGGGGCGTTTGCGGTGAAGTATTACGAGCGAACGTTCCCGATCTCGCCGCGCGCGTACCCGAAGGTGCTATCGCACGGATTGGACGCCGCTGGACTGGACGCGTCCGTAAGTGCGCAGTTGCGCGAGATCATCACCGCCTGCGAAGCGCTGCCAGATCGCTGCGATGGCCCGGCGGTGACTGACGAGCGCCACGCAGCGAAGGAACAGATCAAGCAGAGGCTCGCGAAGCTGACCACGGCCAACGACGCCGCTCGACAGTTCATCGACCGGGCCGTGGCAGCGTTTAACGGCACGCCCGGTGACGCGGCCAGCTTCGATCGTTTAGACGCTCTACTGCAACACCAGTGCTTCCGGCTGGCGTACTGGAAGTCCGCACCCGACGAGATCAACTACCGCCGGTTCTTCGACGTGAACGACTTGGCCGCCCTGGCGATGGAGCGGCCGGAGGTGTTCGAGGCGGCGCATGGATTTACGCTCGATTTGCTGGCGCAGGGCAAAGTTGCCGGGCTTCGCGTTGATCACCCCGACGGCCTATACGATCCAGCGGCTTACTTCCGTAGGCTGCAGGCGCACTATCTGCTCGCGGTGGCGCAACAGGTCGTGCAGGACGATGCGGAGTTGAAGGACGTCGATTGGACTGCGGTTCGGCCACCACTGCTCGAACGGCTGGAACGCGATCTTCCGTCTGCTGGTGACGGCCCGAATCGCTGGCCGCTGTACGTGCTGGGCGAGAAGATCCTGGCGATGGATGAGCCGCTGCCGACGCAGTGGGCGCTGCACGGCACCAGCGGGTACGACTTCCTGAACATGGCCAACGGCCTCTTCGTCGACGCCACCAATGCCGAAGCCTTCACGAAGCTCTACGACGAATGGACCGGCGGGCACACGTCGTTCGAGCAGCTCGTGTACGAGAAGAAGAAGCTGATCCTCACGATCTCGCTCGCCAGCGAGCTGCGCATGCTCGCGATCCTGCTCGACAACGTCGCCCAACGCGATCGCCGCTACAGCGACTTCACGTTGACCGGTCTCACGAATGCACTGCGGGAAATGATTGCCTGCTTCCCGGTCTATCGGTCGTACATCACGGATGACGGCACCTCCGACGTCGACGTTAAACGAATCGAAGCCGCGACCGACGCCGCCATCGAGCGGAATCCGAAGACGGGGCCCGCGGTCTTCCACTTCATTCGCGACACGCTGTTGATGCGGGGTGGCAAGCGATTCTCGGAAGACGATCGCGCGGCGCAGCGGCGGTTCATCGGCAAGTTCCAACAGCTAACCTCGCCCACGACCGCCAAGGGCATCGAGGATACGTCGTTCTACATCTACAACCGCCTGCTTTCGCTGAACGAGGTGGGTGGCGAGCCGTCGCACTTCGGCATCTCGCCGGACGACCTGCATCGTTACTTCGCCGAGCGGCAGCGCGATTGGCCGTACGCGATGTCGACGCTGTCGACGCACGACACGAAGCGCAGCGAAGACGTGCGCGCTCGCTTAAACGTACTATCGGAGATTCCCGATGAGTGGCAGCGGCACTTGCAACGGTGGGGCGAGCTGAACGCGCCGCATCGCCAGCAGGTGGCGGGACAGACGGTGCCGGATCGGAACGAGGAATACGCAATCTATCAGACGTTGGTCGGCGCGTGGCCAATTGATGCCGGTTCCGATGCCGCCGCTGCCGATTTCGAGAATCGCGTACGGGCGTTCATGGTGAAGGCCATGCGCGAGGCGAAGGTGCACACCAGTTGGACCGACAGCAACACCGCCTATGAAGCCGCCGTCGCGGCGTTCATCTCCAAGATCTTCGACCCATCCATCGCGACGGCGTTCCGCGATGACTTTCTCGCCTTCCAGCGCAAGGTCAACCGTTACGGCATGATCAACGGCCTGTCGCAATCGCTGATTAAGCTGACCTGTCCGGGTGTCCCGGATACGTACCAGGGCACCGAAGAGTGGGACCTGAGCCTGGTCGACCCGGACAACCGCCGGCCCGTTGATTACACCCGGCGAATGCAACACTTGAACGATACGCGGGCGGCTCTTGAGGCGACCCCGGAGAAGCACGCGGCGGCTGTGGGGCAGATGCTGAGCAACTTAGAGGATGGTCGGGCCAAGCAACTCATCCACTTCGCCGCCCTGGGTGCCCGTCGGGATTATCCGGGGGTATTTACGTCCGGTAGTTATCAGCCGCTGCAGGCGAACGGCGATCGATCACAACATCTGTTCGCGTATGCCCGCACGAGCGGCGACATGACGGCGATCGTCGCGGTGCCGCGATTGGTCGTGGGACTGTCAGATGATGGCGCGCCGCCAATGGGGGAACGCAGTTGGCGCAACACCCGCTTGCTGCTGCCAGCCGCGGCGCGCGGGAAGCGACTGCTGGACGTCTTCACCAATACGGTGCATCGCATCGACGACGACGGCGATCCTTCGATTACGTGTGCCGAGCTGTTCTCCGCGTTCCCGGTGGTGTTGCTGATCAGCCAGCCGTCGCAGTGATTAATTTCACCTTTAGCAATCGCGGCGTTAGCATGGGCATCCGACCAGCCGGATAACCCATGGATGAAGCCGCCAAGCGATATGCCCGCCGGATCTTGCTCGCCCATCTGTTGGCGTTTGCCGTCCTTATCGCGTTCGTCGTCTTCGCGGCCCGCGAGGTGTACGACCGCACGCGGAAGGAACTGATCGACCGCACCGCGGCCCGGCAGACGGTGCTGCTAAACCAGACCGCGCGCGGCATCGAAAGCTTCTACGACGGCATCGCGACCGACCTCAACCTGCTGCGCCAAGCCGAGGCCACGAGTCTGCCCGAAATGTCAGTCCAGGCGCCGTCGCCAACGCCACTTGCGGACCTGATGTGGCAGCAGTTGAAGGGTCGCGCGTCGCGTGTCTTCGTGTTCGACAAGACGGCTGGCCAGGCAACCGACATCGGCGCCACCGATGACGCCACCCCGACCGCGGCCATCGTCGCGCAGACGATGGCCTGGCTGACCGGCATCACCACCACCGCCGTCAGCAAGTATCAACAGGTTGACGGCCAAGGCATGAACCTCGTTTGCGTGCCCAGTGCCGACGACGCCCGCGTGTTCGTTGCCGCCGTGCCGGTGGCACACATCGACCAGCAGTTCATGCAGGAGGTGAACAAACAGTCGACGATGGGCCTGACGCTCGTCGACGATGCGCTTGCCACCATGGCCACCAGCAACACCGCCATGGTTGGCATGAACCTGCTGAACATCCCGGACGAAACCCTGCAGGCATCGGTAAAGCAGGTCATCTCGCGCGGCGAGTCGGCGACGCTGCTGTTTGAGCGCAGGATCGACTTCCAGGGCGTGCGCCTGCAGCCCGCGATCGTTAGTGCGGAACCGGTGAAGTTGCCGGGCAAGACGTGGTGGGTCTACATCGCGACGTCGATGGACGCGGTAGATACCGACCTCGTCAGCGTCTTCCGCCGGGCGATCATCTGGGCGGGCATCGCGATCGTCGGGCTGACGGCCGTGCTGCTGAGCACTGCCATCGTCATGATTCGCGAACGTGTGCGCACCGAACGAATGCAGCACGCGATGTTGCGGCGCGAACTGGATCAGGCCCGCGAGATCCAACTCGCATGGCTGCCGGACCGCGATACCACCGAAAAGCCAAAATCGATTGATGTGGCGGGGCTCAATATTCCCGCCAGTCACATCAGCGGTGATTTCTACAATTGGTTCGAACTGCCCGACGGGCGAACGGTGATCGCGATCGGCGACGTCACCGGTCACGGCATGGCGGCGGCGTTTTTGATGGCGACCACGCAGTTGCTCGTGCGCACCACGATGCCGCGCGTCGGTGAGCCCGGCAAGTGCCTGCAGGAGGTCAACCGGCAGCTCTGCGTGCAGGTCTTCAACGGCCAGTTCGTCACCATGACGCTGCTCGTGCTGGACCTGGAGCAGGGCGTGATCGACATCGCCACCGCTGGCCATCCACCACCATTGATTTGCGAAGGTGGCGCATACGACGAACTGCCGATCACACCGGAACTGGTGATGGGGATTGAGGCGGACATCGCCTATCCCACCGAGCGATTCGCATTGCCGCCCGAGGCCGGTCTATTGCTCTACACCGATGGGCTGCCCGACGCCCAAGCGCCCAGCGGCGATCGGCTGGGGGCCGACGGTTTGCGCAAGGCGCTGTTCGGCCATTATGGATCGTCGCAGGGCCTGCTGGACGCGACGATCCGACTCGTCAACGAGTTCCGCGGGCCGATGGCGCTGCACGACGACCTCACGTTGGTCGCGATTCAGCTGAGCCGTGCGCGAACGCGGGTTGCGCGGGCCGTGGAAGCCTGATCGCGGTCGTGGTATACCCGGCGAACTATGGCACTGGCGATCATCGTAACGCTCGAGAAGGACCTGCCCGAGGCAACCGCGGCCTACGCGAAGACGAAGACCGGCAAGGCGCTGGCGCGCGAGTCGGACCGCATCGACAGCGCCGCCCGGCGGCGCAGCGTGGCGCCGATCACCTCACTGTTGTCGGAAAGCACCGAGAAGCTCGCCGCCCAGATGACCGCCGACGGGTTCGACGTGTCGAAGATGCGCCTGCCCGCCGAACGATGGTACGACGCTGCCGAGGGGTTGAAGGCAGTGCGCACGCTCATCGAATACGTGACGGCCAACCTGAACGACTTCAAGCAACCCAACACCATTTTGCGCGACCTGAAGGCCGCCGAGACTTATCTGGCGGCCGCGGAGCAAGCCGGGGTGCGATTCCATTTGTCCAACGCGGTGTTGTAGCAGGCGGACCGCGCCCCAAGCGGTCAGCGCTTCGCCGCGGCGCGTCCTGCTAGATAGCCAGTTGCCCAAGCCCACTGGAAGTTGAACCCACCGATGCGCCCATCGCAGTCGAGCACCTCGCCAGCGAGGTACAAGCGAGGCACCTTGCGCGACTGCATCGTGCGAAAATCAATCTCACTCAGCGGCACGCCACCGGCGGTGACTTCTGCGTAGTTCCAGCCGCGCTGTTGAACGACGGGTAGAACGAGACCCGTGAGCGCGTGAACCAGCGCCCGCCGGGCATCGCGCGAAACGTGGCCAGCTGGGGTCGCGGGGTCGATCGAAACGTGCTGCAAAATGCTGGCGGCCACGCGCTCGGGCACGCGCTGGGTCAGGTGGTTCAACACCAACGCCTTAGGCCGATCGCCGGTGGATTCGACCAGCCACTTCTCCGTGCTATCGAACGTTTCGCCGGGCAGGAGGTTGCATCGCAGGACCGCCTCCTGTCCGCTCTCTTGCGCGATCGTCCAATGGCGGCTGGCGTCCATCACCACGGGGCCGCTGATGCCGAAGTGCGTCCAGAGCAAGCTGCCGCTGCGATGGTCGATGCGCTTGCCGCCGACGAACGTCGACAGCTCCACTTCCTGCGCGATGCCCGACAGCGCCGCGTGAAACATCTGCGGCGCCAGCACGAGCGGCACGAGGGCGGCGTAGGTGGGGGTGACGGTGTGGCCAAGTTGTCGCAGAATCTCCCATCCCGCGCCATCGCTGCCGCTGCGTGGCAGTGACCGGCCGCCGGTGCAGACGATCACGCGCCCAAAGCGGGCTACGCCATCGTCGTAAACGATCGTGAAGGGTTGATCATCCGCGGCCGGTGGGATGATCTGCCGCACACGGCTGTTGGTTTGCAGCGTTGCGTCCAGTTCGGCGCAGCGGCGCAACAGCGCACTTACGACCGCCTTGGCAGAGTTGGCGACCGGGAAGAGCTTGCCGGTCGGCTCCCGCACGAGCTCGACGCCGAGCGATCGGAACCATCGCACTGTGGCATCGGCATCGAACGCCGCCAGCACGTTGCGGACGATGTTCTGCGAGCCGTTGAAATCGGCCGGCTTCACCGCGTCGTGCGTCACGTTGCAGCGGCCACCGCCAGAAACGAGGATCTTGGCCCCCAAGACGCGTGCGCCGTCGAAGACGACGATCCTGCTGCCCGGCGCAGCCGTCTCACCCGCGAAGATCGCCGCGGTAAGGCCTGCGGCGCCACCACCGATAATCGCGATGTCTTGCTGGGGTGGTGTGGCGTTGTCGGTCACGGGACAATCTTAGCGCGTTGTGCGTTGTGGTCATAGGTGCCACATAACCACCTACGTTCCGGTGTTCTTCTCATCGGGTGAAGAAAGACCACCGGCAAGCCGGCGGCTATGTAAGGGCATCCGCGCGACTCATGCGGGGTCAGGATTAGACCGACAGCCCACGTACTTTGAAGAACGCGTTCACCAGAGGTTCAATGCGGCTCTGTAGCCCCTTGTTTGCGTAGGCCGCGAACGACAGGCCGGTCGTCACGTCGAGCGGGCCATCCAAGGGCCGGCCGAGCCCGTCGGTAACGATAACGCCGGCCTCTTCGGCCACAAGCAACGTAGCGCAGTCGTAGGGATGACAGCAGAGCCCTTCGGGTTGGCCTTGAAGTCTGTAGAAGAGCGGCCGCAGGTCGGCGATGAAGCGGTCGTGACCGATGATCAGCTCGTACAGTTGCCCGCCTGTGCTGATGTACTGATCATCGAAAACGGTTGCCTTGGTCACGTCGGCGGCGCCGATGAGATTGCGCACGAGGTGTTCCATCAGCTCGGCTGCCAATACCTTGGTGCCGGGGAAGAAGCTGGCGACGGACGCAAAGCCGTGATCGATCTTGTCGGCCCGCGATGGCGCGATCATTAGCGCCGACGCTTCGCCAGTGCGCAGGTCGACGCGCTGGCCGTGCGCGCCACGACCCTTGATCGCCCACAGCACGTCGGCGTGGCCCATCTTGCTGGTCGGCAGTTCGCTCATCACGGCCACTTCGATGTCGCGCAGCCGCGTCTGCGGGCCCTTGTTCGGCGCCACGCCTGCCAATGCCCAGGCGGGGCGTTTGTCGTACATAATGCCGCGCGTGCCGTCGATCGGGTCGACGATCACGCGGATCTTCGCGTCGGCCTCGGTCGCGCCGGCGGGGAAGATGCGCTGGTCCACCTCGTGCCCGTCCGGTCCTTCCAAACCCTCAGCCACCAGCACAAGTGGTGTCGTTTTTCCCCAGTCTTCGCAGAACGACTCGAGGATCGGGTCGACCGCGGTATCGATCGCGTAAATGGTGTCGGCCGACGACGACCGGCTAACTGCGTGCAGCGGTCCCGCGCCACCCCCGGCGGCCGGCGCATGCGAGCGACGGACCGTGTCGCGCACGGCTGCCTGAAAGGCCCTCAGTCGATCGACAACGTCATCAGGATTGGGAACGTTCATGGGGCGTGGAGTGTACTGAAGGGCAGGCGGTTAATCGACGGGCTCGCTCCGGCTCCTCTCCCGGTACTCCGGGAGAGGTTGGCTGAGGTGATTGCGAACTGCTGACAGCTCTCGTAAGCACGAGTCACCCTCACCCTCACCCTCTCCCGGAGTACCGGGAGAGGGGACCGGACGGCGCAAGTAGAGCTAATCCTTCACCTGCATTGCCAGGATGCGCGCGATGGCTTCGCAGATGTCCGTGCGGTGGACGCCGTTGAGGGCCAGCGCCAGTTGGGTTTCCATCAGGCCGTAGGGAATGCCGGTGTCGTAGCGTTGGCCCTTGGTAACGGCCACCCAATACTTGTCGGTCTGCTGGCGGAAATGTTCCTGAGCGGCCGTCAGTTGGATCTCGCCCTTCTCGCGCAGGTTGTTTTTGATGAGATATTCGATCGAGTCGAAAATGCCGGGGTTGAAGACCCACATGCCGAAGTGGGCGAGGTAATTGCCCGCCGGCAGGCCAGGCGTCACCATTTGCTCGCGCGCCATTTCGATCGGTGGCTTCTCGTAGATCAGGCCGGCCTTGTACAGGCCTTTGCTCGGGTCGATCGGGTTGCCCTGGATGACGCCAAACAGGTGCAGCAATTTCTCGACCGTCGGCTGCACACCGGTCACGGCGTCCAGCATGTATTGTTCGTACACGCGGATGAGCTGCTGCGCGCAACGCACGCGTTCCTCGCTGATGTAGACGTGGTCGCCCAGCAGCAGCAGGAACGGGTCGTCACCGACAAATTCCTTGGCTTGATAGACGGCGTGCCCGAAACCGTCGGGCGTGTGCTGCTCGGCGAATTTTAGGCGCTCGCCGAACGCGCCGAGCTTCTCGCTGGCCAGGATGGCCCAGTCCTTCCCGCGGAACGACCTCACGTCCTGGTCGCTCATTCGGCGGAAGTAATCGCGGTACTGCTGTTCCTCACCGGGCGCCGTGATGATGCAGATCTCCTCGATGCCGCTTTCGATCGCCTCTTCACCGATGATCTGGATGACCGGCTTGGTCAGACCGTCGCGATCGACGAGCGGGAACATTTCCTTCTGCACCGCGCTGCTGGCGGGATACTGGCGCGTGCCGCGACCGGCGGCGGTAATGACGGCTTTGCGAACCTTTGACACCGAGCCTCCTGAGATAGATACTTAGCAATGTTAATTAAGTGCGTGCTGGGTTGTCAACCTACCCTGCTAGCGTACGAGCGGACAGCGACGCGGGCCCGTCGCGCATCCTGCGGAACATCATGGCGACCCCGAACGACCTGCGTCAAATGAATCGGCGGCGAATCGTCCTGGCAACGCTGCGCGCCGGAGCCGCGTCGCGCTCCCAGTTGGCGCAGCAGACTGGCCTGAGCCAGCCCACCGCCGGCAAGATCGTCGACGAGCTGATCGCCGACCGGGTGCTCACCGATCATGGTGAACCGATCGCCGACCCCGCGCCACCCCCGCGCCTCGGCCGGCCCAGCCACATGTTGCGCCTGGACGGCGGGCGGCTACGCTTCCTGGCGATTCATCTCGGCGTCGTGCACACGCGCGTCGCGGCGCTTGCGGTTGCGCCACGGCTGAGCGACGTGTGGTCACAGATCACACCGACCGCTGGCAACTTCAAAGACTGGCTGGGAAACGTGCGCCGCATGGCTGCCGCAGCCTTGCCGCGCCGGCCCGAGGCGGTCTTAATCAGCGTTCCGGGTGTGGTCGACGAGTCGGCGGGTCGATCGCTGCTATCGTCGAACCTGCGCTGGATCGAAGGCGTCGACCTGCTGGCTGAAGTGGGACGTGCGCTGAACGCGCCGGTACACGTGGTGCAGGAGTGCGCGTGCCTGGCGATGGGGCAGCACATCATCGATCCGGCGTCGCCGAACTTCCTGCACGTCGACTTTGGTACTGGCGTCGGTGGCGCGGCGATGATCGGCGGTACCGTCTACCGTGGACCGCTACCGCTGGCCAGCGAACTGGGGCACACGCCGGTCGCGGGAAATGTGCGGAAATGCGGTTGCGGTGGCACCGGGTGCCTGGAGACGATGGTGTCGCGTGATGCGCTGGCGATGGTGGTCACCGGTGGCCGTGGCTACGGTAGCGGCGGGTGGCAGGCCACGGTCGATCGCGTAACTCGACACGGCGTCGGCAGCGCACTGGGCGAGTCCCTTGATGCCGCCGGCCTGGTGATCGCGGGGGCGATCAACATGATGGGCTTGAACCGCGTCGTGTTGACGGGCAGCGTCACCGAACTGCCCGGCACCGTCGAACGCATCGCATCGGCGGTGCGGGCAGGCGCAATGTGGGAGCGGTTCGGTGAGATCGACGTGCGGGCCGTTCCCCGCCATCGGCTCGCGGGGCTCGCGATGGTGGCGATCGATCGGTTGATCGCGCCGCCGGTCGACGATCGTGCGGACGCAGCGAGGTGAACGATGAGCTTGTTGATCGCGATGATGCTGGCGGTGCTGTTGATCGGTTGCCAATCAAATGCTGGCAATGCGGCGATGCCCGAATTGCAGGAGAACGTCGGCGACGGCCAAGTTCAGGTCCGCGGCCTGTCCGCAGGCACGAAGTCGACGACGCTGCGCGCCATCGCGCCGGCCTCGCCGACTGAGCCGGTGGATCGTCGCTTGCTAAGCATAACGCTGGTGATGACGCTCCCGACATCGTCAACCGACGCTTCGCGGACAGCTGTCGTGCCGCTTGGAGCGGGCATGGCCGGTCGCGTCTATCGGGCGGGCAACATCGAAATGCAATTCAAGGACGATAGGGGAACGATGCGCACGGTCCGTAGCACCGCGGCAATCGAACTGCGGAATGATGGGCCGAACGTTCTGGATGTCATCCGCTTTGAACCCGCTGATCGCTAGGTAGATGCTGGCCCCGCTGCACGTAGCATGGGCGTCTCGCCCATGGCCGAAATAGGGTCAGCAGTTTAATTTTGGGCCGCGGCTCGGTCGAAGCGGGTTGCCACAAATCTTCTTTCCATTTCAATCCATAGTCATGGGCGGGACGCCCATGCTACGGGCAGAACGAACAGGGCCGGACGAGCTATTGCTCGTCCGGCCCTGCCTGTTTTCACACTGAACGGCGCCTAGCGGCTTATTCGACCACGTCGATCACCAAGCCATTGCGGAAGCGGAAGTTGCCGCGAACGCCGGTGGTGATCACCTCGCCGAGCAGGTCGACCGTGCGTGCGGTGAAGGTGCGGAAGTCACCGGCGATCGAGATGTCGTCGATCGCCGAGACGCCGCGCGACCGCAGGCTGCCGCTGGAGCGGGTGGTGGTGCCGGTGAAGGAGAGGTCGAAGATGCCGTCGTTCACGTCGCGCGTGACCTGTCCGGTGCCGGGACCACGCAGGTAGAACGTCACCGGCACGTCGGCGCCGTCCGAGAGCGTCAGCCGTACATTGCGGCGGGCGCCGACGTTGCCGAACTGCCACTTCAATTCGCGCGGCGTGGCATCCACAGCGACGTTGTTCGCCTCGCTCTTCTCGACCACGGTGTTGGCCGGATCCACGTTGGCCAGCAGGTAGTACGTGCCCTCACCGGTGTTGGCCGGCACCGTCATGCGGATGCGCAGCAGTTTGGTGGCGTCGGGCCGCATCGCCAGTCGACGGGGTTTCATTGTGCCCACGAGAACGTCGTTGCCGTCCAGCGTTTGATCGGTCGACATGTAAACGTCGACGCCGACCGCGGCGCGGAACGTCAGGTCGCCGGCGTTGGAGACGCGCACGTCGACCACGCCACGGTCCAGCGGCACCAGCGTCGTGAACAGCCGCGGGGCCGCCACGACGGCGGTCAGGTCGGGTGCGGGTTCGGTGACGACGGCATCCGTCGACGCGAACAACACGTAGTTGCCACGGCTGCCCGGGCCGGCGCCGTTGCCGGTGATCGGGTCATAGCTGCGCGCCGACGCCCCAGCACCGCTGACGCCCACGTAGTAGGTTTGCCCGGCGGCCAGGGTAACCGTCAGCTCACTACCGTTGGTGGTGGCACTGGCGTTGTCGTTGAACGCAATCTCCTGGCCGGCCGAATTGAAGACGCGCAGTACCGTGTCGGCGCTGTGCTCGGCACTGGTGTCGGCGATGAACGTGTAATTGCCCGCAGCGCCGGCGACGATCTGGTACAGATCGACGTCGGCCTCACCGTTGGCCAGCGGACCATCGAAGCCGAGGTTGCGCGTCATCGGCGTGTTGAGCGGCAGCGCCTCGGGCGTGCCGCCGTTCACCGAGTCGTTGGTCTTCACGTCCGACGGGTCGCGCAACACGGCCGTCAACTCGTAGGTGCCGGTGTCGCCGCCGGTGCCACTGGCGGGCGCGAACCAGTTGAACGCGCCGTTGCCCTCACCCGTGGCGGAGATGCCGATCTCCTGCCCGGCCGTCACCATCATCACGACGCGCGCGCCGGTCGAGGCATCGCCACCCACGCGCACCACGTCGGTGCCGTCGTCGCTAAGCTGCCACAGCGCCACGGTGGGGTTCATGTTGTCACTGGTGGCCGTCACGTCGAGCAGGCCATCCGTGGGGGCGGTGTAGGTGAAGAAGTCGACGTCCTTATACCCGCCGTTCGTCGCCGCGCCCGCCAGCGGCGCGCCGAAGTCGGCGCCGATCTGACCGAGCACGACCCCGTTCTGCTGCGCCTCAAGGAGGTCGACGGCGCCGAACAGCGTGCCGTTGACGTCGCCGTTCTCGAAGCTCAGATACATGTCGTACAGGCCGGTCTCGTTGTCCTCGCTGGTGCGGTTGAACGGATCGGCGGGATCGAAGTTGCGGTTGCCGTACGTGGTGACGGCGACGAAGTACGTCTGGCCTTCCTCGAGCGACAATTGCAGGTAGCTATCGGTGTTGCCGGCGCCCTCGTCGTCGTTATCGGTGACCAGCTCCACGGTCCCATCGTCTAGCAGGCGGAAGACCTTTACGTAGCTGTCGACGCCATCGGTCGAGTGGGCAGTGGAGCCGATAGCGTCGATGTCGATCGTGAGCGTGCCGCTGTCGGGCGCGATCACGCGGAACATGTCGACGTCGGTCGCGCCGATATCGATGCGATCGCCGGCCGGGTCGACCGGGTTCGGATCGCTGTCGATGTTGCCGGTGAAGAAGCTGGCCGGCAGGTCGTTCACGGGGTAGATCGTGTCCGGATTGGTCAGGTCGACCTCGACGGCGCCTTGGAAGACACCGTTCGGGTCGTCGTTGATCAAGCCGACGGTGAAGGTGAACGCGCCGGTCGAGGCACCGTTGGTGGCGCCGGTGCCGGCGTTGATGTCGTAGGCGGTGTTCGTCTCGCTGCTGACACCGAAATAGTAGGTGCCGGCGGCTAGCTGTTGGGTGGTCACGCTGGTGGCGGTATTACCCGCAAAGGCCAGTTCCATACCGGCCGCGTCGAACAGGCGTGGGTAAAGGTCTAAGCCTGCTTCCAGGCCGCTGAACGCGAAGCTGGCGACGCCGGGCGATTCGAGGGTGATCTTGTACAGGTCGATGTCGTTGGGGCCCACGTTCACCTGACCGTCGGTGCCGACGTTGCCGGTGGCGGTGTAGGTCGAGGTGGCGTCCAGCGACGGCAGGGCGATCGCCGAGGCGGTCGTGTGGTTCGTGTCGTCCACGCGGGTGCCGGGGTCGGTCGGCGGTGGTTCCTGCGGCGGGTTGGTGCCGCCGTTGGTCACCAGGTCGCGCACGCGCTGCATCGCCTTATAGACGTTGATGCGCAGATACGTGTTGCCGGTCTCCGGGATGTCCTCGGCCGGGCCAGCCTGCACGGGCTGGCCGTTGGCGTCGCGCGTGAGCGGGATGCGCGACGTGCCGGGCGTCTGCTGGTCGACGACGGCATCGGCGGTCTGGCGGATGATCTGCAGCACGTCGGCGGGGGCCAGATAGCGCCCGCCGAACGACATGGCCGCGTCCTGCATCAGCGCGACGGCGCCGGCGACGAGCGGTGACGCCATGCTGGTGCCGCGGATCGTATTGTACATCAGCCCACCGTCGCCGTTCCACGTGCTGTAGATCGTGGTGCCCGGGGCGGCGACGCTGTTGGGCAGCGTGCTGCGCTGGCTGCTGGCCGACAGCTGGTCGGCGACGGGTTGATTGTCGATCACGCCCCATTTGCCGGACGAGTCGAGTCCGATGACGTTGCGGTCGTTGGCCGTGCCGGAATCTTCCCAGGTGTTGGCGACCTGAATGGTCGAGTAGACGCCCGGCGTGCTGGAGCCTGGCGCCACGAACCCACCGTAACCGTTGCCCATCGCCGACACGACGGTGATGCCGACGGCTTCCAGCTGATCGATCACGCGCGATTCGTCGCTGGCGGGCAGTTCGGAGTTGATGTTCTCGCTGTACACGCCCAGCGACATGTTGACGACCTTGATGTTGAACTGCTCGTGGTTGGCCAGCACCCACCGCAGGCCCTGCAGCACGGGGTCGAAGCGCGGGTAGGCCTCACCCTCGGCCGTCAGCCCGCGAATGCCGATCAGGCCGGCCGCCGGCGCGACGCCGATCTCAGGGTTGCTCGAGACCGCGGTGCCGGCGACGTGCGTGCCGTGGCCACCGGGGTCGCGAACACCGGCGTCGTCCACGTTCGTCAGGACCGGGCCGTTGCTGACCGCGTCGTAGTAGGCCTTGAAGTTGTTGCGCAAGTCGGGGTGGGCGGCGTACGTGCCGGTGTCGATCACCGCCACGCCGATGCCACTGCCATCGACGCCGGCGTAAACCGGGTCGTTGCGCATGGTTGACAGCTGCACCACGTCGAACGCGGCGCTGAACAGTTGGCGTTTCTCAAGCAACTCGACCACGGCGCGATCGGTGACGCGGCGCAGCAAGGCAGACCTCGGGCTCGGCATAAACAATAATCCTCAAATAGAAGGTGGAATCACAGACAACGTAGCGCAAAGCAGGCGGCGCGATGACCGATAATAAACCCGAGTTTCAGATCGGAAGTGGCATCGTCGCTTCGCCCTCGTGCAGGCCAAATCGTCGCGTGGGAGATTGTCGCTGTCAATATCTCGCGCTGCTTGGCACCGCGCGGGACCTCAGGGACAGCTGCCGCTGGGCGTAGTGGGGGGACGAGAACGGCGCGTTCAGCGGGCTCAACTAATTGCGTAGAGATGCTCGGTGTGCTTCGGTCGGCCCGATTGACGTCGCGATTACCCCAGTTTCGCTCGTAACTGCCGCGGAAGGTCGACATCAGCGCGATATCTCAGGATGGTGAGGGTTCACGTGTCGATGAAGACCGGACGGGATCGCCGCCGCGTGGATGTTATCGGGCATTCTGTTTGCCCGGATGATCGCTGGCGGGTCCTGCTGAACGTGGATCGTTGTCCCATGCCACTCCTGATGCATTGTTCCGATGTGCAGCCGCAGATGCGGTTGGCCGAGGCGTTTCGCTGGCAGGGTCGCACGATGTTGCCCGGGGGCAAGATGCTGACGCCCGACGACATCGACACGCTGCGCCGGCGCTACCCGGACGTCACGCTGAAGATCGGCGACCCGGTGCTCGACGCCATGGTGAACTTCGAGGACGACTCGCGCGACCGCGAGGTCGCCGCCACCGCCCAGGCCCAGGTGGCCAGCACGCTCGCCGACGTGCAGGATCGCTTCGCCAGCCGCACGTCGATCGCGTCGGTCAACTACAACGCGATCCGCGACGCAGCGGCATCGGTCATCGACTACCTAAAGGCCAACCCCGTGTCGGCGGCGCTGCTGCGACGCCAGAACACGCCCGACAACTACCTCAGCGATCACTCTGGCAGCGTCTTCTACCTGTCCATCGTGCTTGGCTCGGCGATTCGCGAGTACGTGACTGCCGAGCGCCGACGGCAGACCAGCGCTGGCAACCTGTCCAACAGCCTTGCGATGGACCTGACGCCGTTGGGCTTGGGCGCGATGCTGATGGACATCGCGATGTTCTCGCTGCCGCAGGTCTTCAAGCCCAACTACGTGCTGACCGACGACGACCGCCAGCTGATCCGCGAACACCCGGTCGCCGGCGCCGAGATGCTGCCCGATTCCCTGCCGGCCGGCGTGAAGATGATCGCGCGCTGTCATCACGAAAACTACGATGGCACGGGCTACCCCGATGCCATGCCCGGCCTGAACCTGCACGTGTTCGTGCGCATCGTGCGCATCTGCGACGCGTTCGTCGCCGTCACCAGCGACCGCGTGCATCGTCGGTCGAAGACGCCGGCGCGGGCGATGTGGGAGATGTTGCGCGGCCCGACGGCGCGGCACTACGATCCGGTGCTGATGAAGGTCTTCCACTCGCTCATCCAGCCGTTCCCGATCGGTGGCAAGATCCGCTTAAGCGATGGCCGCTACGGCGTGGTGGTGCGCTACAACCGCCGCGATTCGTTCCGACCGCAGATGGTGATCGCGTTCGACGCCAAGGGAGAACGCGTGCCCACCGAGTCGCTGACGGCGCCGTTCTACCCCGGTGAAGGCCCAGAAAGCAGCCTGAAGCTTGCGAGTTTCGCGGGCGAGGACCTGTCTTATCTGGACACAGCAACGCCCGCCGAGCCACTGGCCGAGACCGACTGGGACACGATCACCACGCCACTGGAAGCATGTTATCCTTGATCGACCGCCAACCCCGGGCCAGCAATTTAGGTTGCCTCCTGATCCGTCAGTGGCGCGATGCAGTCGCAGTCGTTGTTCCGCGGCGAGTTCACGCGCGTCGAAACGGGCGTCGCCACCAAGTCGTTGCCGCTGTAGGGCTTCAGCAGATCTGACACAGCGGTGCCGGGGGCGTCGCGATCCAGCCATCGCGCGTAATCGTGTCGATCCAGGATCACCGGCATGCGGTCGTGAATTGGCGACATGAGGGCGTTGGGTGACGTCGTGACGATCGTCATCGTATCGACGGGCTCGACGTCCGGGTCCGGGCGCCAGCGTTCCCACAGGCCGGCGAAGGCAAACGGCGCGTCATCCGTGCGATGCACGAACATCGGCTGCCTGCGGTCGCCTAGCTTCCGCCATTCGTAGAACCCGTCGACCGGCACCAGGCACCGCCGGCGCTCGAACGCCTGCCGGAACATGCCACTGGTCGCGATCGTCTCCGCCCGCGCGTTGATCGGCTGTTGCTTGGGCTTGTCCTTGGTCCACGAAGGAATGAGTCCCCACCGCACCAACCCCAGCACCCGTTCCCCTTTGCCGTTTACGCGCACGACCGCGACGTCCTGCGACGGCGCGATGTTGTACTGCGGCCGTTCGGTAAACTCCTCGAACGGCAACGTCGGCATCGCGTCGAACGCGGCCCGTACCAGATCGACCCGACGCAACGTGTAGCGGCCACACATCCCACCATTGTACACCTGAGAATCGCGATCGCGTCCTGCAAAGGGCCCGCAGCGTACTCGCGCCGTTCAATCATCGCCAAAATCGAAGATCGACGTGGCGGTCGGCTGTGCCCGTTCATCAGGTGATCGCTTAATTGGCCGGGGATTGGCCTTTACCGGCTCGGCAACCACTTCAGCTTCGACCCTCGGGGCTTCGGGTTCGGCGGTGGCCAATTCGGGCTCGGGCTGCAACTGGCGCGTAGGTGCACCGTCGACCGGAGCGGCGTCTGTTACCGGTTCGGGCATCGCCGGCTCCACCGTTGCAACTTTGGCAGCTGCGTCATCCGCCTGCAACCGCGCCAACGTCCGCGGAAGGATCGGCTCGTGCGACTCGGCCCACTGCCGGGCGGGGAGTCGCCGCCGAACCTGATCCAGTTTCCCCTTCGACTCGATCGCTTCCCGATCGTAATGCGCCGCCCGTTCGGTGGCGACGCGCAGCTCGTACTTGTCGCTTGCCGACTTCGTGAACGCGACTTGGCTTCTCAGCTTCTCGGCACGCTTCTTGGCTGCCTCAAACGCTGCGCGATTCTCTTCGAAATCGTTGGCCAAGTAGTCGATTTGGGGCTGTAAATCCCGCCGCAGCTTATCGTCAGCCTGCTTCTGTGCGGGGCTCAACCAGCCGCCTCCCCAACGGGTGAACCCGTCGCGCCGAGCCCCTTCGAGCTTGGCGTCGTGCCCGACGTACGTGCTGACCGCGTTGACGAACAGCGGCGCCTTGCGAGCAGGTTTGTTTTTACCCGCCGCGATGATGAGCGAACCGAACAGGTCTTGCAGCGGCTCGTCGGGTGGCAGCCCCGGTCGGCCGAGAAGGTTGGCGATGTTGATGACCGAACGCATCGCGTTCGTCCGTTGCTTCAGGTCGACCACCCCGAGGTTGTAGACCAGGTCCCGCGACGGCGTTCCCGCCGACGCAGCCACCGCCGCCTCCAAAACCGGGCGGGCCTTGTCGAACTTGCCGAGCATCAGGTACGCGAACCCGATGGACTCCAGCGTCGCGGGATCCTTCGATTTCAGCTTCACCATCTCAGCCAGTTGCTTTTCCAACTCCGAGGGTGGTGGAGCGGCAAGTAGCAGTTCATGCACCGTTCGAGGCGTCGGCGATGACACGGCAGGCAGCGCCGGCGGCGCCGCAAGAACGTAGGTACAGGCGCAGCAGACCGCTCCGCAGATGAATAGTTGTGCGCGTTTCACGGAACCCCTGTGAAGAAATGTAATCCAGCACCGCCACGCCGCGTTTCCGGATGTCGCCACGATAGAAGCTTCACCGGAGCCTGGAAGATTTCCAGTTTCGGAAAATGCCGTCAATCTGCTGGCGGCAGATGCTCAAGACGCGAACTGCGAGGGGATAACCAAAAAATGGGCGGTACAGGGCTCGAACCTGTGACCCCCAGCGTGTCATGACCAATGGGCCGGCGCTGGATTCAGTCGAAAACCCCTGATAATCCGCTCATTTGCGGCGGCGGGGCGTTGTTTGGTTATTCGCAGTCTATCGCGGTTCTGTGCAATTAAAAGCGGAATCCTTAGGCTGAAAACGGAATCTTCCGTTTTGAAAACGCCAGCCGAAACTTTCGCCTCGGCTGGCGGGCTGCGTCGCCCCTCGCGGGGTCAAGTTGTGTTGGTGGATACTTCCTGCTTCCAATCGCGCGGCACCGCCTGATCGACTGCGGCCCTCACGGCGGCGTTCCCCCAGAGGTGCCGGCGCGTGTCGATTAGGAATCGCTGAAACTCATTCTCGGTCATCCGCAGTTTGGCCACCTCGGCTACAACGCGGCGCAGAGCTACGCTTTGGCGGCTTGTCCTACGCGGCATCCTGCACCTTCTCTTCCGCTGGCTTCGATGCTGCGCCCCACGCATCTATCGCGGTGCTGAACGCGTTGCTAAGGTCGCACGCGCCATCACCCTGAGCGATATGATCCCACGCGGACTTAAGATCGTCCTTCACGCGTTCGTTGGTCGTCGACTCCGCGAGTAGTTCAATCTCGCGGCAGAACGCCCGGAACTTGCATAGCAGGCGGAACGGCTCGCGCGCATCAGGTGGAAGGAACGACAAGTCGGCGGCGTCAACGTCTGCGGCGATCGCGGCGGATGGTCCCGGCTCTGGCAGCACCGTCTCGATGGGCGTTGCGGTCATAGTCAGCCGAACGGCCATCTTGAATCGCTCGGCGTGCGCGGCGTGGTCCCGCATCTCAAATTCGCATTCCCCGTCGCCCCCGCAAATGTCGATTGCCGCTTCCTGTGCAGCGTCTTGGATCGAACCGAACTTGTGATAGAGCGACACCGGCGACCCGCTGGCCGACTTCCCGTCCTTTGCAATGACGTGGCATTCGTACTCGCCGGGGTGCATCGCAACCTCGTCAATGCCAATGCGGTGCTGCTCGGGGAGCGCGTCGATGATCATGCGGCGTTCCTCTCGCGATAAGCGATCCTGCCAAGCGTCCATCCAAAAGCGGGCAAGGTTCCAGAATCGACCATCCCTTTTGACCGAGGCGGCGGCTTGCTCGATAGATAGAAACTTCGTGCCGTCCGCCTCGCGGACGTAACCGGTAGAATCCCACGGCCTGCGCGGTATCAACTCGCCGTCTATCAGTTCGAAGATCATCTGCGGTGCAGGCGGTGGGCCTGCGGGCCTACGGTTGGTGGCGCGTTTAGCCATTGGCCACCCCCGATCGGCTCAATCCGTCCCACCGATCGCCCGGCTCGTCGTCGGGCGCTACCGCTACATTCCATCGTTCGGGTAACATCAGCACTCCTTTGGGCGGGGCCGGCGCGAGCCCTTGAGAAGTGAGCGCCGGTCCCTGCCCGTTGATGTGAACCGCAGCGGCAACCTGCCGCCCGCGAATCGCCCGGCAAACCCTTCGGCTCGCGGGGCGGGCAAGTCAGACCGTCCGGCGGCGCTTCGTCAGTCCGCGGTAGTCCTTCCCTCCATCTAGGCTGTCGTTCAGCCAGCCGTAGTATTCGATCCGATCGGCCTTGCTGAACCGGCTGTCGTAGTGCCCGGCCGCAACGGCCCGCTCGCGCTCCTGGGGCGTCGACAGGACGAAGCAAACCATCAGGCGTTGCAGCACGAGGCTTCGGCGCAGCTTGTGGGTCTTGGTCACGAGCGCCCGTTCAAACGCTCGCGCGACGGCGGCGTTTACCGTCATGGGCATCGACACAGCTTTGCGGTTCTTTCGCTTGGTGTTCATGTGGTCCTCGGGGGTTGGTGGTGGAAAACGGTTACGGCGGGCCTGAACTTCGTGAGAAAATCGAAAATCCCTTGGTTTTTCAGGGGCAACCGGCGGCCCGAAAACGGGACTAGTCTGGTTTCTCAGGCTACGCGCGCAACGACCGTTCGCCACGCTTGCCCGCCACGCTCATGGCCGCGCTCAGCTTGCGGTTGCGACGCTTCACGAACGCCCGAAAGCCCAGCAGATAGATCTGGCTGATGTGCAGGTCCATCTCGTCCGCAAGCTGCGTGGCCGCGGCGTGGTCAGTCTGGCGTGGGTAGATGCTGAAGGGCTTCTTCTTTCGCATGTCTGATGCTCCTATCGGTAGTTGATGTCACAATACTACAGTGACATTTACCGAATGCAAGTGACATTGGAAGAATGTAGGTGAATGTCACCGCATTGGCGGGGCGGGTGAGGTAGATTCTCCCCTGTGATAGCAGCGAAAAAGCAAATCCACTTCGGCCACTACATCTTCGCGGCCCGGCGAACGCGGGGCTGGTCGCGGAAGGAACTGGCGGAACGTGCCCGCGTTTCCGATCGGTTCATCATCCGCATTGAACGGTTGCCCACTGCCGACACGGTTCAGACCGGTTCTTATTCGAGGCTCGCCAAGGCGCTCGATATGACGCCCGATGAATTGGACGCAGCGTGGTCGAGCACGCCCGTAGCGGTGCCCGTCTTCCGAAAGCCAAGGGTTACGAGCGTCTACCAACTCTGCCAGCGGTGGGGCGTAGAGCGTGCTGAAGCCGTTGAGGCGGTCGCGGCGTGGTTGCTGGCCCAGCCGGACGACGTGCAGCGGGCCGCATTGGGTGTGAAGGGCAAACCGGCCTCGGTGTAGGCGGTGGGGCGAATCGTTCGCCGTTTTGCGTCCTGTGGCCCTAGCGGCGGGCTGTGGACATCGCGAAGAATGGAAGCAGCCAAAGTGTCAACAAGGGTAATGGCCTGCGTACTGGCCGGACTCACGATCGCTGTCATCCTGAGCGCGTGGCCCCGTTCGCTTTCGGCCGTCGATCCGTTGTTGAGGTGGCTACAAACAGGCTACCGGTTGTATGCTATTGGTGGGGTGTCGCTGTGCTTGCTGATCGGCGGATTGGTGGCCATTTACTTTCGAGGTCGAAATGAAGCGTAGCGCCTTTAGCTTGGTCGAGTTGCTCGTGGTCATCGGCATCATTGCCGTCCTGATCGGCATACTCGTGCCGACGGTGTCTAAGATCCGCACGTCGGCCAACGTCGCCAACAGCCAGCAGAACATTTCGACGCTGGTGAGCGGGATCGAGCGTTACCACGCCGACTTCCGCGCCTACCCGGGTGTGTTCCCCAACGACAGTATTGGCACCCAGCACTACCTTACCCCGCCGGCAACGAACGTTCCGCTGGCGGGCCTCCCGACGCAGGGCCAGCTTATCACGATGTCTGAAAGCCTTGTTCTTTCGTTGACGGGCGGACTGAACCTGAACCGCGACACGACCCCCGACACCTTCACCTACGAACCGGCTTACGTGGGCCGCGGTCCGGCATCGCTTAATCCTGGTACCGCGCCGAAGCAGTTCCCGGCGTACATCGAAGCGAGCGACGCCCGGCTGGGTGCCAAGCCCTACGTCGCGTTCGGCGCGGCTGACACCATCATTCCCGAATTTTTAGATGGCTTCGGTGGCGAGCCGTTGCCCGTGCTCTACCTGCGTGCTCGTAGCGGCGCATCGGGAATCGTTACCCGTGCTGGTCAGGATGAGAACGGCGCGGCGCGAAACTATCAGTACGAGGTCGCCTACCTCGCGCCCTACTTCAACGCAGCGACGACGGGCGGCTTGCAGGATTGGGGGCTGATTGGCGATAAGCCGATGAAAGGCGACGTGGATATCCTGCCGTACTTCAAGAATGCGACCCTGAGCGGCGGGAGCAATGCCATCGGCACCCCGCGCAGCAAAGATACCTACATCCTGATCGCCGCCGGCAAGGATCGGAAGTACGGCACCGATGACGATATCACGAACTTCGGGGCGGTCGCGCCTTAATCATGTGAAATCCCAATCGGTGACGACGTTTATATCAAAGAGACTGTAGCCTGCGATGCGATTTGTGTGATTCGTGGTGGGGGTCGGTGGCCAGGTCGGCGTTGAACTGATGTCGCCGTAGGTTGTTGCCAAATCTAAAGCCGCCGTGGTTCCGCCGCCCGTCAAGACGTTCAGCCCCAATACAACATTATCCCCCATCGGCTCAAATACATCAGCTTCTACGTTGAAATAGAAGTTCACGGTTCGGGTCGTGGCCACAGATGCGGGGATTCTGTAGGCCAAAGGTTGCCAGCGGCTGGCGCTAAAGAGCAAATTGTCGGCACTCGACCCTCTGGAGACGTTATTAGAAATAGCTTGGAGAAGTGTCTGATTCCGGCTGAATGACCAGCTTGCATCGGCTGCTTCTTGGGACGACAGGGATCCTTCAAGGCCGAGATTGTTCTTTGTGTTCCATCTCGGCCCGACAACGGTCGCAAAGCCTGAGTTTCTTCTAATCGTCCGAGTCAACTTCGCCAAGCCCGCTTCAATCTCGTCCCGAAGCCCATCAAAGAGATAGTCCATCGGTTGATGAACACCGTACGGCAGCGTGCCTTCGGCTGAGTCGAGCACGTCAATTCCGGCGGGCGTTGTGGAGGTCGCCCGATGCGGAACCCAGACGCCGCTTTCGTATCGGTACTTGCCGCCGCAGTCGGCCATGCGGCCGTGTCCATGGACGGTACGGGCAACCGTGACCGTGCCGGCGTTAATGCTCGAACTGGCGACCGTCATCTTGGGTAGGGGTCGCGATGCGGAAAAGGTTACCGTGATGGTGCCCGAAGGCAACGCCGACCCCGTGACGGAAGCCGATAGGCCCAGCGGGGTAAGTACTGTCGCCAAGGCAGATCCCACTTGGGACGCAGTTGCGTTGTAATTCAACGCGGTGGTGGTCGAGCCGGCGAAGGTTAGGGTGAACGTGCCGCTGCTAGGAACGCCACCCAGAATGCGGATGGTCTGCACTTCGGAGTAGCCGGTAGTGGCCGTCGTCCACGATCCGCTCGTTACGCATCGAAGCACGTTGCCAGGCGTTCCGAAAAATGCATGGTCGCCAGCGGTTCCGGGGCTAGAGAAGGACGTGATTTCGCGTAGCCCATAACCAATTGCTCCCTCGCTAACAGAGTTACCATAGGCGTCTGTGGTCGTGGTGAAATCGCCTGCGATGACCCCGAAGCTACGCGGTGCTTTCCTCCGGAACCCGCCAGGATGAATCCCTGCTGCGGCCCGCCATGACGCGAGTGTGTAATTTTCAAAGTCGTTCGTCGGAGGGTCAATGTCTGCGGGCGCAAAGGCTATGCAAGCGCCCTCTAGCCAATCTTGCAATGCCCGAATCGAAAAGCAGTCAGTCGAAAACCTCGGCTCATGGGATCTCCCGTAAGCCAAACACGCACCAAGTTCCGGAACGGTGATCGTGCCCTGATTGAAGGAGCCGAACCCCTCTCGCTCCCTTTGCCGCACCCGCTCCCAAATCGGCCCCATGACTGCGATCGAATAGAGATTGCTCATGGGATGCTCCGCGGATACTCCCAATCCTTCACGCTACCGTCTTCGGTTATCAGCGTAAGCACCTTCCCCAGACCAGTGCCCGCAGGAATGCCGTTGTCCAGATCGACGCCCGTACCATTTACGGCGAATGTGATGCCATTGATCGCGTTGATGAACGTCGGTGCCGCCGCGACGACGACGCCCTGATTGTGGGCGGCCAAGGGGGTACTAGCACCTCCCCCGAAGAACACATAGACCGGCGCACCGCTGCCGTTGTACCCGTTCATCCGCGCGCGGTATCGCTTCGGGGCGCTGGCGCTGTATAGCCCCGTCGTCAAGTTCTGCTCGCGCGCGTTCGTCGTGCCAGTGACGGCTGGCGACACGTCGGCCCATGCGTTGGTGACCGGGTTGAAGTAAACGAGCTTCCAGCTGTACCACCCGACCAGCGCACTCGTGCCCTCGGCGGTCAACTGAATCCAGAACTCGTCGTTGCTGGTGTTGCGACGGGGCGGCTGTTGCCGGGTCGCCTGATAGTCCGGGTGGCGCTCGTAGTGCTGGGTGGCGCTGACGACGCGCGACGCGCCATCCCGTGAAAATGAAAGTCTCTCGGCCATGTCGGTCCTCGCTTGCTTCTAGGCTAGTGGCAGGGTGCCGTGTGCGGCCGACGCGTAGGGCTTGAACGTCAGCGGCTCCGGCTCGTCGCTGATGTTGGCCTTCTTCGCCCCTGCGCCGTCCAGTGGCCACGGCGTGTCAACCGGCGTCGGCGGCTTGTCGCCTTTCAGGATCGGCTTTACCTTGCCCGTCGTGCCATCCTTCTCGTTGTAGCCGCGGTCCTCCACAACGTGGTCCCACGTCTCGCGAAACTGGTAGAGGATCTTCGATTGGCGGTAGTTCACCACCACGCCATTGACCGTCTCGCTCTGCACCGGCCCCACGGTCCAGCACTTCAGTTTGGCCTGCCCCGCGCTGATGCTCACGCCGTCGACCGTGATCGTGCCGCCGTTGAGTGTGTCCTTGAGGCTCAGCGCCGTGGCGGCGCTGTACGAGCCTGCGCCGGCGGCGGGGATATTCTTCGTGACCGTCGCCGTGATGCTGCCCGTCTCGCGTTCAAGGTAGGATTCAAACCGTTCCTTGGCGCTGTTCACCACGGGCTTGGGCGTCTCGCTGCGGTCAGTGAAGTAGGGCACGGTCGCGTCGTCGAAGTCCCACGACACTTCGGCGGGCCGGTCCAACGGGTTCGGGTCAAGCGCGACGAGTGACAGCTTGTCGCTATACTCGACCTCGACGGTAAACACCTTGCGGCTCTCGGCGTCGGGGGACGCGCTGACGGACTTCACCTTGCGGTTGCCGTCGTCGGGATGGCCCGCCCCCAAGACCGGAACCGTCACGCCCCCGAAGCTGGCCGTTTCCGCGGCGACGCTGGTCGTGTTTACGTCCGACACCGCGACAAACACGCGCTTGGCGGTCTTCTCGTCGGTGGTCTGTTGGCTCTCGGCCAATTGGCCCTGCTCTTTCACCTTGATCCATGCCATCGGCGGCGCTCCTTAGAAATCAATTGTGAGGTTGTCAGTGCTCGCCAGGCTGTCGTCGATCGACTTCAGCAGCGACGACTGCTTGGTCAGCTCGGCCAGTTGCAGCCGCGCGAAATCGTCGGTGGTCTGCTTCATGCCCGCCGACTGCTCGACGGTCGGCTGCTTCGGACCGTCCATCGCAATGGGGGCGGTGGTGCTGCCGGCCGCGCCCGCGACTGGCGTGGCCGGTCCCTTCAGTGCCGCGGCGATGTCCGGGGACAGGAACCGCATGGCCTGCGACTCGGCGCTGCCCGCCATCACCATCTTGGATAGCTTCAGTTCCGGCGTGATGCCCACGGTGAGGTTGTCTTGGTTCACCTTCGCGTCGAGCCCGATCGTGGGCAGCTCCGGCGGTTTCACCTCGCCAACGGCGGGCGGGTCGATCTTCTCCGGCGGCTTGAACGCGTTGGTGACCCCATCGGTAATCGCCTTGCTCGCGGCGTCCGCAGCGGCCTTCTGCTCGGCGATCTTCGCGTCGTAGCCCGTCACGAGGGAGTTGGCCAACGACGCGCTGGAAGCGGCAAGCGTGGCCTCAAGCCCGCCGATCTCGCGTTCGGCGATCTTCGGCATCTCGGAAAGCTGGGACTTGAACCCCTCCCCCAGCGGCGTCCACAGGTCCGCGAACGACATTTGCCCGCTGATGAGGCCGGGGATGTTCGTCAGGATGGCCACCGCATTGCTGGCGATGTTCGTGAAGAACGCCTTGGCGTAGTTGAAGTTGTCCAGCAGGATCGTCTTCCAGTTGTCGCCGAACCACGTCAGGATCGACGGGATGACCTCGGTGAAGACGTGGGCGATCTGGTTGCCCAGGCTGACGACGGTCCACAGCACGTTGGTGCCCGCCAGCGCGAACACGTCGCGCCAGTTGTCGACCGCGAACGACGCGATATTCAACGCGGCGGTCACCTTCTCCTGCACCCAGCCGAAGACGTCGGCCACGCCTGCGAACACACCGCTGACCGTTGACGCGGCGCTCGTGCTGGAACCGGTGATCCACGACGCGCCCCAGTTCCACACGCTCACCACGCCGTTCCACATCACGTTGGCGACGTCGAGCACGAGGCCGAACGCCGACTGCACCGCGCCCCAGATGGCGAGCCCGTAGGTGATGGTCGACGTAAGCAGACCCTGCCACCGCGATGCCACCGTGGTGTAAAGGGTCTGGACGATCGGGGCAACGGTGTTGTAGATGGCCGTGAACGTCGTGCTTGCCACGGTCCACAGCGTCGTCGCCACGCCCGTCACCACGGGCACGAGCTGGCCGAAGATGCTGGAAACGAACGAGTAAACGCGGCCCAGGATCGGCACCGCGGCTTGGTAGAACCCCACGAACGATTGGTAGGCGCTGACGGCGAACGCCTTGACGATCGGCGCGATGCCCTTCACCCATCCGCCCACGGCGGCCCCTGCCCACGCGAGCCCATCCGTGAGCGCCGTCATACCTGCCCGAAGCGAGAACGCGTCCACGACGATCATCACCAGATCGGCCATGCTCATGCCGATGGTGTCGGTGAGCGTCGACCAGAGCCCGCCCAGCGTCCGGCTCTGCTTTAGCGTCATCCCCTCGTAAATGCCGCCGGCCGCCGTGAGGCTGCCTAACGCGGTTTCCAGTTCGGCGAAGCTCACCTTGCCTTCGCTGACCATCTGACCGATCGACTCGGTTGAAACGCCCATCTGCTTAGAGAGCGCCTTGTAGACCGGCACGCCACCCTCGGCCAGCTGCGCGAGCGTGTCGCCTTGCAATCGGCCCGTATTCTTGATCTTTGCGAATATCGCGACCAACTCATTAAGCGGCTTGCCCGAGCCTGCGGAGATGTCGCCCAGCATGCGCAGCTTATCGGTCATCTCCCCCGCGCCCACGCCGGCGTTCAGCAGTGACTTGGTGGCGTTGGCGATCTCGGGGAACTCGAATGGCGTTGAGGCAGCGAAGCTCTTTAGCTGCTCCATCATCGCGCCCGCGGCGTCGGCGCTGCCAAGCATCGTCTCAAACGCGACCCCGGTCTGCTCTAGATCCGCAGCCAGCGAGATGCCCGACGCAGCGCCCTTGACGGCCGCGAACGCGCCGGCCACGCCCGCGCCGATCCCGGTCAGCGCCAGCAGCTTGCCGCCAGCGCCCGCGACGCTGCCCGCGAGCCCCTTGATGGTGCCGATGGCACCGCCGAACGACTTGGACAGGCCCGACACGTTGCCGGTCAACCCCACCCATAAGCTGCTGATGTTCTTGGCCATTTACTTGATCCTTCCGCCTTGCGCGAGGTACAGGCGTCGCGCCTTGGCGGCGTACTGCTCAGGGGTCTGCGGCTTGTCCATCGCGGTCTTGAAGCTGAACAGGAAATCGGACTCCTTCAGCTTCTTCGTCTTCTTCCCGCCCATCGCGGCGAACGTGGCCCACACCATGCGGGCCATCCGCAGGTCGTCGCGATCCTCGCCCCACGGGTCGTGCGGGTAGATGGCTATCCAATCCTCGAACTGCTCGTGCGTGAGGGTCGCAAGCAGGTGGTCGGGGTGCGCGAATCCGAGCGTGCGACACAGCATGAACGCGAACTTCTGCCGCGGGGCGCTCAGTTCGCGGAGCCGCGCTTTTTTTGGGCCTCCGTCTTCACGATGCCCGTGAAGCGCGCGGCCTCGTCGGTCACCGGCTGCAACACCGTCTCGCAATTGTCGAACGCGGCCTCGACGATGGCGGGAATGTCGTCGTCGTTCATCGGCTGGTTGCCGTCCTGGTCGACCACGGCGCGGACGAACACCATGCCATCAGGTACAGCGGGTCTTTGCTCGCGTCCTTCTGGAACGTGATGAACTGCTGCACCTCGCCCGCCTTCAACTGGCGGATGGTGAACTCCATCCCGTTCGGCGCTTTGAAGGTCTTGCGCTTGACGGTCAACGATTGCAGGAACGCGTTTCGTTCAAACTTCATGGTCGGTGCCTCTGTGTGGGGTGGTGGAACAAAAGAGGGGGAGAGCGCCATTTCACGTTGGGCGACGCTCCCCCCTCGGTTTGGGTGCTCGTTAGACCGGCGTCGCGGTGTAGACCGGCTTGCTGGTCAGCTTGATGGAGATCGTGTTGGTCAGTGCGCCGTCTTCCGTCTCGCCCTCGGTGCCGAAGGACTTCAGGAAGCCCTTGAACTTCCACGTCGAACCGTCGGGGTACGTCTCGCGCCAGAAGTAAACGATGTCGTCGCCGAACATCGCGTAGAGGTCGGCGCACTGCTCCTTCTCGTAGACGATCTCAAATTCCAGTTCGCCCGGCTCGATCATGCCCGGCAAGTATTCCTTGCAGTTGTCGGGGCTGTCGTTGTTGGTGATCGAGATCTCGCCCACCTCCGGCGACGGCCCGGCCAGGTCGACCGTCTGCGCGATGTCCACGTAACTGGCGTCAGTGGCGCTGACGGCGATCTTGGACCCGTATGCCTTCGTTGCTGTGCTCATGCTGTGAAGCTCCTAAAAGTGCTGCCTGCTATTCCTGATAGTGAACTACACAGTCCACCAGAATTCCCTTGATGCCCTCTTCCTTGCCCGGCGCTGCGGACTCGGGGGCGCTGTTTTCGTCAGTGATGAAAACGGCGTCGATCTGAAAGCCGTTGACCTCGCCCGTGAATCCGTCCAGTGCGGCTATTACTGCGTCCGACAGTTGGCGCGCGACGCTCAGCGTGTCGGCCCAGCAACCGATCTGCACCGTTGCCCACGGCGCGTGCGTCGGGCCGTCGTTGCTGTACTCGCGCTTGGTCGTCAATCGCTGGTAGACGATGTTGGGACGCAGCACGCTGCTGCTGCCCGCGGGGACCACGCGACCGCCCGAAAGCGATTCGATCAGCGGCACGGCGCGAAGGTGGGCGACGATTGCGGTTTCCACGTCCATCAGGGTTTCCGTGCCTCTCGCTCGATTGCCTCTTTGGCCTTGCTCGCAAACTTCGCTTCAGCCGCGGCCTTGGCGCTGTCGTAGCCGCGGCGTAGCGGCGCGATGGCGGGCACCGACACGCCGTCCTTCGTCTGCCAGCCAAGCTCGATCAGGTGGTCGATGTTGCTCGGAATGTGCCCGGGCACGCCCGCGTCCTTGTCGATGCCGATGATGGCGGTGTAGCCGCTCTTGGTCTTCAGGATCTTCTTGATGACGCTCTTCTTGCTCAGGCCCGAATCGGTTGGCCATAGCTTGCGCACGGCCTTCACGATCTCCTGCGCCGATGCATTGGTCGCGGCCCGCAGCACCCTGCGCATCTTCCGCTTGTCGCCCAGGCGCTTCAGCTTCTTGATCAGCGCCTTGTCGCCCTTCATTTTGATCTGCGGACTCTTAGCCACCGGGCACCTCGACGCGGCTAAAGGTGGTGACGCGCATCTCGCGGTGTCGGCCGTCCACGTCGATGATGCCGTCGATGTAGAGCTCCTTCCCTTCCCAAAGGAATCGGCGCTCCGACGTGACCTCGGCGCTGTACCGCATCGTCAGTTCAAAGCTGGTTTCGAGTCCCTTCAGCCTCGCGCGCAGGTTCTCGGCCGAACGCGTGGGCTTGAGGGCGGCACGGATGGGCATGACGTCCACCCACGACGTCGCCGTGGTTTCGCCGTAAGCGTCGGTGACCGATACCGGGCGCTGAAGCGTGAGCGTGTGGCGCAGCGACCCCGCGTTCATCCGATCCCCACATTCCTACCCTTGCGGCGGTAGAACGCTTCCAGGCTGTGCGGGACGGGCGTCTTGGGCTTGTCGCTGACGCTCTCGCGGTTCTCGTAGAGCGTGCCGACGTGCGCGAGGATGGCCAGCTTGATGTCGGCAGGCACCGCTGCGGCGTTTGCGTAGCCCGCCCGATACGTGATGCTGACCGGGTAGGTGAGTCCGGCGGCGGGCACGATGTAGGTGCGCCGCCGGCCGACGTGCTCGACCTTGTAATCGGTCACGGCGTTCTCGTTGCCGTCCGCGACGCCGATCATTTCCAGCAGCGGGCCGCGGGGCAGCAGCAGCGGTGCGCCGTTGTAGAACGTCGCCAGCATCGTGCGCGGCATGAGCGACGTTCCCATGACGTCCTCGGCGTGCTCGACGGCCGCGGCGACCATCAACTCAAGCGGGAACGTCTCATCTACGCCGCCCTCGTTCAGGTTCAGGTAGTAGCCAGCATCACCCGCGGATACGGGCGTGGTCGTGGGCGGGGTGGTCACGCTCCACTTCGTATGGCGACCATTCGCGCCCTCCGGCACGTCGCCGCTCTGGATGGGGTCGAGCACGATCGGCATTAGGTTCCCTCCGCAGGTAGGTCATGCAGGCCCACCAGCTTGCCCGCGGCGTGCATCGTGAGCGTGTAGGCCAGCGACGGGTCGCGGTAGATCGGACGTTCCCACCGGCCATCGGCCAGCGTGACGGAAAGCCCCTGCACCCTGGCGGCGCTGGCGTTGTCGGTGTAGTCGGTCGCGAGGTAGGCGCGGATCACCACGCCGTCGATGCCGTTGCCGCCGGTGTCGACGACGCGCAGCGCATCGGTGCTGCCCGTGTTGTGGTCGATCGGGTCGCCCACCATGGCGTCGGGCGCGATCACGCCCCAGTTGGCCTTGTGCAACGTCTCGCGCAGGCGGTCGGTGCTGGCGGGCTGCTCACCCAGCATCTCGTAAACCGAGAAGATGTAGTGCTCGCCGGCCGTCAGCGTGTCGTGCTGAATCACGCATCGGTAGATCCCGCTACCCTTGGCAACAAAACCTTCGGTGAACTGCCCCCAATTCTCCGGGGTGCAATCCATCCAAGTGTGCTGCGTCACGTCGAACGCCAGCCCGTCGTTGCGGTGAACGATGAGGTAGAGCCCCGTGGTGACGTCGGGCGCACGACACAGGAACTCTTGCGCGAAGCTGGGGCCGTAGGTGACCATTAGGCGTCGCCCTTCCGGGCGCGGCCCTTGCGCTTCGGCTTCGGGGGCTCGGTGACGGCCGTGGCCGTGTCGCCATCGTTCCGGGTCAGGTCAGCGCCCGCGGCGATCGGCTCCGGTTCCGCGGGCGGTGGCGTGCTGCCATCCGTGCGATTGGCGATGCCGCTGGCGACGAACTCCGCGCCCTGGGCGTCGGTCACGTCGTACTCTTTGCCGCCACGGAATAGCTGGCGTTCGGTCGAAAATGTCTGCTGAAACGTGATCTTCATTTCCGGTTCTCCTGTTGAAATGCCGTGGACGGGCGTTAACCCGCCCACGGTCCCACACAACCCCAAACAGGAGACTACGAGGCGGGGCACTTCAGCTTGACCATCGCGCTCGGGGCGTACCCCCACGCGTGGTAGCCGATGACGTTCAGGCCGGTCTGGTCGACCTTGTCCTTGTCGTCGAGGTGGCGCACGATCTTCTGGGTGCCTGCGTCGCGCAGGCGGAAGCCCACGAGGCTCACGAGGATGCCGACGACCTTGTTGGCGCCGAACGCTTCGAGGTAATCGGACTTCAGCACCGGCGTGCCGTTCAGGCGCACCAGCGTCTGGTTCTGCGGGTCTTTCAGCAGCACCGGGTGGCCGTCGTCGCCCGTCAGCTTGCAGGCCGCGGTGTAGGCGGCGGGCGAAAGGATGATGACCTTCTGGCGGTCCCAGCGGGTGGCCAGCTTGTTGTTCAGGTCCACGAGGTTGTCGTAGGTCAGGCCCGAGATCGTGGCCGTTGCCTCGCTCTGGGTAATGCCAGTGTCGGCGATGATCGCGGCCATGGCCTTCTGTTCGAGGCGCATTTCCTTCGCGTCGATCAGCGACGGCACGAGCGACCCCAGCAGGTCGTAATCGAGCGCGGCCAGTTCCAGATTCGATACCCACGCCTGGCCCGACTGGATGGGTGCCGGCTTGAGGTTGATCGTCTCGGTCAGCGACGGCTCGTTCTGCGTGCCGCTGGTGGCCGTCTCCGACAGGTCGCTGCCAACGGCGGCGATCACCACGGGCAGGTTCATCTCGGCCGTGCTCGACCCGCTGACCGGCTGAACGCCATACAGCGCCATGGCCTGGCGGAACGCCGTCGGGTAGGTGACGACGACGGGCTGCGCCACCATCTTGGGCAGCAACGCGCCCGACTGGGTGGCGGTGGTGATAGTAGCGAATTGGCGGGCCATATCGCCGGTCAATGCCCAGTGGTTCAACGCACGGTTGAACTGCTGGCGGTCGACCTTCGGTTCTGCCGCGGTGCCATTCGCGCCCTTGCCCTCGGACGCGTTGAACGCGTCGCGGCCGGGGTCTTCCTTCGGCAGCACCACGTTGGCGTCGCCGTCGCCAGCGTCGTCGGCCAGCTTGAGCGAGGCGAACTTGGCCTGCTCGTCCAGCAGGCTCTTGATCTTCTCCAATCGCGAGAAGCGGGCGGCGCTGGCCGTCTCTTCGGCCTCCGACTTGTCGCGGTTCTCGGTGGCGAGGGTGTCGAGAAGGGTCTGCCCCTCGGTGGTGAGGCGGCTGAACTCTTCGCGCAGTGACTTCGTGTCCATGGACAATCTCTTTCTGGCCCGACTATGGGGCGCTAGGGTTAGACGGCGGCAGGCAACGCGCCCGGTAGCCGGTACAGGTCGAGTTTGAATTGATCGAGGCGCAGGGCGTCGGCCCGGCGGCTGGCGAATCGGGCGTCGTCGTCCGTCTTCACCGTGATGTTGGATTGAACGAACGCGGGAATGCCGGTCACGGTCACCTCGTCGATGGTGAACGCCTCGGCGTTGAGGATGCGTTGCCCGCCCTCGGTGGTGAACGTGCCCTTGGGCGTGCTCACCATGGCGAAGCTCATCCCGGTGACGTACCGCTTGCCCACCAGCTCGGCCACGTCGCGGGCGCGCTGGGTGTCGGGCAGGTCGATCTCCACCTTCACGCCGAACGTGTCGGACGTGAGGCGCAGCGACCCGTTGGCGGTCGTGCCCAGAACTTCGGGGTGGGCGTGGTAGTACAGCGCCTGCACCTCCTTGGCGAACGACACCGAACCGGGCTTGATCCGCACGCGGTAGCCGCCGCGGTCGTCCGATAGCGCGTTGTAGACGATCGCATAGCCCGTGAGGGTCGTCGGCTTGCCCTCGGTCGATGCGACGGCGAACTGCGTGTCGATGGTGTAGAACTTCAGCGCTTCGTTTTTCATAGTGGTCCCCTAATGAGACAGGGATAATGGAAATGGTCACTCGGCTTCCGCGTCGCCAGCGGCCGGCGGGGGCGCGGTGTCGCCCAGCCGCTTGAGTTGGTTGGCGCTGGCGTCGGCCACGGCGGGCATCCCGATCAGCCCGCGGCCCTCGTTCTCGGTGTAGATGCCCGACTTGACGCCAAGGGTGACGACTTCCATCTGCTCCTTGGACGATCCGCGCAGCAGGGCGTCGGGGTTCAGGTGGATCGCGTAGCCCTCGTCAAGCTCGTCGTCGGTCAGCAGCTTGGCGGTCAGCTCTTCCTCGGTCTGCTGAATCCACGGCAGGAACGTGTAGCGCACTACGTCCTGGCCCATCTGCTCGGTCAGGTTGTTGTATTTGGCATCCTTGAACTCGTAGAGGAAGTGGGGCGGGACGCCTGTAATCTGGGCGATCTTCTTCGTCAGTACCGCCCCCTGCTCGGCAAGCTGGCTGTCGGCCGGCGATAGCGTGGCGTTGTTCAGCTTCGCGCCGTTGGGCAGCACGACGATATCGCGCTCGGCATCGGCACCGCGGAAGTAGCGGCGCATCGTCTCTTGGATCTCGTCCACGAGGTCATCGTCGGCCCCGACCGCCTCGGGCAACTCGATGGCCGCCCGGATCATCGTGCCCTTTTGCAGGAAACGGGTTTGGAACCGGTCGAGCGCCATGGCCTGCTGAAACGTCGCCTCGTGCTGCTCCACGGGGTTCGTGCCGCAATGCCCGTCGTGCCCCAGCGCCTGAATGTGGATGACGTCGGCCCCGCTCAGCACGGTCTTGGTCGATCGCACGAGGTAGTATTGCGTTGGCGTCTTCTCGCCCTCGTGGATGTACCGGATTGGGTGGACGTCCTCGGGCAACAGGTTGTGCAGGCCGATCGGCTTGAACGTCGCGGCGTCCCGTTCGATCCACAGATAGCCGTTGCCCTTGTTGGCGGCGTGGTAGTAGAACGTCCGCCACATCACTTGCGGCGTCTGGTAGCCGTTGGGCTTGCGGCGCAGCAGCTTCGCCAGCGGGTGCGGCTCGGCGTCGTCCATCCGGTTGCCGTTCTGGCGCACCGACCGCGGGAACGCCGCAAGGTTCGTGGCCAGAAAGTTCATCGCCCGCCAGTAGGGGGTGATGGCCATCGCGGAGTAAGCGTTGATCAGCGCCGGGGGGATGATCCCGCCCTCGTAGCTGCCGCCCATGTTGATCACTTCCAATGCTTCGGGTGCGAGGTTCATATGACTCTGGGTCCTTTGAAGATGGTTCGGACTTTGGGGAACGTGTGACGCTTTGCTTCTTTGAAGGCGTTGGCCGCGGCGGATATGCCGTCGATCTTCAGGTGCTTGGTGCCCTTGAACTTGCCCTTGGCCCCCGGCTTGATCGGGTAGATGTTGCCGCGCTGGTCCTCGTAGATTTCGGCGTTCGTCGCGCAGAACCGCAGCACGCCGTTGGCGCGGATGGTGACGGTCGATTCCTTGATGCGGCGTTCCAGCTCGAAGCAGCCGGGCGACACCTCGTAGCCCTGGCCGATCGGCACCGCCCGCAATCCCGCGGCCTCCAGCGCCTTGACTGTGTGCAGGGCGTGGGCGCGGTCGAAGCAGATCGCCCGGACCTTGTGACCCTTCGCACGCTCCACGATGTAGGCGGCGATCCGGTCGTGCACCGCGCCGCTGATGGTCAGCTCGTCCACCAGCGTGATATGCCCGTCGTTCGCCCACTTCTGGTACGGCACGCCGTGCGATGCCTCGTACCCCTCAGCGGTGGCCTTGGGCGTCCAGAAATGGGAGTCGAGGTAGAACCGTTCGGGCGTCGCCCAGACGAACGCGACGGCGCAAAGGTCGTCGCCCAGGCTCAGGTCGAGCCCCACGAATAGCGCGGCGTCGGTCGGGATGGTCAGCGCGTCGACCGTCTCGCACGCGTCCCACAATGCCATGCTCAGCCAGCGGCCCTCACCCGTCTTTTGCCACTGCGACAGGTACAGCCGACGATACCGGGCCTCGGCGTCGTCGCTCAGCTTCGCGTCGCTCAGTTCGGTGGCGAGGTCTTCAAACTGAACGAGGTGGCCGATGGAAGGGTTGGCGACCTTCGCCGCGGCCTCGGTCGTCCAATCCATGTCTTCCGGCGTCTCGTAGATCACCGGCAGTAGCTTCGTGTTGTCGCTCGTGCCGTTCAGGACCGCCAAGGCACGCTCGTGCAGGGACCACGCGAAGCAGGTGCGGCTGGGACCGGCGTTGGTCGTCACCAACGTCAGCGAGTTGGGCCGCTTGAACATATTGGCGGTCAGGTTCTTGTAGAGCGCACCATTCGGCCACTCGTGCGCCTCGTCCATCAGCAGGCAGGTGGGGCGGTAACCGTGTCGGCCTTCCGCCGATCCGCTCACCGCCTCCCACTTCGCGTTCTTCGGTCCCTTGATCTCGTGTTGCAGACTACGGCAGGCGCGTTCCAGCGTCCGGTTGGCGGCGATGTACTTCTTGGCGGCGTCGAACGTGAGCCGGGCCTGCGGCACGTCCGTGGCGCTGCTGATGATGTGCGGCGCTTCCTCCCCATCTGCCAGCAGCATGAACATGCCCACGAGCGCCAGCAGCGGTGTCTTGCCCGCTCCCTTGGCGGTCAGCAACCACAGTTCGCGGAACCGGCGGCGGCCATCCTTCCGGCGCTTCCAGCCGAAGAGGGGTTTGATCACCTCGTCGCGCTGCCAATCCATGAGCGTGAACGGCTGGCCCGCCCATTGCCCTTCGTAGTGGCGCAAGAACTTCTCCGCGAACCGAACCGGGGCCATCGCCGCGGCTTCGTCGTAGTAGAATTCGGCGTCTTCCTTCAGTTCAAGCCGCTTCAAGCCGCCAGCCTCCCCATCAAGCGTTTGATCGCCGCCCGGCGTGCCGCTGCCCGTCGCGAGTTGCAGGACGGGCACGAGGGCACGAGGTTGGCGTCGTCGTTGTTGGCCTTGGCGGAATCGACGTGATCGACCGTGAGGCTGTCGGGTTGCAGCGGCCAGCGGTGCGCCCATGTGACGATGCGCGGGCACCAGTTGCACTTGTGCTGGCCGGGGCCGATCCGGTCGAAGAGAACGACGCGGTGGGCGTAGGCGTAGCCGTTGCGCGTGACCATCGGGTGCGACGGTCGGCGCAGCATCAGATAGCCATTGGTGTTGGTCTTCCGCAGCAGGCGCGGCTTGCGCGCGGTGGTGGTGGGGTTCATTGGGATCTCCGTTTGACTTGGGCCTCTCGCTCGTTGTGGTGGCGTGGGCAGAGCGATTCGAGGTTCGGTTGCCAGACTCGCTCGGACGTCGTGCAATCCTTCAGCGGCTTGCGATGGTGAACGTGCTGAGCGAAACGCGCGCACCCTTCAAACTCGCATGTGGGGTTCGTGGCCAGCTTGCGGGCTCTGGCATGTTGCCACGCGGCCGATGCGTAGAACCGCTTGGCGTCGGGGTCGCGCAGGTGCTGGTCGTAGAACGATGACCGTTCGGCCCGAACCTCGCGGCCCTGCTCGGCGTGGTCGGGGCAGTATTCGCCAGCACGGGAAACGTACTCGTCACACGTCGGCCATTTGCAGGGGTGGCTGGGCATCCTCTCGGTTAGGCGGTGAAGTCCGGCTCGGGCTCGTCGGCGGGATTGGTGCCAGCGTTGCTCAGCCGCACGGCGGGGTTAAGTCCCAGGTCGGCCAGCAGGCCGCGCAGTTGCTTGGCACAGTCCTTCGCCACGTTGTAGAAGGGGCTCGGCCCCACGGTCTTGTTCGGGTAGCGGATAACGGCACCGTGCTTGTTCACGCCGGCCGTCGCCCGTCGCCAGGTCTGCCATGTCTCGACATACAGCACGAGGATGGCGCGGTCGGTGGCCTGAAGCTGGTTCAACGATTCCAGTTCGTTGCAAACCCGCTCCCACTCCAGCAGCGCTTCGCCGTCGATCTCTTCCGGGGCGGGCGGGCGATTGGTCTTAGTCATTGGTCTTCCCTTCCTCGCGACGGGCGAACAGTTCCCGCTCGATCCAGCCGCGGTGAAAGCGGTACAACTGGCGGCAACGGGTCAGGCAGAACTGCTCGACGTTCTTACAACTGCGAAGGTTGGCCGAACCTTCCACCACGAAACTTCCAGCGCCCGCGGTCTGCATCAACAGCAGCTTGCTGTGATTGCGCATCGCGATGACACGGTGACCACGTTCCAGCAGGGGCGGCACGAGCGAGTCATAAAGTTGGCGGTTCTGCGCTTTGAAATAGTGGCTGACGATCAGGCTGCACCGCTTGATTCGGCCCTCGTCCAGCAGCGCCAGCAGTTCCTTGGCGTTGCCCGCGCCGTAGCTCAGCGTGGCGATGTACAGCTCGTCGATGTTGCGACCGGTGCGACCGATCAGCGCCGGCACCAGATCCCATGCGGCGTACTTCTGGCAGATCACGCCGTGCAACGTCTGCCCCTCGGTCGGCAACGTCTTCAGGTGCAGCAGCGCGTCGGGGTCGGGGCGGTAGTCGATGAACAGCCTGCGCCTCGGCGTCTGCATGTGCAGGTGCGCGTCGTCCAGCCGGGCCGTGGCGTCGACCTCCGGGTTTAACTCGGGGTCGAAGTCCGGCGCGTCGTCGAACGGCTCGCCCAAGCCGTCGATCTCGCAGATGTCGGTCAGGTCGGCGGCGTCGAGCGTCGGGATGTTGGCGAAGGGGTCGGGCATTGGTGCGGGGGATAGCCCCCCTTGGTCAGACGGTCTAAAAAATGTTCAAGACTTCGGCATTCGGTACGGGTCTGGGGGTCTGTTTTTTTGTGAGCGAAGCCCCCGGCTCAGGTTTCGGCCCCCACTGAAAGCTATGACGCTTTGTCGCGGTCCTTGGTGATCTCCACGGATTCCACCAGCACACCACCGGTGAGAAGTTTGTCGATTGCTTCAGCGGCCTTACGTGCTGGGTGTGCGACCTTCTTTAGCTGGTGGTAGACACGACGCAGGTCGGTCGGCTCGTCTATCGCGTCTGCCGGTTTCACCCAATCCGTGTAGCGCAGCGTGATGGTGACGGCGATCGTGTCGCCTGGTGCGTATCGACGGGTGTTGGTGGTGAGGTCCGGCGTAAGCTCGCATTCCGACAACTCGGATTCGCAGCCGATGACTTCGACGTTCGGCCGGTCAATGAGTCGGTTGATGATCCCGTGCGCGAGGTCTTTAGGTATTACGGTTGTCATGGTTCTGTCTCTCTGTCTGTGTGTGTGGTGCAGTTCAAAAAACCGGGCGGTGGTTCGTTGGTCGAAAGCCACCGCGCCCGGCCCCAAGGAAACTCTCTCTAAGTCAGGTAACCGTTCTGTCGCATTTCCTTCATCACGGCCTTCGTGCATTTCTTGCAGTAGCGATCGCCGATCCGGCGTTTGCCGGTCTTGCACCGTTGGCATCCTGTCACCAGCGGTGCGTTCGTTGGTTCGGTCGCACGTTCACCGTCGTCTAACGGCTCGGCTTCCTTCGGCTCGTCGTCACCTTCCCATCGTCCGACCGTCTGTCCCTCGCTGTTCGTTCTCGTCGACAGGTTGCAGATGTCGGTGGGGTCGATCGACACCATCCATGGCACTCTCGGTCTTCCTCTCTGCGGGCTCGTGGCGTCGATCCCTTTCGCAGCCAGCTTCTTCATCGCGGCGGCCGTCTGGTATCGCACCATTCGTCCGCTCAGTCCGATGGCCTGGCCGATCTCCTCCGTGCTCTGGTTGCCTTGCAGGACTTCGGCGAGCGCGGCACGTTCCTTCACGGTCAGTGCTTTGGTCAGTCCCTCTACATAGAGGCGGTTATTGGAAAGACGTTGCTTGCGTACGGTTGATGCGCGTGGAATGGGCGTGCTCCTGCTGGCTGGGCCAGCGGCTATTGGGCGAAATGGGAAAAAGGTCGAACGGGCGGGCCGCGAATATGGCCCCCCTCTATCAATACCGCGATAATGGAAATGATCAGGCGGCGATGCGGCGGCGGGGCGTCTTCTGCGTGCGCTTCCAAGCCGTTGCGGCGTCGAAGCGTTCAAGGGCGAAGCGGTGCTGCGTCGGGTTGCAGCCAGTGGGTGAACAAGGTCCGCAGCATCGGGCCAGCGCGTTCAACAGCGCCACTCGGTTGGCTGTGGGGCTCTCGGCCTTCGCGGCTCGGGCGATGTAGCGGTCGGTGACGATCAGCACGTCGGTGCGAACGTGTTCACAGCCGGCGGGGCGGTAGCAGGTGAGTTGCCGCGCGGACTGCGCATCGGTCAACGGCTTCAGACGCTTGGCGCGTCGTTTCGGACGGATATATCGTTCCATGGTTCCTTGGGTGAAACTTTGGTCACGTTGCGAGGATGTGTAGGGGTTAGACGCCTGGCGGTGGGCACCTCCTGGGGGAAGTTCAAGTAGGCTTCAGCGCCGTAAAGTTCGGCGGCGCGGCGGTCGTACGCTTTAGCGGCTTTAACCTCGTCCTTGAACCACCCAATTAGCCGTTGCGTGCCCTCGTAGCGGATCTTGGCGCACCAGCGGCCATCGCATTTGGTGGAGGCCCAATGCACGCCCTTGTACTCGCTGGTGGGCTGGCGGTTGGGGTCGTGGTATCGCAGCTTAGGCTGGCTCACGAGGTGATCGACGACGTGCATCACCTGTAGGTTTGCCCGGCGGAAATCCAGTCGGTTTCCGTTCAGGAACTTCACGTAGAATTGGCCGTCGTCAACCAATCCAAGCAACAGGCGTTCGAGGTATACGCGCGTCCCATCTAATCGGAATGCTTCGACGCGCGGCCGGCCCTTCTTGTTGCATCGCGTGCGTCGCCACGCGTAGCCTGAGATGATCCCGGCGTCGGCGTCGTCCAACTCGGCGGTCCAATAGCCAAGGTTCAAGCTCAGATTCATGCGGCCTCCTGGGTCAGTGGGATGGCAAAGTTGATGCGCGCCGCGTGGCCGAACTTCTCCAACGCGCTGGCATCGTACGCTCGGGCCGCGGCCTCTTCGTCTGTGAATAGGCCAAGGTAATAGTTCACCCCGTCCTTTCGGATTTGGGCGATCCATTTACCAGTGTCTTGGAACCGCGAAACGCCCTTGAAGCGGCTGCTTGGCGTGTCACCAAAGCGGTTCTTCTTCATCTTCTTGAAGTGTCGGGACGACTCCTCTCGCGTGAATGTCCGCAGGTTCGCTTTTCGGTAGTCGAGCGAGTCGTCGTTGATGTGGTTGATGAACCGAACGTCGTCACTGACACCGAGGATGAATCGACTCAGCCGCACGTTTGTGTACTCGGTGCGCGACACGTACAGGCGGTGCTCCGCTTGCCCATTGGCCAGCGACTTGTGCGGCCTCCATCGCCATAGGAACTGCGACACCCGTTCGACGTCTTCAGCGTCGATTGTCGCTGTGCGACCATTGGTCAATGGGACGCGGTAACAGTTCATCGCCTCATCAAAGTACGGTTGCCGCTCCGGTGGCACGTTCTTTCGCCTTAGCTTTCGCATTCGTTCTCCTTCGGGGTGTGTGGCGCAACGACAGAAAGCCCTGTCGGGCTTCGTCGTGCGATGGGTTGTGGGTGTTTCAGATTTCGGGATTTCGGGATTCTGGGGGGAAGGCACCCCGGAAGTACCCCCCCCCTATGAACCGTCGGTCAGCACAACCGGCGGCTTTCAATTTTCACTTGCTTCCCCTTACAAGTACGGACGGGAAATTCGGTTATTTACCGATTCGGAGTGGTCGGATCCCGTGCAAATGATGTGGGGGCGACAACTTACGCAATTTTATTTTTGTCGCGGGGCGCGAACGGATTCACGTCAGCACCTTTGCGGGGCGGCTTGAACCCGCGGCGCACCTCATCCTCGTAGGCGGTGCGAGCACTCACCAGCACGTAACCGGATTCCCAGCCCGATTCGGTGGGGGACAGCGAGTTGGGCTTCGGGTCCGGCAGTTCCTCCCTGCGGAATTCCTCTCGGACTCGCTCGATCAGTTCGTGAACGGTGCTGACCGCGCAGTTCCTGGCACGCGCCACCTCGGCGATCGTGTAGCCCTCGTGGAAGTAGAGCGTCGCGCACTCGTGCTGCGGTCGCGTGATGCGTAGGAAAATGGAGGCGACCTTCCTACGGTCGATTCGCCAGAGGCCGTTGAGGTCCATTCGCCCGTGCGGGTATTCGGGGCGATCTCTGCGCGGTGGTTCCCAACTCGACCAGCTCGCCGGGATCGCCTGCCCCCGTGGGCGGCGCTGACGACGGAGACCACGACGATTGAAGACGGCGCTTGGCGTCGTATCGAGACTGAACAGCCAGCGTCCCTTGATGAACCAATAGGGCGTGACGTCCACTCCCAAGCGTTCGCACTCGCGTTCCCACTGGGCGCGGTAGGTGTCGAAGATGCGCAGCCGGCCGGGTTGCGGCAACGGCTGGCCCGTCATTCCGGCGAACGTCGGCTCGTACCGCAGGTGGATGTTGCGGAGCGACGGGGGCAGCGTGGCAGCGTACGGCGTGCGCCACTCCACGCCACGCGCCGGCCGCGGTTCGGGGTCGCTGTGCACCGGCAGCTCGTCGATGTAGTCGGTCAGCACGATCGGCACGAACTCATACTCGTCTCGCGGTGGCGTCGACTTCCGGGCCTTGGCCAGTTCGTTGTATCGCCGGTCCCAATCGGCCAGCGCCGCCGGCGGCGTGTGGATCCGCTGGGTGACGTGCATCCCATTGATCGAGTAGGGCTGGCCGTGCGCGTCGCATTCGACGTGCGCCATCGGCGGGATGATCAGCGGGTAAGGTCCGTGCGACGGCTCGTAGTCTGCCTGAATCGCATCGGTGCAGGTGCAGGCCCGGCGATAATGTCGCGCCTCGGGCTTCACGCCCCGCGCGTGATGGATGATCCTGGCGTATCGCACCTGGTCCTGTAGCTCTGGCAGCTCGTCCTCGATCCGCAGCAGGTCGCTCTCGGAGTAGAGTGTGCGGCACTCGGGGTCGGCCATGGTGGCAAGGTTCGCCCCGATCTCTTCCGCATCGCGGGCACCGATGCGCGCGGGCAGCGTGAGCCACTTTCGATTCGTCTCTCTGACATTAGGACCGTTGTTACCCATTCGTCGCTCCTGTGTGGTGGGTGCTTCTCGGTTGCTTCTCAGGTGCTTTCCCATCGCTTCCCGGTTGCTTCCCCGATGCACTCGGCACCAGACAGCCCGCAGATGGGTTGCGGAACCGGTCGGTAGGGCAGGCGCCGGCTCTTTTTGGCCGAAAAGCAGGGGTTTTTGGTGAAAGCGGGCGTGAATGTGGCGGTTCCGGCGCCGCGGGCGGCCCGATTTTGTGGATAACTTTGGCAGGTAGCGCAGGTGCGCACCCCCTTGGCATCATCGCTTCAGACGCATGATCTAGATCAGCACAGTTCAGCACGGTCACCCTCTAATAGTACGCGCTCGATTAGCTGTTAGTTCTCTGATCGTACAATAAAGCGCTCAATACATGGCCATCTTCAGGCACCGGGTACAGTGCCCTCATCAGGCCACCTCGCTACGCTCAGACAGGAAAGACAGCACTAAGCACCGTCAGCACCAAACAGCAGGTGAGAAGGAAACGGGTTGCGGAGTGACCCCTGTGCGTTGACACAGGGGACGGTGCAGTATGAGCCTGGAACTCGGTACGCGTGTGTGTTCCTCGATCTTTCACCATTTCGCCGCTGACGAGGGCGGGCCGCTTCGGTCGAGTCGAGCGCGGTGGTCATGTGAACCAATCCCTGACCGTCCGACGCCACCACGGGCACAGCCGACGATTGAGGGGATTCACATAGCAGCCACCGGCACCGGGTAGGGGTTAGCTCCCGATGTCTGTAACGTCATGCCCGGTTCGACCGGCTACGCCTCACATCTGGCTTTTCGCGAACAGGCTAAGCCATCAACCTCGTACCCGCAGGTACTTTTGTGATCCCCTCGGCCGCGTGTCAGGCGGGCGACCGAAGGTGCTTGTTAAACCGCCTCGCGCCAGCTATTCGCCAGCGGGGGCGGGAAGCTCATGCTGACAGGCCGCGTATTCCCATCTGCTGCGCGGCCTTGATGAGCGTTAGCCGGCATGCCTTCAGGTAATCCGCGTCTCTGGCCTCGGCTTCGACTTCGCGGTTGTAAAGATCAATATCGAGCACCCGGTTGATTGCATCGCGCAATACGTCCTGCAACTGCGACGCCTCCAGAGCCTCAAGCTCGAATACGTGTTGCCCGTGAGCCGCGACGAACTTGGCGTAGTTGCTAGACGTTGGTTTGGCCACCATCTTCGGCGGCAGGTCGTACTGGTCGATCTGCTCGGGCGTCAGCGCCACCTTTATCGGTTCAATGTTTGCGATGTTGAAGTCGTCGCGCATCGACCGGGCGAAGCTCTGCGCGATTTCCGAACCGTCCGGGTCCAAGTCGCTGAGGATCAGCACGATTAGGCGGTCTTTGCCGCTTCGTCGGAAGCGTTGGGCCATCTCGTAGCGTGGCGGGATGCTGCAGTAGCCGCGGCCGATCGAGTAGGGCACGGTGTATTCACGGCAAACGGAACTCACGATCGTCTTAACCGTATTTTTCTCACCGATGACTTCGACGTGATGCGGCTGACTTTGCAGGCGGTCACGCCAGTAGGTGGTGAACAACCGATCCATTTGAGACGTGATGTAGGGTCCGATTGCCTGATGGACTGGCCAGCCCTCAAAGTCGCGTGTCTCATCACTGATGGTGTGCCAAGGGATTCGACCAACGAGGCGGCCGCGCGTCAGCAGGTCGCTGAGCGCCTGGTAAGACTTGCGATCGTTCACATACGTCGATCCGGGCTTGCTCGCGTGCTTTAGCGGGGCGTTCTCACCCAGCAGGCGATAGTGAATCTGGCGGACGCTTAGGGGCCAGAAATCGCGGTTCTGGTCGATGACACGCATGCACGCAATTAGGAACGGGTGAAGCGCCTTTGATATCTCGGAACGGACCTTTTCGCCAACGATGTCGAACGTCATTAAAGAGAAACCAGACTTGTCTAGTTTCTCCTGACGATCGGCCAGCAGGTCGGCGTAGGCGGTGCCTTCGCGGGCGACGTCTACCAGCGCCTCGTTGTGCTGCTCCGCGAGCGTCTTTTCCCTTTGCAGGTTGTGCTCACGGATCAGCTCAAGAAATTCGGCATCGCTATAATCTTGGCGGTCCCTTTCCGTGAACTGGCACGGCACCGCGACAAGCTGTGCGACCTTTGCCGCGGCTAGCCTTCGGTGACCGCTGATTAGGATTCCGTCGCGCGTCGCCAGTAGCGGCTGCATGACACGTCCGCGCTTCAGGACGCTGCGCACCAGCTTCTTAAAGTTGGCGTCGTCGGTGTCGATCGGGCGGTATAGGGAGTCGTTGGTTGCGGACGGCTTGAGCGACGACACGAGCACGCTAGCTACAGCGTTCCTTGCGGGACGGCTGCGGCGTTTTGTGGTTGGCAGTGATGGCGTGCGACTGCTAGAATGCATTTGGAGTCCCAGGCCGTAGCACCGAAGTAGAGTCCCGGTGCTGCGGCCTTTTTTACTTCCCTCTCACATATAGACGGGCAAACTGGAAATCAGCGGCTAGAACCCAGCCGCCTGAAGCTCCAGTTCGACCGCGCCGCCACCGGTGCCTGCGGGTGGATTGATGCGAGCGACGGGGGCACCCTCGTCACCGCTCAGGCGGGCGATGAATCGCGTGACGGCTTCGCGGCTCGTGCACTTACTGCCGCCCACCTGGCGAATCTCAAGCTTGACGCCCCGGACCCCGCAGGATGCCCAGCGAAATATCGTGGAAGGGTTTGGACGGCGGCCGTTGCGTGCGAGTTGGGGCAGTCGCGTTGCCTCTGCCAAAGTGATGGCTGGCTCGTTCAGGAATGAATCGGTCATAGTGTTCGCCTCTCGTTAAAGACGCGAGCACTGTAAAAAGGCGGTTCGTTGCTTTTCGTTGGATTTCGCCGCTTTGCACTTCATGCAAACTATCGCAGGTCGGGCAATTGGTCCGGGAGCTTGCGTCCAGAGTGCTGCTCCAGCCATGGCTTTAGCTTCGCGTAGCTGTATTCATGCCGTTTGCCTCCACCCCCCTCGACTTCTGGCAGCGGCATTGGATCGATTTCGTTCCAACCTTGAACGGTGCGCTTAGTTCGCCCCACTAGCGCCGCCGCTTGATCCATGGAGATTAGATCCCCGGGCGACTCATCCTCCGCAGGAAGCACCGGCGGGCTATCCGATCGAACTGGCGTATCTTCCTCATAGCGGCGGAAGGGCGGGAACTCCGAGCGTCGCGATTGCACGAGGCGAGGGATATCGATTCCGCGAATTGCATCCTGCAACTCAACTAAATCGTTCAAGTAGCCGAGCATACGTTTCCGCCAATCTGGTTCGCCTTGTGCGTCCCAGTAAGCCTCGATCAACTCGATGATCCGCAGGATCTTTACGCCGTGTTCGGATCGCTCGTAGTCGGTCCCTAAAACCAGTCGAGTGAGGTCTAACGCAGCATGTCTCATCTTCGTGAAGTGCAGCTTCGCTTCATCTTCGATTGTCAACGCTTTCTTTTCGAGCCGCTCGGCTATCACTTGAAGTTTCTCGGAGAGGTAGTCGTAGCCTTCGTCACCAATAATGTGACGCACGTCTTCGTAGACCCCATATCGGAATTCGAAGGACGTTGCGTGCCGCGGGTCCTCCCTTTTTTGAAACAGCCCAGCAACCCTGCCGATTAAGTTGCTGCGATCTTCATTGTGAGTGAACCTGGAGTAAAACGACTGCATCTGGTCAAACGCTCCGCTGGCATTTGAAAGAAAGTGCGTTGCGTACTCAACCTGGTCGTCCTGCGTTTCCATACTGTCACCTGTAGGTAGCGGGAAGGACTTGGGCGGTGGTGGTTACAGGTGCAAGCCATGCACCGCGCCAAGCCGATCGTCCGGTAGCGAACCGGCCGTCCCTAAGAAATTCTAACCGATCTTTTCCATGATCGACGACGACAGCCGCCGATCTTTCTCTGCATAAACGTCAATCATCCTCGTGCTTGAATCACCCAGCAGCACGAGCGCGGCATCCGGCCCATGATCGGCTCGCCAGCGGGTCGCTGCCGAATGTCGCAACCGGTGCGGGTGGAAATGATGCTCCCTGCGCCACGCCTTCACCGCGGCCTGCTCAGCTGGCGTTAGCCGTTCTCGCCATGCTAGGCGACTTTCACCAGAGCGCGGCCCCAGGGTCGACGGTAAGGGGAAAGCAGTCTCACAGGCGCGGGCGATGGCCCGGCGGTAGGCATGGACGTCGAACCGATGACCGGGCCGTCGTTTTGGGCGGCGCTTGCGGTTGGTGCCGGGGGCGTTCCCGCAGCTTGCTGGCGTCTTGCGCGTCTCACCGCGGCGTCGCCGGCCTTCCGCAGCAGCGTCGGCAGGGTTGAAGATGTGGGCATTCACGTCAGCCCGTAGGAACGGCTCGATTATCGCCCGGGCACGCGGGCCTAGGTCGATGCTCCGGTCTTTATCCATATACGCGGTCTTATGGGTGCTGGGGCGGTAGGTCCAAGGCGTGCGGCTCATGTCCAGATCCACCCCGCGCAAGTCGCACAGCTCGCCGGGCCTCATGCCGGTGATGGACTGCAACTCCACCATCGCGCGAACCGTTGGCGACAGGTGAGACAGCACGGCCGCGATATGGGCATCGGCCACCGGTTTCACCTTACCCGACTCACGCGCTCCGCTGCGGCCCTTCTTCAGTCCGGTGACCGCCCGCAGTGCGACCACTACGTCGGCGTTTACTACCCCTTTGGCCAGCGCCCATGTGAAGACGTGCCGCACCCGGCTGACTTGGCGGTTGACGTAGTTTCGGCACCAACCGAGCCGGATCATCTCGCGTTGCACAGCCTCCAGCGCTGGCCCTTGGAAATTGTTGGCAGGCGTAGCCCCGTACAACCGCACAACCGGGCGCAGGGCGTCGCGGTAATGATATGCCTCGTGGCTGATCCCGCCGTTCGTGCCGCGGTAGTAGGTTTTGGCGTGTCGCCAGAATTGCACCACCAGGCGGGCGACGGTCAGGGGTTCCGATTCCGTTCTTCCGTTTTCCGGGGCGGGCGGCATTCCCTCTCTGGCAAGCCATTCGGTGGTGAGGCGCGCCCACTCCCTGCGGCTCTCCGGTGACCCGTACTTGCCGGGCAGGAGCTTGTCTTTGCCGTGGATCGTGACGATGCCGCGGCCCGATTGCTTATGCAGTCGGTACTTCGGGACTTTTCCGGGGGATAGCTTCGGCATGGCGAGTGCTCCGATGGCCCCGAAAAACGGAATCTTCCGTTTTTAGTCAGGGGTTTTCGGCCGCACTGCCAACCATTGGCAGGTATGCTAATTCAGCATTCGGCGTGAGTTATGGTCATGGGCGGTACAGGGCTCGAACCTGTGACCCCCAGCGTGTCATGCGTCACGGGGGAATCACGACCTAGCGGAAAACGCCTGCTTTTTCAGGCTTTCTCGCGGGCTTCGGTGTCGGCCAGAACCACCTACTTCCACGGGTTGTTCTCCAATTGGAGAATAACCCCGTTCTAACCCTCAGCCCGGCGACGGTCAAAGACCGGTGTCCAGGGCGTCACTTAAGCAGAGCGTCTACCTTGACCCCGAGCGCCTTCGCCATTCGCTGCACGGTGTCGATCGAAGGATTCTTGCGCTCGCCGGACTCCACGCCGTTCCATTGCTGAGCTGTACGCATGCCAGCGAGCTGCGCGACCGCCGCCATCGTCAAACCTTTGGCTATTCGGAGCGTGCGGATCTTGTTCGTGTCGACACCCATAGAGACCATCCTAAGATCGATTTAGCGAATATCAAGCGATCGCTTGATATGTAACGCAATCGCGTTATAGTACCTATGTCGGTCGCATGACGTGTGCGGCTTGAAACGAAAATGCCGTCGCGGTGTGCAACCACCCGACGGCGTGGTCGAACCTTCTGTGGAGGCTCAACATGAGCACCGTACTCGCCGCGGCCGCGCGCCGCAAACCCTGCAACGCCGTTACGTTCTCGCCGGACCTCAGTGAGCGGTCGTATCCGCTGCAGCTGCGATTCCCCAACGTCCGGTCGGTCTTTGAAAAGCTCGATGGGATCGAGCGGACTGCCACGGGCTACCGCGTGGCAGGCAAAGTCGAAATCGACGCCGGGCTTGGCGTTCGCACACGGCGGGAGGCCTACGAACTGGCCATCCGCGTGCAGTTTGACCCGCCGGGGTACGTGGCCGCTATGCTCGACCACGGTATGCCTGGCGTCAGGGTGATCGCGATCAATGCTAAGACATTGCCGATCGTTTTCGAGATCGGCGAGGGCAACGTAGTCGTTCCGTTGTGGCCGCTCGACGAGTACGACTGGCCGGTGATGCCGAACGGGAAGACTGTGCTTTCCGTCGAGCAAGCGCTTCGACGGACGGGCGACGCCGACGGCGGCGATCGCCTACGCGATCTGTTCCGGTCGACGTTTTCCGAACTGCTAACCGACTACGTTAACGACGCGGCGCGTGTCGAGATCGGCGGTGGGCGATGAAGCGCACCCTTAAATCGAAGTCGAAATTCGAGCCGATGTGCATCTTCGATCTGCGAGTCGCCGTCACGCCTGTCGGCTGGCGGAACGACCGCCTGAAGCCAGACGGGAACGATATCGTCACACTGGAGGCGGCGGCGAGCATGACCAACAGATCGCCCACGCGACTTATGAGAGAGTTCGCTGAGTATGTAGCCGAGCCACCTCCCAAAGCCGGCCGGATCGAAGATATGCTCTTCAAGGTGGGCTATGTGGCGTCTCCGATGCCTTACTGGCGCCCGGCGAAGGTTGTCCAAGTGCGGCCGAACGGGAAGACGCTATTCAGCCTAGCGCAAGCGAGCGTTCGAACCGGCAGAGCTCCCCAAGACCTTGTCGATGAGTGGCTTTCATTCTGGAAATCGTCGCTGGATCCTGACGAAGTGCAGAAGATCAAATCGCGCCTTCCTATTCGCCTGCCACGCTGAACTTTGTAAGATGCTTGTTCGGGTTCCCGTCGCCGGCCAGCGTGCGGGATTAAATCACCTGGGCGGCACGATCCGACCTCGATCGCGCCGCCCAGCGTGGGCCCGTCTGCCAGCGAGGTTGCCAATGTCAGACAGATCAAGAGAAGTTCCAGCCGACGTCTTCGCGCAAGCTAATGAGTACTTCCATCGGGGTAGGTGGCTGAGTGGCAGCCTCGCCACGATGGCTGGAATGGCGCGTAAGCTCGTGCTGGCACTCGACGATCTGGCGAGGGCAGCGACAGCCGACGACCAGATCAGCATTATTAATGCGAGCTCGGCAGTCGTCCGCGCTGACAACAAGCTTCGCGGCGCGATGACGGACAGAGCACTCGGCCCAGATCGAACGTTTGCTTTCAACGATGAGCTCGAATCGTCGCTCGTGTCCTGGCTGGAAGCTGATGGGTCTACATCGGACTGGTTCAGGGAAAGGTGCGGAAGCATCATTGACGATGCTGATCCCGACGTCGAGGCGGCATTCATGGCCACGGCCAGATCTGTAAACGTCGAGCCGTTGCAGTACGTGAACAACTCCTATGAAAGCGCGCACGACGCGGCATGGATCATATCGGGAGCCATCTGGCTTGGGTGGAAGATTGAGCTCCGCAACCACTCGCGAGACAAGTCGGCTTACTTGGCAGCCGCGGCGGCCAAGTTCTCCCTATCGGATGACGATCGCGACGCGTTCGAAGAGCATTTCCAAGCAATTCGCAATGCGCTCGTCCGTGAGTTGAAGGCTTTTGAAAAGCGAATCGACGGCGACTTAGAAGCCGCGCGTCCGGTGGCAGCTGCCGAGCCGTTACCGAAAGAGCAGAACCCGCCAGCTGCCGTCGCCGTGCAACCGCCCGTCGCCCCTGCGATCGACAAGGAAGATCTATTGATCCTGCAGGCGGTCGCTTCATCCCCATCAGCATTGACGGTGGTAGACCTCGCCACGAGGGTGAGGCGCTCGCCGAAAACGTGCGGGGTCCGCGTGCGCCGCTTAATTGATCTGGGCTACCTGCGGCGACTCACCGACCGGGGTGGCGTCTACCTGACCGACAAGGGGCGCGGCGTGCTCGGGGACAGCCATAACGGTTGAAACAGTCAACCGCAGTTGACCGTTCCATCTGAAAAGTGCCAGAAAACGCCCGATCTTCCCTCTGATTACCTTCTGATTACCCGTTAACTACCCACTAGCGTTTTGCCCACAGTTCATAATGCGGGAATGGAATCGCAATCGAGACTTGCGAACGTTTCCGAACTCGCTCGGCGCCTTCGCGTGCCGGTCGGGTGGCTGCGTAGCGAAGCCGAAGCTGGCCGACTGCCTCACGTAAAAGCTGGACGACAGTTGCTGTTCGACGTCGTCGCCGTCGAGGCCGCCATTCTAGAGCGAGCGCAGTGCGGGGCAACGGCGCCGGCGGAGCGTGTGGAGGTATCGCATGCCCATTGACCCCGCGAGCGAAAGGCCTCTCTACCCGCTGTCTGCCGTCGCGCACGGCAAGGTCGATTGGTTCGTCAACCCAAAGACGGGCTCGCCGTTCAGCTTCAGCAGCATCAGGCGTTTTCACGCGCGCGGCATCCGGGGCGTTCGTCTTGAAGCAATCCGCATGGGCGACACGCTCGTGACGAGCGAGGCCGCGCTGCGGCGCTTCGTCGAACGCATGAGCGAAGCTGGGATTCCTGTCGGTGAGGCCGGGAATCCGAACGGCGTCGCCGACGACGGCACCGCTGCGTACCTGGCCAAGGTGGGTCTATGAAGCTGCACTGTCTCAACGGCCATCTAACTGCGGCGGGGGAGAAGGGCGGAGGTAGGTGAACGAGGTACCGCCGCTGTTTCGGACTATCGAAGTCAACACGTTCGACCGTCTGCGGGCGATCATCGACGGAACGCACCTGCACGCAATGACCGAGCTGGAATCCAAAGTCCTGCTGGTGTTCGTGTCGCGATCCGACTACCTCACTGGCGACGCTTATCCAAGCATCGAGTCGATCGCCGACGACGTCGGCTGCAAGAACCTAAACCGGACGCGAAAGGCCGTGCAGCGTCTGGAGGATAAAGGCATCCTCGTGCGGCGGGTGGATAGCCACGGTCGCAACGTCGTACTGCGCCGGTTGTCGGTTCCCAACCGGGACGGTGAGCGGCCCGGTTCAACCGGGACGGTGAACGTCCCGGACGCCGAGCAAAACGGGGGCGGCCAACCGGGCCGCTCAGCGACCCTCAACCGGGACGGTGGGCGACCCTGCAACCGGGCCGCTCAGCGACCCTCAACCGGGCCGCGCACCGTCCCCCGAACAACTAAGAACAACTCAAAGAACAACAAAGAGAACAACAACAGCCGCGCGCTGCGACCAAAACCATCATGCGACAACGCACCGATTCCGGCCGTGCTCGACACGTCGGAGTTTCGCCAAGCGTGGGGCGAGTGGATTGAGTACCGCCAGCAGATGAAAAAACCGCTCGGGCCAATGTCAGCCGAGAAGCAGCTAAAGAAGCTGGCCGGATGGGGGCCGCAACGGGCGGTCGACGCCATCGAGACCAGCATCGCGAATACGTGGCAAGGCATTTTCGAGCCGCGAACAAATCACGGGAGCAACAATGGACGGTTCAAAGAAACCCGCAAAGAGGAAGAGGCGCGCCGAGGCTTCCACAAAGACCAAACCCCAGCCCTCCCCGTCACTAAGCTCGGCGGAGATGAGGTCGGACGCGCTGCGGACCTTGCTGCAGCTCAAGCCGGGTGAGACGCTCGACACGCTGCGCAGCAAGATCGATTGGCTCGCCAATGCCCCGCCGGCGGCGGCCGATGAACCGGCTGCGCGGACCGCACCCCGCCCGCTGCGCCCGACGATGAACGAAGCATTTCTTCGGAGCGTGCTGGGCTCAGCGCCACCCACAGAGAACGACGAAAAGATCGCCGCGGAGAGAGGGAGGGCCATCAACGCGTCGATGCTGGCGCGGGGCGTGCCCGAGCGATACTTGTCGATCGACCTGGAACAGCTCGACCGGGATCTGCCGCCCGACTACCTCGCCGCCGCCCGCAAGCTGTCGGACATTGCCGGTTCGCCGTTCTTCCTCGCGATCGGCGGGTCGCGGGGTATCGGCAAAACAGCCCTGGCCAGCGGGTTGATCCGCGCTTACACGGTTCGCGGTCGCCACGCTTTCTACACCACGGCCCGGCGGATGATCGACGAGCTCACCACCGCCGATTGGGATCGAAAGATGGCGGTGCGTCGGAAGTTCGAGCGCGCTCACCTGCTGGTGATAGACGAGGTCCAAGATCGAAGTGCAACGCCGCGCGAGGATGCCGTGTTCGGCGATCTGCTGGACCATCGCTACGGCAATGAACTGGCGACGCTGATGATCACAAACCTCAGCTCTGAAGCCCTCGCCGCCGACATGGGCGGTAAGCTGCTGCGCCGCATGGGCGAGGAGGGCGGTTATCAGCTTTGCGAGTGGCCCATGATCGTCCCGTTTCTAGCGGCGCGAAAAGCCGCCCAGCACGCCGCGAGATAACGGAGAGATCCTTCGGAGTACCTCAGGATGACAGACGATCGCCGAAAGTTTCACGACGCGACCGCCCGCGCAATCACGACCGCCGCCAGGGCGCTGCTCGACGTCGAGACCGCCGCCGCCACGCGTTATGGTCGACAAACGCGATGCGCTCGGTTAGCGCGGGCCGCACAGGAAGCCGTCCGGGCGCTTGCTGAGGGTCTATCGCGCCGGGCGCGTGTCGAACTCGGTCCGTCGATCGACGCGCCGCAGATCTACGGTGAGCTGGCCCGCCCGCCGCGTCCGCGTAGCCCGCGGTGCAAGTCAAGGGACCCCGTCAAGTGAACGGGAGAGGGTTGCTGCCCCGAAACGACTCCGGCCCGGCTGTCCCGGAGCGCGTGAGGCGCTCGCTGCGATCGTGCTCATCGATCCAACGGCGAAGTAACTCGCTGGGCTTGATGCCGAGCGTGGCGGCCTGAGCTTCGAACTTCAGCCGGTGTGTGAGGGGAAGTGACAGGTTCATGGGCGTGCACCGACGCCCGGCCGGGAGAGACCGTTTGCCGCGCGGCGGTGAAGCGGATGATGGAACGTCAGAGTCCAACGGGGTGCGACGTCGATTGTAGCCTCAACGCCGAAGGAATCAGAAGGAATGGCAAGCAGCAAACGACGAGCAACGCGAGACCAACCGAACAGGCCGGCCGATGGTCGCAGGGCGATTGGCGTCTCGTTCAAGCCGGGCATCGACTACTCGCGCGGCATCATGGGCGACAGCAGTTACGAGATGCCGTCGGACCGATGGCCGTACGGCCGGTGTTCGTTCGCGTTGATGTTCTCCATAGACCGCGACGCCGTGCTGCGCCTCACCAGCACCTTCACCCGCCGACGCTGCTCGCTCCTGGTCGATCACTACGTGCGCGGGTTCTCACAGCAGGAGCTGGCGGTCCTGCGTAACGTGACGATCCCGGCCATCAGTATGGCGCTGGCCGACATCCGACACAGCTTCCTGGCAAATCGCCTACCTGAGCCGAAGCCGGTTCGGTCACAGCGAGCGCGTAACGACGTGCCCGAGCACATCATCCTCGGACCACGGCCGGGACGGCTTGCGCTCTACCTGGCCGCCCAGGAGTCACGCGACGATCGCCATCGGGTGTTCGACGACATCCGTCGCGCTTACCAAGCCGACCCAGAGCAGGACACGCTCGGCGGCAGGGGAAACCCGTACATCGTCAGCGCGATCTACGCGGCGTGGCGCAACGCAAACCCGCGCACGGTCGAGCGACACCGTCGCGAACGTGAAGGCGCCATTGAGCGACAGCACGGGCCGGCCGTGCGTCAGCAGCAGCCACGCAGGCGGCGGCGTCGACGTGCTCGCAGGCGGAAGGTTGGCCGCAGTGGTAGGCCATCATAAGTGCCATTGGCGCTACGCGTTCGCCGCTGTTTACAGAAACCTTAAATCTCACGCTTATAGGTAGAGGGGAGCGCTTTTGCCGCGACCCGTTCCACCACCTGATTCACGCGTGTCCGATCCATGTTGCGTAGGCGTCGGCCCTACCAGCGTGGCCGAGGGCCCCACTCCGGAGCCCCACGACGGCGGGTAACGTGCCGCCGTCGTGGGCATTTTTTACCGTGCTGCCAGAATGGCGGGGTGCCGGGGGGTGCTTTTTAGGAAAAATGACCCCACCCCGTCCCGACCGAACGGTGGTCTGTCGCATTTTTTGTGAACCGTCCGCAGAGGGGGGTATCCCCCCGCAACGAAAACTCAGCCCATGCCCGCCGACCCGTTCGCCCAGGTGAGATCGCTCGACGCGGCCGCCCTTCAGGACATCGCCAGCGTCGACGACATCGGCAAGGACCTGCTGCAGCCGTGGGGCGATGAGCCCGACTTCGACACCGAATCGCATCCCGAGATCGACGTCGCCGCCAAGCTGTCTGCGGACCGGGCGATGATCCGCACGCCGTCGCGGCGGCTGTTCTTGGATTACCGATCAAATCCTGACGCGTATCGCCACTTGAAGCGGCTGCCGAAGGAGGGCCAGAGCCTTCACGGGATCATCAGCGGGCGCTACGCGCTATTTGACCTGGTGCCGGCGCTGCTGGAACGACACAAGGGCGAGGCGATCGCCGACCTGTACCTGGCGACGCTCGGCTTCAGCAAGCAGAACGGCGCTGACCTGTGTGGAATGCTGGACGAACGTCACGTGCGCCGCGTGTCGCTGTTGGTTTCCTACTACTTCGAGAAGACGTCGAACGGGATCTACGACGCCGTCGTGCCGGAGCTGCTGAAGCGAGGCCAGCGCGTCAAGGCGATCCGGACCCACTGCAAGCTGATCGTGGTCCGCATGACCGGCGGCGCCCGTTACGTGTGCGAGTCGTCGGCCAACCTGCGGAGTTGCCAGAACATTGAACAGTTCGTTCTGACGCGCTGTCCCCGGCTGTACGCGTTCCACCGCCGCTGGATGGTGCAGGAAGTATTCAGGCCAACTGGTGAGCAGCACAGAAACCACAAACCGCCCGGCTGCGCCGGATGACTTGGACGGCGAGGCGCTGCTGGAATGGGAGCGCGTCATCGAGGAGATGGAAGCGGCCGGCCGTCTCGACAAGACCGATCGGGCAATGATCAGCATCTACGTGAGGACCTGGGCGACACATCAGGTCGCGTCGCGACACGTTGAGCAGTTCGGGCCGGTCATCAAACATTCGAACGGCGTCGTCGGCGAGAACCCGTTCTTCAAGGTGCAGAAGGCCACGGCCGTGATGCTGAACAAGATGCTGAACGACATGGGACTAACGCCGGCGGCACGCGGCAAGGGCGCCGGGTCGCCGGACGCCGGCGGGATCGGGGAATTCTGATGTTCACAGTACAACTCACCCAGGGTCTCGCCGCGCTGGTCGACGTGGCCGACGCCGCCTTGGTGTCCCAATACAAGTGGCACGTCACCCGACACCAGGGGAAGCTGCACGTCCTGACGCACAAGCCCGGCTCCGGCAAGAAGCACCAAAAGCGGCTCACGATGGGCCGCGTCATCCTCGGCCTAACCGATCGCGACGTCTACATCGATTTCATTGACGACGATCCACTGAACAACCGAAGGGCGAATCTCCGCCCCAAGGACCGCGCGCAGTGCGCGGCTCGGTGCAAGAAGATGCTGAAGCGATGCACGTCGGCCTACAAGGGCGTGTCATGGCACCGCCAGCGAGGCCGTTGGCGTGCGCAGATCGTCGTCGATGGCGCGCCGCGACACCTGGGCTTGTTCAGCGATGAGCTTCGAGCGGCCGAAGCCTACAACGAGGCCGCAATCGCTGCGTACGGCCAGTTCGCCCGCCTGAACGTGATCGAGGCACCACGATGCCCAGCGCCCCTTGCCGCCACCCCACGTGCACCGCGTACGTCGTGCGGCGCGGCGACTACTGCGATGAACACACACAGCAGGGACGCGAGGCCCGACGGCAACGCGACCGGTTCTACGACCAGCACCAGCGAAACCCCGCCGCCAAGCAGTTCTACGACTCGGCGGAGTGGAAACGAGCGCGTGGGCGAAAGCTAGCCCGCGACCCGGTCTGCGAACGGTGCCGGCGCGTGTTCGCGTCGCACGTTCACCACAAGAAGCCGCTGGCGCAGTGCACGCCGCCCGAGCGCACCGATCCGGAAAACCTGATGAGCGTCTGCCCACCGTGTCACAACATCGTCGAAGCGGAGGCCTCGCGTGCCGGGCGTCCTTGAACTGAAGGAGGACGCGGAATTCTACTTTGACGCGGAGGCGGCCGACCGGCCGATCCGCTTCGCGCAGAAGTTCCTGCGCCACTACGAGGGGCAGTGGGCCGGCCTGCCGTTCGACCTGTTGGATTGGCAGAAGGAAAACGTCATCCGCCCGCTGTTCGGCTGGAAGCGGCGCGCCGACGGCCGTCGGCGGTTCAAGGAGCTGTGGCTGCTGACCGCCAAGGGGGCGGGCAAGACGCCGCTGCTAGCGTTGTGCGGCATGTACTGCCTGCTGGCCGATCACGAGCCCGGCGCCCACGTGATCAGCTCCGCGACCGACTTCCAGCAAGCGTACCTCACGCTGGACGCGGGCAAGAAGTTCGTCGCCGCCCACGCCGCGCTGAAGAAGGCCTGCGACCCGAAGCAGTTCGAGATCCGAGCCCCGAATAACTCGAAATGGACCGTCCTGAGTGGCACCGCCGAGGGCCGCCACGGCTTCCGGCCGTCGGTGCTGCTGATGGACGAGGCGCACGAGTGGCCGAACGGGAAGCTCTACGACACGTTGACCGCCAACATGACCAAGCGCCGCCAGCCGCTCACGCTCGTCACGACCAACGCCGGGAGCAACCATTGCTCGTTTGCGTGGCAGCTGCACAAGCGGGCCGTGGCCGTCTTGGAGGGAAAGAGCCAGGACAAGTCACTGCTGCCGGTGATCTACGCCGCGGACGAGGCGATGGACTGGACGAGCGAGGCGGCCGCCAAGGCCGCTAACCCTTCACTGGGCACGATCATCACGTTTGAGGACCTGAAGAAGGAACTGGACAAGGGGCGCGACTCGGACGACGGCGAATCCCGGTACCGGCGGCTATTCCTCTCACAATGGCTGACGCGCGGGGACGGTCCGTGGCTCGACATGCTGATCTGGGACGAGTCGCAGTCGGCGACGTCCGATCCGACGCCCGACGGCTGCGAGGTCTACATCGGCATGGACCTGGCCCAGAGCGACGACTTATGCGGCGTCGTTACCGTGGGCGTCACGGCCGAACGGTTCTACGTGAAATCGAAGTTTTGGATGCCGCGGAAGACGGCCAAGCGGTACGAGGAGAAGAACGCCGTCCCATACGCGGCGTGGGCGACGGCGGGCCACATCGTGCTGCTCGATGAGGACACGATCAGTTCCGCCGTGCGTCAGGAGATCGCGCAGCACATCATCACGATCGGGAAGTCGAACAAGATCAAGGCCGTGTGCTACGACACGTACCGCGCCGATGAGACGGTCGCCATGTTGGAGGCGGCCCGCATCACCTGCGTCACGGTGCCCCAGGGGTTCACGACGTCCCCCGGTTGCTTCGAGCTCGACCGCCGGCTGAAGGAACGCTCGATCGTCGTCGAGCCAAACGACGTCCTGCGGTTCTGTGCCGAGAACGCGCAGATCGAGACCAACAGCTACGGCGCCATTCGCGTGATCAAGCCCAACGCCAAGGAAAAGTACGCCGGCACGCGCGGGAAGAAGGTCGACGGCATCTCGGCGCTGGTGACCGCGCTGACGGAAGCGCGCAAACACGCGTTCCCGATTGCCAAGAAGAAGGTGCAGGTCTTCGCCACATGAGCAACGGAATCCAAGTCCTAGACGACCAAGGCGGCTTCAGCAATCAATCGATCCGATCTACGCTGATCAACTGCTACTCCGCGCTCACGATCCCCGCGTACAGGCGGGCGATCGAGTTCCTGTCGAGCAACCTGGCCAGCTTCGGCCGTAGCGTGCGCAAGGGAGGGACGAAGATCGACGGGACGCACCGGCTGGACCGGCTGCTAAACCGCCGGCCGAACGCGTATCAGAACGCGACGACGTTCTGGCGCACGCTGTACTTTCACGTGACGCACACGGGTAACGCGTACGCACGGATCGAGCGGGAGCCGGGCACGTTCCGCCCGCGGGCGATCCACATCCTGCTGCCGGAGGACGTCCGGCCGGTCCGCTACGACCGCGGCGACGGTTCCGGCCCCCAGCAGTTCTACTGGCATGTGCCGACGAAGCAGATGCACTACGACTCTGACGTCCTGCACTTTCAGGGCCTGAGCTACGATGGGCAAGCCGGGGCGGACCCGATCGCGTTGCACGAGCGCACGTTCCAGCGTGCCGCCACGCTGGAAAACTACCAGACGACCTACCTGCAGCGGGGCTCAGTCATTCGCGGATCCGTGACGGTCGAGGGCGAGATCGACGACGACGGCATTGCCCAGGTAAAGGCCGAGATCCGCAAGTATCGCGGCGGCGAGGGCGAGGACGACGTGCTCGTGCTGGGCAACGGCGCCAAGTTCACGAATCACACGATTTCGCCTGAAGCCTCCCAGATCGTCGGCCAGGTGTCGGCGACGACGAAGCAGATCTCGCAGGCGACGGGCGTCCCGCCCGAATTCCTCTATGAGCTGACCGAGGCGAAGTACAACGCGATCGTCGAGCAGGCCGGGCAGTTCATCGTCCGCTACGTGTTCCGGCCGTGGATCGAGATGGCCGAGGACGAGCTGACGTCGAAGCTGCTGACCGAGGCCGACCAGGACGCCGGCTACTCGGTGCACATCAACCCGGACGCGCTGCTGCGCGGCAGCGGCAAAGAGCAGATGGAGATCATCTCGCTCGGCGTGCGGAACGGCCTCTACACGGAAAACGAGGGCCGGGGCCTCCTGGGTCTGCCGCCGATCGACGATCCGGAAGCCAACAAGCTCCGCCGCCTGGGCGACACCGCACCCCAACCCGAGGATCAGAAATGAGCAACACGGACAAAGACAAGCGCCAGTTCTTCACCCGCGACGCCAAGTTTGCCGTCGCGAAGGCGGACGGCAAGCCGGTGACCCTGTCGGGTTACGCGCTTGTCTGGAACGTGTCGAGCGACGACCGCGGTGGCTATCGCGTGCGCCTCATGCCGGGCTCGGCGACGTTCGCCAAGCCGACGCTGGCGCTCTATCACCACTGGACGCCGCAGATCCTGGGCAACACGGCCAACGGCACGCTGCGCATCATGCCCGACGACTACGGGGTCAAGGTCGAGATTGACCTGCCCGACACCACCACCGGCCGCGACGTCGCCGAGCTGGTCGGCAAAGGCTACGTGACGGGCATGAGCTTCAGCATGGTAACGAGCCCGGACGGCGTGACGACGCAGGAGAACGGGCAATCGATCCTCAACGCGAGCGCGTTCGTCGTCGACGAGGTGACGATCACGGCCACGCCGGCGTTCACCGCATCGAGCGTCGAGGTAAAGCCGCCCGGCGACGCGTCGCCTAAATATGCCGCCCGCGCCGCTCAGGCGCTCCAACTACAACGATTCACGCTTGACCAATACCGGCTGTAGCGGGGTGTTCCGCGAACGCCAATTTCACCAGAACGCCCCCAAAGCCGGGGCAGAAACGGACCTGCACATGAGTTCGAAGATGATCAGCTCGATGAGCGACAACCTGGCGATCAACGCCGTCGCTTTCACCGTGGCGATGACGGCCGCCCGCACGGCGCTCGTCGCGGCTGAACCGACCGGCGGGGTGTCGTTCCGCCGGGCCTTCAACGGCATCGGCGGCCTGCACAGTTCCTTCCACTTCAACACGCCCAGCGAGGACAACCCGGGCGGGCTCGACGTCGCGCCCAAGCCCGAGCCGTTCAAGGGCCTGCGCGAGGAGTTCAGCCGGCTGTACGGCGAGGCGCACACCGTGATCGACACGGTCACGCGCGAGAACCGTGAGATGAAGCCGGAGGAGAAGACCGCCAACGAGACGCGCTTCACCCGGATGACCGCGATCAAGAACACGCTCGACGAGGCGGCGCGGTTCGCGGCGCTGAAGCTGTCGGGCGGCGCCGACGCCGTCGGCTCGATCCAGCTGCCGCAGGACGCAAACGGCCGGGCCGAGTTCGACGCCAGCGAGGGCCGCGGCAAGCAGACCGGGCCGAAGGCCGACGACGTCGACCGCGTGCAGTTCAATCGCGCCTTGGTCCGCTGGAGCGAGACGGGCGACATGGATCGCAAGTTCGCGACCATCACCAGCGCCACCCAAAGCGGAGCGCTTCTGCCGAAGACGATTGCCTTGCCGGACGTGCCGACCGTCGGCAACGTGCTGCGCGAGGCGATGGACCTCTACACCATCAAGCCCGTCTATACGACCGGCACCGAGGCGATGACGATCCCGATCCTCGGCGCAGCCGCGGGCGGCGTCGTCGCCGAAAACGCCAACGCCGAGACGGAAAACGCCCCGACGCTGACCGACTCGATCGTCCTGAACGTGTCGACGTACCAGTCCGGCACCGGCTACTTCAGCAACCTCGTGCTGAACGCCAACAGCTTCGACCTGGTGCAGTACATCCAGACGGACCTGCTGGACGCCAAGGAGCAGGGCCTGGAGGCGGCCGCGATCGCGGCCATCATCGCCGACGCCACGATCACCCAGATCGTGCCAACCAGCACGACGGCCACGTTCACCTACGCGAACCTGGTGGACCTGAACCGGTCGCTGCCCAAGCGCTTCGACCGTCAGAAGGTGATCCTGCTGTCGCGCACCGCCTACGCGACCGCCGAGAAGCTGCTGGGCGACGACGGCCACCCGGTGCTGACGCGCGACCCCCAGAATCAGGAGCTGCTGCGATTCAACGGCACGCCCGTGCTGCGATGCGACAACTTGGAGGGCTTCGGGGCCACGAAGGTAATCGGCCTCGTGATCTCGCTCCGCGGCTTCCGCCTACGTGACACGGCCAACCAGAAGCTGCACCGCATCACGCAGAACACCGCGAAGGTCGATCAGACGGGCTTCAACCTGATCGGCTATCACGCGTACGGCTACGCGGTCACCGCGATCGCGAAGCTTCGCACGCCGGCATCCTAATCGGTGCCAGCGTAGTAACGAGCCGTTCGAGCCCGCGGCGAGCTAACGCACGCTGCGGGCCTTCAAAGGAGATCCAGCATCATGCGCATCAAGTTCATGGAAACCGTCGCCGGCCCGGCCGGCTGTTACCGCCGCGGCCACTTCTACAACGTTCCCGATACGTCTGAGAATCGCGAGTTCCTGGCGAAGGGGATTGCGGTCGACGCGCCGGAGCTACCGGTGCCGGCCGTGCCGGCGGAAGCGTTTCACCCGCGCAAGCAGGTAGCGCCGACCGACGACGCGCGGCCGTTGGTCATCCCGCCGCCCACGACGGATCCTGCGAAGCTCGAGCTGGCCGCGGCCCTGGTCGCAAACCAGCTCGCGGGCGCCCCTCAGTCGGTGCCAGCGGCCGCTAAGCCGGCCCGCCGGGCCCGGCCAGCCTCACCTGTCATCCGCAAACCGAAGGTCGCGGCGAATCCGAAGGGCAAAGCATCCCCAGCGTCCGAGTCAGCCGGGGGCTGAATCTCAAGGTGACGCCGTGGCCGTTCCAGTCCAGGAGCGGCCACGGTACGCGTCCGAGCATCCGTCCCGTCAGTCCGGAGGCAACCCTGTGCCCGTATCTCCCAACGCTCAGACGGCCAAGTGGCGCGTCGTCACGCCGCCGACGTCGTTGCCGGTGACATCGTTTGCGGTGGAAACGCACCTGAGGCTACAGCCGAGCACCGAGCCGCAGACGTACATCGATCTGCTGGTGCAGGCCGCGACGGACTTCGCGGAGGAGTCCATGGCAACGTCGCTCATGCCGCGCACGCTCTGCGCGACGTTCTACGGCCGGGAGCCGATCGTGTTGCCGCGCGGCCCGATCATCAGCATCGCGTCGATCGTCGACGCCGGCCAGACGGCGGTCAGCAATTACACGCTGCAGAACGTGGGCCGCACGACGCGCGTCGTACCGGCGGCCGCGGTCGATTATCCGGTGAGCGTGATGTACGAGGCCGGATACGTGGCCGGTCGGATCCCGCCGTCGATCAAGCTGGCCATCCTCGCGCACGTGGCCACCCTGTACGAGCACCGCGAGAGCGTCGGCGAAAAGGCCATGGCCGCGATCCCACACAGCCTGCAGGCGTTCTACCGTTTGCACAGCAGAAAGGTCGGGATCGCGTGAGGGCTGGCGAACTTCGGCACCGCGTCGAGATCCAGAAGCCGATCGTCACCGTCGACGGACTCGGCGAGTCGGTGCCAACGTGGCAAACGGTGACGACCGTCCATGCGTCGGTGCAGTCCGTGCGCGCGTACGAAAACGTGCGTGCCCGCATCACGAACATGGAGACCGCCTTCCTTGTGAAGCTGCGTTACACCGACGAAGTCACCCCGGAACGGCGGTTCCTGTGGGAGGGGAAAGAGCTCTACGTCGACGGCATCACCGACGTCGACGGCCGCCGGCGTGAGATGCGCGTGAACGCGTTCAGCCGCACCGAGGTTGCTACCAATGGCTAAGCATTCCCGGATCCGGGCGGTCATCAAGGGCGACAAGGCCCTGATCCGCAAGCTGAAGCGCCTGGGCGACAAGAAGCGCATGCGCCGTGTGCTGAAGAAGGCCACCAACGCGTCGGCGACGCCCGTCGTCAAGGCCGTGCGCAAGCTCTGGCCGGAGGATACGGGGCTCAGCAAGAAGAGCATCGCCAAGAAGGTCATCCAGACGAAGGGCGGATACGCCGCGATCATCGGCATCGACGCCAACGCGTCGGCACCGCGGGCCGGCCGGTCGGCATCCGGCAAGGGTTCGCAGCACGTCCCGTCCAACATCGACCACCTGGTCGAGCTGGGCTATCAGACGAAGGACGGCCAGTCGGTACCCGCCGTCGCGCCGCTGCGGCGCGGGTTCGACGCGTCCAGCGCCAAGGCCGAGCAGATCTACGCCGACAAGGCCGCCAAGGAAATCGAGCGAGAGGCGATGAAGCGATGACCATCGAAGAGGCCCTTGTGTCGCTGTTACGCGCGATCCCAGACGTTGCGTCGATTGCCGGTGGCCGCGTCATGCCTGCCGGTTCGCGCGGACTTGCACGGCCGAACGTCGTTTACCAGCGACTTTCGACGCGCCGGGATTGGACCAACGACGGGCCCACGCGGGCGCCGCGCACCACCGTACAGGTTGGCTGCTGGGCTGACCGGTTAGAGGTTGCACTGGCGATCGCCGCGGCCGTGCGGATCGCGCTCGACGGCTTCAACGGCACGGTCAACGGGCTGGTCATCGACGCGATATTTCTCGACGACGAGAACACCGCACCCGAATCGAAGTCGGCCGGCCAAGAAGAGGGCATCAAGGGCGTGCTGCTCGACTTCAACGTCCACTATCAGGAATAGTCACTTTCACCCCATTTGAGGAGCGTTCCCCATGAGCACCGCAACCAAAGCGTTCGGTTCGAAGCTGTCGTTCTGCACCACGGTCGACGGCACGTACACCAAGATCGCCCAGACGAAGGACCTGGCGATGCCGTCGCCGGAGATCGGCGAGATCGAGATCACCAACGATGATTCGCCCAACAACGCCAAGGAGTACTTGGGCGGCGGCGGCCTGATCGAGCCCGGCGAGCTGGAGTTTGCCACGATCTACAACAAGGCGGGCTGGACCGCGCTGTACACGATGTTCGGCGACGGCGAGAACTACTTCTGGGAGGAGGAATTCAAGGACGGCGCGAAGTACCGCTTCGAGGGCTACCTGAAGAACATCGGCGGCGAGGGCGAGACGGTCGACGGCGTGTACGAGGGGTCGCTGACGATCAAGCTAACGACGGCGCCGACCTACATCCCGGGCACCTAACCGCAGCGGCCGCAGATCCAACTCACACGCTGCAGCGGTTACTCCGCCGCGGCGTGCTTTCCGTTCCGCATTTAACCTTACCAAGGACACCACCGTGAGCGATTCCAAAGCCCGCTTCTTTTCCCGCGCAGCCCTGAAGCGCAAGACCGTAACCCTGCCCGACGACTGCGGCGACGTCAAGATCCGCCAGCTCAGCGCTGCCGAAGTCGACGATTACCTGAAGAAGATCCAGACCGCCGGCACGCCGGAGGGGACGCCGTTCATCGACGTGGCCATTTGGGTGGCCGTCCGCGTGATGCTCGACGAGGACGACAAGCAGATCTTCACCGACGACGACGCCGCGAAGATGCGCACCGGGCTGTCGATCGCCGTTCTGAACAAGATCGTCGACGAGGCGACGCCGTTCAGCGGCATTCAAGTGCCGGCCGCAGCCGGGGCCGAGGATTCCGAGGACCCGTCAAAAAAGCCCGCCGCGAGCTAGCGCAGGACCGGCGGCGCCAGTTCGCGTTTTTCCTCTGCCGCACGCTCGGCAACGGGCGGTGGGTCCACCCAGACCAAATGCTCGAGGATATGAGCGTTCCGTCTTTCGACGACTGGATGACGGCATTCGCGGTCGCGCCGTGGGGGGACGAGCGGGCCGACCTTCGCATGGCCCGCCTCTGCCGAACGATCCTGATGCCGCACTCGAAGCGCCGGCACAGCGAGTCCGATTTCCTGTTCGAGTTCATCGAGCCCGAACCGCTGAGCCCGGAGAAGTACAAGGAAAAGGCGATGGCCCATTATGCGGTCATCGCCCAGCGGATGAACAACGCCGCCCAACAGCAGAAGGCGCTCCCCAATGGCTAAACGCATCAGCACCATGTCGGTGGGCATCACCGGCACCGCCAACGGCCTGGCCGCGACGTTCGCCGCGGCGGCCGGGTCGGTGTCGATCGCGTCGGCCGCGTTCAACCGGCTGACGAATTCCACGGCCGCCTACTCCAGGATGAGCAAGAGCGCTGGTGAGCTGAAGCTGGCCGGCGCCGACACGATCGCCTCCCTGCAGACCACGATGGCGTTCGCGCAGTCCGCCATGCGTACGTTCGCGCGAAACCGCGACGTACAGATCGGCATGGAGATCGGGCGCGAGAAGCTGGCGGAGGCCTGGCTGCGGGCACGTCCGATCCTGCAGGGGATCGTCGCCGCAAGCCGCGTGCAGGTCGCTGCGTCGATTGTCGCCGGCAAGGCCGCTGAGGCGCAGGCGTTCATGCGGACGCAGCGGGCCCGGCTCATGCGCATGGCTGAGCCGATCCAGTTCCGCGTGTGGCTGGCGGGCGACCGTCTGAGCGCCCAGGTCGCCGCCGCTCGGGCTCGCATCGACGCGCTGAAGCAGTACCGCGCCGTGCGCATCGTGATCGCAGCGGTGAATGCCGCCAAACTCCCCGCCGCCGGCGCGTTGCAGGCGCTGGCGCCGCTGAGCCGTCTGGCCGGCAAGGGCGTCATCGTAGCGCTGCGGGCAACGCATTACGGGGTTGCCGTCGCCGTCACGAAGGCCCGTGCGCTCCTGAGCGGCCTGGCCAGCCACGCCAAGGGCGTCGCCTCGTCGGTCATGGGCACGATGGGGCGGATCGGTGGTGGGATGGCCCGGGTCGCGGCCGTCGGTGCCGGTGCGGCGATCGCCGGCGTCGGCGGGCTTGCCGCCTACTCGATCAAGCTGGCGGCCGAAGCCGAGACGTCGCGCGTCGCGTTTACGACCATGCTGGGCTCGGCCGACAAGGCGAGGCAGCTGCAGGGCGAGATCAATGCGTTCGCCGCCGCCACACCGTTCCAGACGCCCGAGCTGGTCGGTGCCGCCAAGGCGCTGCTGTCGTTCGGCGTGGCGCAAGACCAGATCATCCCGACGATGCGGGCGCTGGGCGACGTGTCGGCCGGCCTGAACATCCCGCTTGGCGAGCTGTCGGAGATCTACGGCAAGGCCCGCGTGCAGGGCCGGCTGTACATGGAGGACGTCAACCAGCTCACCGGCCGCGGCATCCCCGTCATTCAGGAATTTGCCAAGCAGTTCGGCGTTACCGACGGCGAGGTCCGGAAGATGGTCGAGCAGGGGAAGATCGGCTTTCCCCAGCTGCAGCAGGCGATGATCAGCCTGACGGGCGAGGGCGGGAAGTTCCACAACATGATGGGGGCGCAGAGCCTGACCATGGCGGGGCTTTACAGCACCCTGCAGGACACGGTGACGATGAGCCTCACAAAGATCGGCGAGACGATCACCGAGAAACTGGACCTGCGCGGGGCAATCGCCGGCGTCACCGGCTCGTTGAGCGTGCTGGCGGACGCCGCGATGCCGATCCTCGAGTCGTTCATCGGCGGGCTCGCCGCCAGCGGCAGCGTCGGCCAGAACGCGGGCAACCTGGTGCTCAGCGGCGCGGAAATGATCGCCAAGGGCTTCGCCTACGCGATCGACTACAGCAACCTGCTCGTTGCGGGCTTCAAGATGCTGCAGGCCGGCGCGACGTTCGCCGTGTTCGGGGTCGTCAAGGCGGTCGACCTGGTGGGGGCTGGCCTGGTGAGCCTGCTCAACCTCATGCCCGGCGTCAGCGTGCAGTGGACCACGTTCACCGGAGATCTCGCCGATGGCCTTATCGCCGACGCCAGGCGAATGAAGGACGACGCGGGCGCGTCGTTCAACCAGTTCATGACGGCCGACAGCGCATCGAAGGTCGGCCAGTTCTTCGACGGCGTCCGAACCAGCGCCGCGACGGCCGCCGCCGCGGCCGCAGACGTCGGCACGAAGACCCAGCAGACCGCGATGGCCGTCGAGCAGGCGGTGAAGGGGCCGAATCAGAAGGTCCGCGACGCGATGGAGAAGCTGAAGGCCGACGTCGCGTCGTTCGGGCTGTCGGACGTCCAGAAGGAGCTGGCGGAGCTGCGGGCCGCGGGCGCCGAGCAGGGCGACCTGGCGGAGGCGACGGGTCTGCTGAACCTCAAGACGCAGCTGCAGTCGTTGAAGGACATCGACGCCGGCAACCCGCTCCAGACGTACGCGGCCCAGATGGAGGCCCTGCAGCAACTCTGGGCGACCGGCAAGCTGACGGCCGAGCAATTCGCCGCGGTGCGCGACGAGTCGCGCAAGACGATGACCGACAAGCTCGCCGCCGACGCGCGGAGCATCACCGAATCGGTCAAGTCGCCGCTGGAGAAGTACAACGACGAGCTGGCGAACCTGCAGACGATGCTCGACCAGGGGCTGATCACCCAGGCCGTCTTCGACAAGGCCACGGCCGCTGCGGCCGCGAAACTGCAGCCGCCCGAACTGAAGCGAGCGAGCCTCACCATGGCGGGCAGCGCAGAGGCCCAGGCGATGCGGTTCATCACCCCGGTGCTGTCGACGATGGTTCCGGACGCGGCGAGTATCGCCGGCGGCGGTCCGCGGATCCCGCAGTCTGGAACGCTGGCGGGGCTGTCGCAGCCGGCGCCGCTATCGGTATCGACCAGTAGCGGGATGCGCGAGACGGCCAGCGAGCTGATTCAGAAGCAGCTGGTCGAGATGACGAAGCAGACTACCCACCTGAAGAGCATCGACGACGCGGTGCACAAGAACACGGTGTCGCTCATCACGTTTTAAGGAGCCGAAACCCAATGGCATGGATACAGGTCAGCGAGCAGGGCCACCTGTCGGAGAGCGAGCAGACGAACGACGAGAAGACCGCCAAGCGGGTTTTCGTCGCGATCTCCGACACGCCGACGACGACCGTGGCGGCCGAGACCGCTACCGTGGGCGCTGCGTCGATCCCCGCCCGGGGGGCCGGCCACCCGCACGACGCGACGCGCAAGGTCACCTCCATCAGCGCGTCGACCGAGAAGGACGGCAAGCGCAAGGTCTTCACGGTCGAGGTCGGGTACAGCGACAAGATCAACGTCGTGACGGTCGAGCCCAACCCGCTCAACCGGACGGCCGACGTGACGTGGGATTTCGACGACTCAACCGAGCCGTATTTCATCGACAAGAGCAGCACGCCCAAGCCCGTGGTGAACAGTGCAAAGGAGCGATTCGAGCAGTTCCTGGAACGCGAGACCGGCAGTCTGACCGCCACGATCACCAAGAACATTCCGACCAGCGGTGCCGGGTCGTACAGCGTCGTGGCGGCTCTGGACCTGAAGGACACGGTCAACGCGGGCAGCATCACGGTCGACGGCGTGCCCGTGCCCGCGGGCAAGGCCAAGCTGAAGAGCTGGACCGTCGGCGGCGTGCAGACCGAGACGGTGAACGGCGTGGCGGTGACCTACCGACAGTCCAAGGTCCTCTATCAGTTCCGCTCAAGCTGGGACCACGTCGTCGAGGATCGCGGCTTCAATGAGAAGGACGGCACCACCGGCAAGCTGAAGACGATCGTGAAGGGCGACAAGGATCCGACGCCGGTCGAGACCGCGTGGCCGTTGGACGGAGCGGGCGCGAAGAAAACCAACATTTCGGACACGCCGGCAGAGCTGACGTTCAAGCCCTACGCTTCGGTAGCGCACACAAGCTTGCCGCTCGCATAACAGGAGGATCCGCAGATGGCCGAAGAGCTGAGGCTTGACCGAGCGGGGGCGTCGCGCGTCGTCGCCGCCACGCGACACTACGAGCGCCACCCCGACTACAGGTCGACCCGCCAGACGCCAGGCAGGCCGGTGCCGTCAGATGAGTTCTGGATTCAGTTGACCGCCGAGGGCACGGGTACGCTGGCCGGCTGGTACAGCTGGAAGCTGGTCTACTTCAACCCCGTCACCAACGCCTGGGCCGACGTGGATCCGGCCGTGACGGGCACGACGAACGCGCGCGAGCAGAACCAGAGCAGCGGGCTGTATAGCGCCGCCACCAACTTGCCGCAGCGTTATCGTGCACGCACGCATGGCTACAACGCCAGCGGCGACCCGGTCTATCTGTTCGCCGGCACCGGGCAGATCTTCCCGGTGAAGGTGACGAAAACGGGTGGTGCCGGTGGTTCAAAGACAACCGCGGCATCCTGGACGTACACGGTCAGCACGATCGGGGACATTGAGATTGGAACCGCTGTCGCCGTCGGCCGCCCTCGCCCACTTGGCGCCATGGCGTTCGGCACGGGCTACGGCCTGGCGTTCTACAATCAGACGGGGGCGCTGGTTCTCTGGGACGCGGGCGAGACGCCTGGATCGGGAGGATGCTGATATGGCAAATGGTGACCGACTACTCGACGCAAGCGGTAACGTCATCCTAGACGACAGCGGCAACGTGATTCTGTCGGATGGTAACGGCGACGATTGCTGCTGTGGCGGACCGTGCAACAACCTGCCGAAGTCATGGACGGGCGTGACGATCACGCGGTCCGGCACCGTTGCCACGATCACGTTTCCTGAACCTCACCTGTTCAACCCTTCATTCCCGCCGAATTTCACCGTAAGCGGTGCGACCCCCAGCGGGTACAACTTCACCAACGGATCAGGGACGGTCGCGAGCGCAACCACCGTTACGTACTCTGTCAGCAACACGCTTACGACCCCCGCCACCGGCACCATCACGGTGTCATTGAGGACCACCGCCGTAACGGGCTGTGGTTCCTCCCCAGACTTTATCGAGGTGGAGTTCTCGGGAATTGTGAACAACTGCGGATGCGTTAAGCGCAACGGGTCATTCGGCGATTACTTCTACGCGAGGTGGAGCGGTAATCCCAACAACCGGTTCTGCCTGCGGCGATTCAATGCCTCCGCTTGGACCAATCCCCATACCGATCTGGTGCGCGGTCACCAGACGACGGTCTATGCCGGACAGCCAGACCCCGGAGGATGCACCGATGCCGAGGTTGAGGTTCCTGTCACAGTTATACTGAACCGCAACCTTTCCAGTGGTTTCTGGAGCCTGGCGATGAGGCTCGACAACATTCCGGTCCCCGGGTACTCGCGCCTGTCACTTTTTGATGCAATGATTGCAACGGCGTCCTTCGACTGCCTTGGTTCATACTCGGGCGTCAACAGTAACGTGTGCCCGACCGGCGACCCGTTCGAAGCCGTGACCACGATCGCCACCGGCGGCACCGCCACGGTGACGCCTTACGTGGAGGTGGGGATATGAACTGCTCCGATTGCACGAAGGGCGTCGTCGGATTGGCCAAGGCCGGACTGCAAGCTGTGGGCGTCGCCGTCGATCAGGCTCGCGACGATGTGGTGCAGGCCAGGCGCGACCAGTGCCGGGCGTGCGAGTTCGCCACTCGAAACCACGATCCGAAGCACGCCGCCACGAAGGGACTGACCAACTTGAGCCGCTGCACCATCTGCAACTGCTTCCTAGCCGCCAAGACGAGGCTGGCATCGGAGCAATGCCCGCTGCCGATTCCGCGATGGCCGTCTACTGAACCTTGAAGATCATCTCGACCGGCTGCGGGTTGTTCAGCCGCCCCTGCGCGTCCTGCATCGTGTAGGTGATGCGGATCAGCGACGGCCAGGGAGTCGTCGTTGTCGGCCCCCATGCGAAGACGGTGGGCGTGCCGCCGACGACGTTCTGCGCGGCACTGGTGGTGCCTGTACCGTACGGCCACGTTACGTCTTCGGGATCGAGAAGGTCGCCGTCCTCGTTAACGTCGCGAGCTAGCCCGTACCAACGAATCTGCGAAACGGCAGGCAGCCCGCCTCCGCCGTCCGGATCCACGTCTACCCTGTCGATCCCGACCGGTGCCGCATAATCGCCCGCGAACTCAACCCGGAACTCAGTCACCCCAGGGAGAAATAGCGGGGCCGTCTTCGCTGCGCCAGCAGACGTTAGCGGGCGGGACGGGTACGGATCGGCTTGGAACGGGTAGTTGAGTTCATCCCACCATGTGCCCACCAGCTTAGACGCCACGCGGACGAACGGATCGCCGTTCAACCCCACCAGGTCATATCGCGACTGCTGGACACGCGCCCGAGCCGCCGCCGCTGCAGCGGTGTTGTTGTCGGGGGAGTTGTACATGAACGGTCGCATATCGTTGCCGCTGTTGTCGTCGTCGATGAAGTATTGAGGGGTGTTCGCCTTGTCCAAAATCTCGCCGGTGCTCGCATTCTTCGACTTCATCAACAGCGCAACGCGACCTAGCGTCCACTGTCGCGCGAAGTAATTGTTTGGGTTGGTCGCGAACGTGGAGCCAGCGTTCGGGTTGATCGAGCCGATCGTGATCCAGTCGTTCGGATCGTTGTTGTAGACGAACGCACCGCTGTTGTCCGGAAGCATCAGGTGGCCGTACCACACATACGCTTGTTCGGCCGTCACGTCAGCCGTCAGGTAGTTATCGTTGCCGCTCTGCCGGCGGAATTCGCCGGTGACGAACATGCCCAGGCGATCCGTGCGGTAGAGCGTCCGGCCTGTCATGGCTGCATCTCGCGTCGGATCCTGATCTCGCGCCGCTGCGTCGAGATACCCAGCCGTCGTGCCGCTCCAGATGACGAGGCCGGGATTGGTGCTGGCGAGCCCTTCAAAGTCCGAGCTGAAAACCGTCTGCGCGGCTCGCTGGTCGCGCGTGACGGCGGATAGCGCCATGCCGGCCCCGATCGTCTGGCCGGTCAGGTTGAACACGGTCGCAATGCCGACGATCAGAATCAGCGCGATCGCGACCGAGATCAGCAGCTCGACAAGGGTGAAGGCGCTACGTTTCATTGTGTTTCTCCATCGGGATGACGATCGGGAATCCCCGCTGCCGTTCGGTCGCCGCTTTCCGGTGCTTCAGGTAGTAGTCCGCACCGGCGCCGACGATCGCCACGACGGTACAAACGGCAGCAACCCCTAGGTACCGCCGCTGATCTGGCTGGTTGGTGGCGTTGCCAAACCAGACGATCATCACCCCGAAAAGGATCGTGGCAGCGAAAACCACAATCGCGTTCACCACACGGGGCAAAGTCATATCCTCATCATCCCATTCCATAACCCGCCACCCTTCACTATTCGCGATGTCCACAGGCCGCCGCTAGGGCCACAGGACGCAAAACGGCCAACAATCCGCCCTCAAGCGTAAATCGACCTGGGTTTCCCCTTTTGCGACGTGATTCGCCAGGCGAAGTCTACCACAAGTTCGGCTGGCGGGGGCAACCTTTGGGATAGCGCCCCTAGGTGTCGACCCCGGTTCAAAGGATCCGACCGACGTCAGCTGGCTTGTGAACCTCATAACCCCTCGGCTTTCAACCCCGAGTTGATCGCCAGGCGGATCGCGTCCGTGAGGTAGCGACACCCGCGCATGCGCTTGAGCTGCTTCAGCCGCACGTAGTCGAGCGGCGACAGGTCGCACTTGACGTGCGCCCACTGCGCCTCGGTGTTGATAGGCGGATCCTTCCCGACCGGTGGCGAATGACTTGACTGCACAGAGGCCAGTATATCCCGAAGTTCCCGATATCGTCCGTCTCCCGGTACCCCGGGAGAGGGTATGCGTTATCCCACCTCGAACATGATCAAGTCAGCCTTCGCGGTGTCGATCTCCGCGTAGATCTCCGTCGTCTTCGTTGAACTGTGGCCCAGGATGACGCTGGCCGCCTCCAAACCGTACTGCCGGCGAACGGCCGTGGCCGCGTTGTGGCGGAGTTGGTTCGGCGTCCAGACGTGCTCCGCACGCCACGCCGCCCGAGCCTCGCGCCGGGCGATCTGCGCTGCTGGCGTGTCGGCTGCGATCGCCGCGGCCGTCGTCGGCTCCTTCAGCTCCGCCGGCATCCGGAACGCCCGCATGCAGGCTCGGTCGATCGCTCGGCGATAGCTGGCCGTCGTGTAGTGGTCCTGAGGCGCCCGCTGGCGGGGTTCGGTCGATCGGTCCCGACGATGCTCCCACGGCTTTGCTGGCGTTGTCCTGGCGTCGCGTAGGGCCGCGTGGCGCTCTTTCTCGGCCTCGGCCGGGCTGAACACGTGCGCGTCGACCTGGTGGCGTAGGAACGGCCGCAGCAGGTCCTGTGCGCGGGGTCCGATCCGGATCTCGCGCGTCTTGCCGTGGTGAGCGGTTTTGTGGTGGGGCGGTCGGTAGACCCAGACCTTGCCCGACGTGTCGATCTCGCGGATCCGCATCGCGCACGCCTCGCCCGGGCGCATGCCGGTGAGCACCTGCAGCTCGACCATCGCGCGGACGTGGCGCGACAGGTGGGACAGCACCGCGGCGACGTCGGCGTCGTGCACCGGCCGGACCGGCTCAGCCTCGAGCGCGCCATCCTCGCCGTAGCGCAGACCGCGGACCGACCGCAACGCGCCGTAGACGTCCGCCGGCAGCAACTCGTTTTCGGTCGCCCAGCGGAAGACGGACTTCAGGCGCAGGACCTGGCGGTTGATGTGGGACCGGGCCAACCGTCGATCGACCATCTCCTGGCGGAGCGCCTTCAGGGCCCGCGGGCCGAACTTCATCGCGGGCGTGGTGCCGTACAGCCGGCGGAGCGGGCGCAGGACGTCCCAATAGTTCCCCAGTTCGCCGCGGGGGCGGCGCCCGTCGAGCACCACGCCGCCGCCGTACCGTTTGGCGGCCCAGGCGACGAAACCGGCGATAATGACGTTGACCGACGGCCCGTCGAACGCTGGCGACGGCTCGGCCGTGGGCAGCGCGACGGCAGGGCGGCCGCGCGAGATCCACTCGGCAATGGCCCGGTCGTAGCGGGCGATGCTGTCGGGCGTGTTCCAGACGCCCAGGCTGACCTTGCGGCCGCCGAGCGTGACGAACGCCCGGTTGTTGGATTTATCGCGGCAGTACTTGGGATTGAGGGCAATGGGACGCGGCATGTGCAACGCTCCGTAGCGGGTTGTTCTCCAAGGTTGGAGAACAACTAACCGCTTCGGCCGGCACTGCCCGTCGAGGCAGGATGACGTAACTACGTCTTCGGCTTCAGCTTGTGTGAAATGGGCGGTACAGGGCTCGAACCTGTGACCCCCAGCGTGTCATGCTGGTGCGCTAGCCAACTGCGCCAACCGCCCGGGAGAATCAGTCGGCAACTTTGCTGCCGGCTGAGTCGCGTTGTGACGCGACTGAAGGGCAGTATAGCCAAGTTGCGCGGCAGGACAAGAGGCGCGCACCATCGCAAAGCTCGGTACGGGCCCTGTCGAAAGACTTCTGAAAGACTACGGCTTGGCCAGCGGGGTCAGCAGTTCGGTGGCGGTGGCGTAGTTGTCGGGTTTTCCGGTGGTGTTGCGGTCGGTGGCAACGTTCTGGCCGACGGATCGGCGGACGATCTCGACGTTCATGAACTTGCCGGGGCACTCCGTCGACTTCGTGTCGCGGTGGCCGATGACGTTGTCGGGCGTAATGCGGTACGTGCGCGTCAGATAAGCCACCAGCTTCGACAGCGACTGCATCTGGGCGGCGGTGGGGCGGTCGACGTCGAAGTTGCCGACGAGGCAGATGCCGATGCCGTACTCGTTGTAGCGGTTGTCTGGCGTCCGCGCGTGAGCGCCGGTGATCTGCTGCTTCCAGCGGAAGCCGACCTCGACCTGCCCATCGGCGGTGTCGGTGCCGTTGCCGATCACGAAGTCGTAGCCCAGGCCGTCCCAACCCTTGGCCTTGTGCATGCGGTCGAACGCAGCGGCGCCACCGCCGGCGGTGGCGCTGTGGTGGACGACCACATACTTCCATGCCCGCGCCGGTACCGGTGGGGCCCAATCACGTGGGCCACCCGAAATTGCTGTGGGAACGCGCTTGCTCGGGGTGGCGGTGGGTGGACGCACGACGACGGGGGCGGCGGGGGCCGACCGGGGGGCCGGTTCGGGAGCCAGGACGATCGGCGCCGCGAACGAGGGGGAGGGCAGCGATCCGACTGTCTTCGGCCCGGTCGAACAGCCGGACATCGCGATTGCGCCGGTCAACAGTAACAGGGTCTTCGTCGCCATCCATGGCTCCCAGCGTTGGAAATCGAATTGATCAGGATTGGAGATCAGCGGGAAGGGCATCCTGCCCAATACGCCCCGGCCGATCGCGTCTGCCCGTCCGTTCTTTTAACTCACTACGGACCAACATTCCAGCTTGTTCCGGGAGCGGGAGAAATTCTCCGTGACGGGGTCAGCAATGGCAACGGGCCGCGCGTCGCCGCGCGGCCCGTCATTGGCGTTTCATTGGGTCGCCCGTGTCCCACCATGAACGTGGGAGGGTAAACGGGCGACACAAGCGTCGCCTCAACGGGGTGGCCTCATCGCGCAATCCACCACTTATGCAGCGTTGGCGGCTGCGTTGCGGATGACGGTGTCCTCGAACTCGTCAGACGCCACGTTCGCCAGCTCGGCGGTGGCCTCGGGCGTCTTAAACTTCGCCAGGGCATGCACCGCGGCCAGGCGCACGACCGGCAGGAAGTAACCTTCGACGTTGCGGATGACGTTCACCAGCGGCTCGATCGCTCGCGGGTCGCCCAACTCGGCCAGAGCGCGAACGGCTTCGGCGCTCGCCTCGGCCATGGGGTCGCGGACGGCCGACAACAGGGCGTCGACGGCCCGCACGTCGCCCAGCTTCGCCAGGCTGGCGGCGGCGGCGGAGCGGACGACGCCGTGGTAGTAACCGTCGCTGTTGGCGACGACCGCCATCAGCGCGTCGACCGCCTCGGCGTCGCGATAGTCCGCCAGCGAAACCGCGGCCTCGCGGGCGATGTCGGCGTCGGCGCGGTGCAGGTTGCCGATATGGGCCATCATCGCCTCGCGGTCGATCGACATTTCTGCCGTCGCAGCAGGTTGTGCGATCGTTTCAACCTGAGCCGCCTCAACGGCCTCGGGCGTAACGGCCTCGGCGGTCGTCTTCGGCTTCGTTGCCTTGGCGGCGGCCTTCGGCTTGGCGGGGACGGCAGTGTGACGCTTCTTCGATTCCTTCTTTTCCTTGCGAGCCATTGTGTTCCTCCGTGATGATCATGCGGTTTGATATTGGACGTCCGTCCAGTATCGCCCGTCGGAGGTCAAACTGCACACTAAAGTTTTGACAAATTCTGACGGCGCAGCACAGCCGCCTACACATCAGAGGGAAGCGATATTTGAACATCATTCGCGAGTTGTGCTTACGTCTGTCCCGTCCACGATCCGTCCGGATTGGCCGCCACAAACGCGGCCCGGATTTTCTCGATGGTTTCGGCGGGCAGTGGCCCCTTCGTCACCGCTGCGACGTTTGATTGCAGGTTGTTCGGGTTCGTCGTGCCGATGATCGCGACGTGCGTGCCGGGCTGGCTCAGCGTGAATCGCAGCGCCAGTTCCGACCAGCCGTCGGCGGGGAAGCCGAGCTCTTCGGGCTTCAATTTCATCTGCTTCAATCGATCGTGGTAGACCTGCGCGTAGTCGCCGTAGAAACCCTTCTGTTCGGTGGGTTGTCGCCAGGCGGCGTTGGCGATCGGGCGCTTGGCGAGAATGCCGACGTTGTTCTGCCGGGCGAGGGGCAGCACCTTGTGGATGTTCACCTGGTCGGCCATGTTGATGCTGGTCTCGATCACGGCCACGTCCGGCAGTCCCGCGGCGTAGGCGGCGGCCTCGTTGTCGCCGCTGTAGCCGGCGAACTTGATCTTGCCCGCCTCGCGCGCCTTCACGAGCGCGCCCAGCGCCTCGCCTTTCTGCAGCGTCTCCAGGTCGCAGCTGTGCAGGAGCATGACGTCAAGCGAGTCGGTCTGCAGGCGCTTCAGCGCCCGGTCGACCGTCGCGGTAATGACCGCCGCCGACCATTCCTTGGCGTCGCCGGCCTCGGGGATCTTCTGCCCGCACTTGCTCACCAGCACGTACTCGCCACGCCGGTGCCCGATCGCGCTGCCGATCAGCTTCTCGGCTCCTTTGTACGACGCAGCGGTGTCGATCAGGTTGATGCCACTGTCCAGCACCGCGTTCAACAGCCTGGCATCGCTGTCGTCGCCGGCGCCGACGTAGCCCACGGGCGCCGATCCAAATCCAAGGGGGGTGACGGAGAGTCCGGTCTTGCCGAGAGTGGTCTGTTTCATCGTGCGCATTCTATTGTCGTGTCGGTGGGGCGGGTCAACAGGGTAATTCCGATGGCAGGACGGTGCGGCGGCTCCCGGGTTGCGAAATGCGCCTGAGAGGCGTACATCTTAAGTCATGCCCGAAGCCGACCTGCCTTTGCGTTACCTCACGCCCGAACCGTGGGCCGCCGCCGTGTTGGAACAGCCGTTGGAACTGCTGAACGACCATGCGCATCTGGAAAAGAAGGCCGCGACGAACGCGTTGGAGCTGCTGACGCGCTGGCCCGAGCCCAACCCGCCCGAGAACTGGGTCGCCGCCATGACGGCCGTCTCGCGCGACGAGGTCGAACACCTCGCGTTCGTCTCGCGCCTGCTCGCCCGGCGGGGCGGCCGGCTCACCAAGCAACACGCCAACCCGTACGCCGCCGACCTTCACAGGCTCGTCCGCCGCGGCAAGGGATCGGAAGAACTGGTCGATCGGTTGATGATCTCTGCCCTCATCGAGGCCCGCTCGTGCGAGCGGTTCAACATCCTCGCCGGCGCGTGTACGGACAAGGAATTCAAGAAGATGTACAGCGGCCTGTGGGCCAGCGAGCACGGCCACTACCTCACCTTCATCCAGCTCGCCGAGCAGATCCTGCCCGCGCCGCAGGTCGCCAAGCGCTGGGACGAAATGCTTGACGCCGAAGCCGCCATCATCGCCCGCCAATCGACGGGCCCGCGGATGCATTCGGGCGTCGCGTAGGGGCGGGCCTCCGTGCCCGCCCTTCTGCTGGTCCGGTGCAATCAAAGCAGGGCGGGCACGGAGGCCCGCCCCTACGTTACACCGTTGACCGCCCTCATCAATCGTCCTATCCTTCGGCGCGTAAGAGACCTACACAGGACCCCGAAGGAGACCCGCCATGCCGATCGATTTCAAGCCGCTGCCTTACTCGCCCGACGCGTTGGAACCCCACATCGACAAGACGACGATGGAGATCCACCACGGCAAGCACTACAAGACCTACGTCGACACCTACAACGGCATGCTCGCCAGGGCCCCGCAGCTCGATGGCAAGCCGCTGCACGAGGTGCTCGCCAATAACTGCGCCATGGCCCCCGACGACGTGAAGACGATCGTCCGCAACCATGGCGGTGGCGCGCACAACCACGCGCTCTTCTGGGAAATCCTCGGCCCCGGTGAGAAGGGCGATAAGTCCTTCGGCGGCGCGCCCGTCGGCAACCTGAAGGCCGCCATCGACAGCACGTTCGGTGGCTTCGCCGCCTTTAAGGAAAAGTTCGAGACCGCCGCCAAGACGCGCTTCGGCTCCGGCTGGGCATGGCTGGTGAAGAAGGGCGACAAGGTCGAGGTCACCAGCACCGCCAATCAGGACAGCCCCCTGATGGAAGGCGCCTTCCCGATCATCGGCCTGGACGTGTGGGAACACGCCTATTACCTGAAGTACCAGAACAAGCGCCCCGACTACGCCGCCGCGTTCTGGAACGTGGTGAACTGGAAGACGGCCGAAGACCGCTTCAACCGCGCCAAGTAACGCATCGCGCCGAATTCAGAAGCCTTCCGGAAGCCTGTGGACAACTGTCCACAGGCTTTCTCGTTGGCGCTGCGATGTTATCTTACGGGCTGTTACATCATCACGTTGAAGGGGTAACCGATGCACTTCGTCCGCCTGTTCGTAGCGATGTCACTTTTGTTCTGCTCGTGGTCCGGGTTACCGCGCGCGAGCGCGGAGCTGCCAGGGGTGAAGGACCCCGGCGCGCGCACCGAAGCCGCCTTTCGGCGCGACCTTCTCGCGTTTAACCAGAAGACCATGTCCGCCGTCTACGCGAAGGCCGGCGTGCGGAACCCGGCTTGGGATGAACAGGCGAAAACGTTCCTGGATGCGGTGGCGATTCGCTTCTCGAATTCCGGCGTTTCGGTCGTCAGCCGGGTCCCCAACGAGCGCGCGCTGCCGGAACTTCTGCAGATGGGGGCGGACCTGATCGGATTAAAGTGCACCGACCCGCTCGTCCTATACTGCTACGCGTCGTTGCTGGAAGAGGCGGGCAAGGAAGAGGCGATCGCGCATCTCGTCGCCGCGTGCGACGGGTTCGCCGACAGCGAATACCCCATGTTTCGGCGGTTGCGTGCGATGGCGCGCCTGATGGCCATGCGCGTCCAGGACGATCACGCCGAGGCGGTGGCCCGGGCGGACGCCTTCTTCCGTAAACATGTCGCCGAGATCGGCCGATCGGTGGATCCCACCGACCCTGCCGGCCCGCGCCTGATCGTCGAGCTTTGGTCATCGGCGCTGTGGCCACCGGCCAGGCAGGTCAACGTCTTTCGCGAGCAGGCCGTGGGGGCGATGCTCGCCGATCCGCAGGCCGACCCGTGGATCAGCAACGTCATCGCCGGCCGGGCCGCGATCGATCGGGCCTGGCTGGCGCGCGGTGGCGGGTGGGCACGCGACGTGAACGACGACGCGTGGGAGACGTTCTTCGAGGAACTGACGATCGCGCGCGACCACCTCCAGCGCGCGCACGCCATCGCACCGCAGCGCCCCGAGGCCGCCGCGAGCCTGATTCCCGTCGCGATGGGGGCGGGCGATCGGTTGAACCTTGACGTGCGCCAGTGCTTCGAAGACGCGATCGAGGCGCAGCTCGACTACAAGCCCGCCTTCCTCGCCTACCGCAACGCGATCCTGCCACGCTGGGGGGGCAACTACCCGCTCATGATGGCCTTGGCGCGCGAGTGCGTGGAGGGGGACCGGTACGACACCGACCTGCCGTTCCAGTATCAGGAGACGCTCGAGGCGATCATGGCCGACGGCGGCCGCGCGTTCGTGCTGACGCCCGCCATCTACGACTTCACGAAGCCCATCCTCGTTCGCCTTGGCCGTGCGGTGAAGTTCCCCGAGTTCGTGAAGTACCACGACTCGTACGACCTGGCGTTCGCGCTGAAGGTGAAGCGTTACGACGACGCTCGCGATGCGCTCGATCGCACCGGTGGCGCGCCGGTTGACCTGGCGCTGCGGAAGTTCGACCTGTCGATCGACGAGGCCGTCGGTAAGACGCTGGCGATGACCGGCCCGCACGGCAAGGAGATGGTCGCGATCGAACAGGACCTGCTGGACGCCACGCGCCGGGCGAACGGCGTCGAGGCGCTTCGCCAGGTGGCCGACCGCATGGGCGCGGCGAAGGCCGACGACCCGGCGAAGCGATTCGTGCACGGTCGTCTGATGAACTACGAACGGCCCAGCCGCATGGCTACGGGTGAATGGATCGACCTGATGCCCGATTCGCACCTCACTGGCTGGCGTCCGCAGATCGGCGTCTGGACCGTGGCGGATGGGAAGCTGACGGGCGAGTACCAGGGCCCGCCCCCGCAGATGCGCGGCGTGCGTGGACCGGGGATCGTCATGAACGCGCCGCTCGCCTCCAATCGGTTCGCCGTCACCATGACGGTCGCCGGCGAGTTCCCGTCGTTCGCGTTCCGCTTCAACGACGATCCGCTCGCGATGCAAGGCGCGATCGTCGTCGCCATGACGACCCGGCAGCTCTTGTTCGGCACCGAGCGATTGCCCGAGCAGTTCGACCCGAAACCGGACGGCTGCGAGGTGCTGGCCGAGGTGTGGGATGGCCAGATCTGGCTGACGATCAACGGCAAGCGCATGGTCGACGGACGCCCGCTGCCCGAGCCACAGATCGGTCGCCTCATACTCGAACTGTTCCCGCCGCTCCCGAACAAGCGTGGCAGCTTCAGCAACCTGAAGCTGCGCGGGCTAACGGAGCGTCCGAAATAGAGCATGCTCAATTTTTCCGTCGCGGGCGCGCTCGGCTGCACGTCCGGCGCGCCGATCGCCCGCCGCGGGCCCGGCCCCGAACGTCACGGTCCGCGTCGTTCGAAGCGTGGTCGGAGCCGGACAGGGCATTCAACGTCGGTCGATTATATGGCTCAGAGCGACGCATCTATCAGGTTATCGAACCGGTTGAAGTCCCGGATGCCGAGGCCGCGCTCGAACGAAACGATCCGGGGGAACTGCTCCTTGTCGCGATCAGCGTCGGCCCCCATTCCGAAGATCTCGCGTGGTTTGAGGACTTTTGCCTTCGCCTTGCTCGTCACCCGCACTTCAACGTCCGAGGCAACGCGATCGTCTCATTGGGCCATCTCGCGCGGCGCTTCGAGACGTTAAACCGGCCGGAGAGCATCGAGGCGGTGCGGTCTGGGCTGACGGACGCACACGAGTATGTCCGCGGGCAAGCCGACGCTGCCGCCGATGACGTCGAGTGGTTCGCGAAGCTGAAGGTGCGGCCGTCCGGCGGTGCCCTCTAACCACGCACGGCAACGGACCGGCCGGGCGGAGCGGTCTTTGTGAGTCCAACGCGGCTCGGCGCCTGGCCGGCCGGCCATTGAAGGCTGATCCGTTACTCCGCCCCTTCTTGCCCCCATCCCGTCGTTGCCGTAGAACGGGGCCATGCGACAACGTTACCTTCGCGATGCCCAGCCCGGCGATATCTTGGAAGACGTCTTCGTGCTTGCCAACAAGCAGTTCGCAGCGGGGTCGAACGGGAAGCATTACATCAAGGGGTTTATCTCCGACAAGTCGCAGCAGGTGACGGCCCGCATGTGGAACGCGTCGCGCGAGTTGTTCAACGCGCTGCCGGATAATGGGTTCCTGAAGGCCCGCTGCCGGGTGGAGAATTATCAGGGCAACACGCAGGTGATCATCGAGGCGGTGTGGCCGGCCAAGGAGGGCTCGTTCGACATGGGCGATCTGATGCCCATGACGACCAGGGACATCCCCGAGATGTTCGCCAAGCTGAAGGGGCTGGTGCTGGGCGTGCGCAACCGCCATTTGCGGGCGCTGATGGAGGCCTACTTCGCCGACACGAAGCTGATGAACGAGTTCCAGAAAGCGCCTGCGGCGCAGACGTTCCACCACGCGTTCCTGGGTGGGCTGCTCGAGCACACGCTGAACGCCGTCGAGGTGGCCGACGCCATCTGCCGGTTCTATCCCGGCCTGAACCGCGACGTGGTGGTGGCGGGCGTCTTCGTGCACGACCTGGCCAAGACGTGGGAACTGAAGTACGAGACGGCCTTCGGTTACACCGACTGCGGCCAACTGGTCGGCCACGTCGTCAAAGGCGCGATGTGGATCGAACAGAAGGCCGAGGCGGCCGCGATCGCGCTGGGCGAGGAAATCCCGCAGTGCCTGATCGACGTGATGCAGCACATCGTGCTGAGCCACCACGGTTTGCCCGAACACGGCGCCGCCCGCACGCCCAGCACGCCGGAGGCCATCGCGGTGCACACGATCGAGAATCTCGACGCGAAGCTGATGATGTCGCTCGGCGCCACGCGCGGCGAGGCGAGCGCCAACGCCGACGGCAACTGGACCGAGTACATGAAGGCCTTCAGCGGCCGCCTGTACCGCCCCGACGTCGCGCCGCCCGACGATGACGCCGCGGACGCCTCGGAGTTCGGCGGGGCGGTGGACGATGTTGAGTCGCCGGCCATGCCAACGGTGAAGCTGGCGATCACGAACCCGCTGTTCGAATCGATGGGAAAGAAGCAGTAGAGCCGCCGGTTGAGGCGTGCTCGATCTTCTGTAGGACAGGCATTCCTGCCTGTCTTCTCCCCCCGGCCTTTCTCTCCCCCCGTATCCTCTCTTCTGTGGCACAGGCATTCTTGCCTGTGTCTCTTCCTGTCTTTCGTCTTCTGTCTTCCAGTGGGGCGGACATTCTTATGTGCCGCGCGGCGGAGCCGCGATAGGGCACAGGAAGAGACGCGAAGGCGCGAAGGAGGACGCGAAGGAAAAAAGAGAGAGCGTTGCGCATCAACTGCCTCAATCGCGCAGCGCGTGCGGAGAGATGGATAACGTGCTCTTTGACAACCGAATAGCCGACGTGATTGCTGTCGGGGGCTCCTCGACCATCACCCGATGTTGCACAATGGTGCATAATGGTGCAGGGATTCGCGTTTTGCCTTGCCCAAACCGCCGCCGCCGCGTGAGGTCGCAGTGTCGTCTTCGCGACTTCTTCGTGGCTTCGCGACTTCGCGTCTCTTCTCCTTCGATGAGGGCGCAACAGTCGCTCATGGAGAGACAGAGAAGAATGTCCGTCCCAACAGGAAAAGAGAAAGACAGAAGAGACACAGGCGAGAATGTCTGTGCCACAGAAGCCAGATGAAGGAATACGGGGGGAGAGACAGGCAGGAATGCCGGTCCTACAGAAGAAGCGGAGAATGCCCGTCGATCAACCCCGTTCCGCCAGCGCGACGGCGGCGACGAACGCGGCGATCTTCGCGGCGGACTTCTCACCGATCACTCCGTCCTCGACACCACTGCTGACATCGACGGCGTACGGTCGAACGGCCCTCACGACATCGGCGACGTTGTCGGGCGACAAGCCACCGGCCGCGATGATCGGGGGCAGGCCTTCGAACGCGCCGCGGGTGGCGGCGTCGACGACCGCCGCCCAGTCGTTCGCAACACCACTGCCACCGGCGTGGCCGGTGTTGTCGGGTTCCAGCACGAGGCCGGTCAGGTGACGCATGTCCATCTGTGCGACCGATCGGCGCCAAAGGTCTAGCGTGGCGGTGAACGTGTCACGGTTCACGCGGATGGCTTTCACGACGCGCAGGCCGGGCAGGTTCGCGACGAACTCTGGCGACTCCTGGCCGTTCAACTGCACATGCCGCAGGCCAAGGTCGTGCGTGGTCTTCAGGATGTGCGGGATCGTCGCATCGACGAACAAGCCGACCGGCGTGACGAATGGTGGCAGCACCGCGAGGATGTCGCGGGCGGTTCTGATCTCGACGTTGCGCTTAGCAGCGGGGTGCAGCACCAGACCGACCGCATCGGCGCCCGCGCGTGCGGCGGCGATCGCGTCGACCGACCGGCGGACGCCACAGATCTTCACGCGCGTGCGATTCATGGCGGCCTGCACTTACAGTTCCTCCACCGACAGTGGAGGCAGGCGCGGGGGCTCGTCGCTGCCGACGAGGAAGATCGTGTTCTTGCCCGCCTTCTTGCTGCCGAACATGAGGGCCTTGTCGGCGGCGTCGTACAGTTCCTCGGCGGTCTGCGCATCGTATGGGTAAACCGCCAGCCCGCCGCTGATCGTCAGCACACCTTGGCCCTTGGCGCCCAGACCGTTGAATTCTTGCCGATTCAGCAACGCGCGGAAGCGCTGGAAGACCTGCAACGGCGTCTGCGGTGGCCGGCCCGGCATGCCACCGCTACCGGCGACGCCACTGGGCAGCGGTGTGCGCGGGCCTTCCTTTTCCCAGAAGACGACCGCGAACTCGTCGCCACTGATGCGGGCCACGCAGTCGTGCTCGCGCACGCAGCGCTTCATGAGGGCCGACGTCTGCTTCAAGATCTCGTCGCCCACCGAGTGGCCGAACTGGTCGTTGTACTTCTTGAAGTTGTCGATATCGAAGAGCAACAGCGTGACGGGGAAGCGCATCGCCTTGGCCTTGTCGAGGATCTTCGACAGAAAATGGCGGAAGTAGCGGCCGTTGTAGACGCCGGTGAGCTCGTCGGTGATCGCCAGCTTCTGAAGTTGCGCGTGGCGCTCCTGCAGCGTCGCGAGCTTGCCGAGTTGATGCGCGACCTGCGAGAGGAAGTGCCGGGCCTCGTCGTCGGGCACGTTTTCCGACACGTTCAACTGAAGCTGCGAGTGAACCGCGCCGCCGAGCCGAACCGGGTGCCCGTGAGACGTCATGCCCTCGACGGGTTCCGGCAGCGTCTGGTCCGCTTTGAACAGCTTCAGCGTCGCCGGCTCCGGCAGCGACACCGCGATCTGCCGAACCGCGCCGGCGACGGGGTCGTGCGGAAATTGTACGAGCGCGTCGAGCACGGCATCGGTCAACGGCACGGCCGCGAACGGTGAAACTTTAACGTGAGGTGCGCGATGCGATTCGACTTCGTCCGACTCGTCCGCGACGCCGTTGCCGTTGGACAATGGCTCGTTGGGCGCGATGCGCATCGGCGCGCTGACGAACATCTGCTTCAACTCGTTCGTCTGCGCCGGCGTCACGAGATAATCATCGACGCCGAACTCCAGCATCTTCCGGCTGAGCGGCTCAAGCGTGGGATGCCCAAACAACACGAGCCGACCGGCGCCGGTGAGATCGCGCAGCGTCCGCACCGCCGCCTCCGGCCGCCGCTCGATCGGCTCCGCCGCCGCCAACACGGTCGAGAATTCCCCGGTGGCAAGCTCGGCGATCCCGTCGAACACGTTGGCCACGTTGACCACCTGACTCATCGGTAGCGCATCCCGCACCGCCGCCTGCACGTGGCGGTCGGTATCCCCAATTAGTAATACGCGGTCGAAGGCGGCCCGATGCATAGCGGGATCATAATCGATCCCGCTACGCATCCGAAATGAAAACCCTTTGGATGCCTTCTCCACAATTCGCCATCGCCGCCCCTTGACACGCCCAACGCCAAACCTATGATCCGAATCTCAATCGCGGGGTAGAGCAGCCTGGTAGCTCGTCGGGCTCATAACCCGGAGGTCGGAGGTTCGAATCCTCCCCCCGCTACTTGTCAAGGCCCGTTTCCATTTGGAAGCGGGCCTTTTCTTTTTGGTCATTCGGTGCGCCGATCCGTGTTCTGGTAGCATCCTGGCGAACGTCGCTGGACCACATCTCTTCGTCTACATGTTCGCCCGCTGCGGCAGACGCGATATCGGATCTTCTAGCCGTTCTTGGCCGGTTCTCTCAAAAGCAGACGTTTGATCGGCGCTTTCCCGGGCTGAGATCGGCGAATCGGTGGCAAAACCGTCGTCGTTCGGGGCTACGGCTCTAGATCGACAGATATGATTTCACATGTTGCGCCAAATGTATAATACATTTAGGCCAATTTTCTCGTCGCTGTTGATCTTTCAGTTTGCTTCTAGCTCCCAGAGAGGCATATTTGAGGGGGAGAAGGCACCAAGGGTCTATCTGATACAGGGTTCACAATGTTAGCCATTCCCGATCTTGGACTTGAGTTTCCTAATCGCAATGCGGCGAAGGTGCTGCGGGATCGGATTGCGGCATACATTCGCACGGCGCAGCCGCCGGTGGGTAGCCGGTTCTTGACGGATGCGGAAGTTGTCGAACGGTCCAAGCTGAGTCGTTCGACCGTTCGCCGGGCTCTGGATGAGTTGTCGCGGGATGGTTGGATCGATCGTCGGATTGGTGACGGCACGTTCGTCGGGCCGCGCGCTGCGTATGCCGACGTACTTCGGGACGCGACCACCGCGGGACGCGAAGATCGCGGGGGTGAACGGCAGCTGGTCCGTCTGGCGGTGCTGATCTTCGCCATCGGCGACTTGGCGCACGACTGGTACACCCCGCCGGTGCTGGAAGGCATGGATGAGGCGGCCGAACAGCATGGCGTGCGCGTCGAACTGCTGGGCAACCGCGACCGCGACGTCGACGCGCTGTCGCGCCGCCTGTCGCAAAGCCCGCCCGACGTGCTGGCCTGCCTGTCGGCCGAGCCGAAGCAGGCGTTCGTGATCCGCGACGCGCAGAAGCTGGGCGTGAAGTGCCTGCTCGCCGGCACGCCGCACGTGTCGCTCGGGTTGCCCGCGGTCTGCGAGGACAACCGGCACGGCATGACGCTGGCGGTGCGGCACCTGGTCGAACACGGTCACAGGCGCATCGGGCTGGTCGTGCAACGGCAGGTGGAGCGCTGGACGTTCGACCGCCACGAGGCCTACTTCGACGCGATGCGGGCCGCAGGGCTGGAGGTGGACGAGTCGCTCGTCCACTGGATGCCCGCCGCCACCACGCCGGCGACCGCCAACGATGCGATCGCCGCCCTACGGCAGTACCTGAGGCGCGCCCGACCGACGGCGCTGGTGCCGACGAGCTTCGTGCCGATGTTCTGCGTCGACCAACTGGTGCGCGCCGGCGAGCTGCGCGTGCCGGAGGACGTGAGCGTGGTCAGCTTCGAACAACGCCTGCCCGGCACCGAGTGGTTGTCGGGCCTGCCGGTGACGACCGTGCAACTGCCGCTGCGAGCCATGGGCCGCCAACTGGCGCACATGGCGAGGCTGGCGGCCGAGGATCGGCCGGTGGCGGGCGAGGCTTACCTGCCCTGCGGTCTACAGGTGGGTGGCACGGTGAGATCGCACATCGCTTGAGTCGATGAATAGCGAACGGGTGATACAAGGCCGGTGAGGTCGTACGTCGCACTTGGTGCGACGGCGGTGAATGCCGGTCTTCACGTCGAAGGGCAAGATTGAGGAGGAGCGTTTATGCAGCGTCCGCATTTCCTGTTTGGGGCCGTCGTCGCAACCGTGGCAAGCTTGGCCGGGATCTCCCACGCCGCGGTGATCGCCGGTAACACGGCAGACACGCAGGTAAGCGTCGCGAGCCCAACCCCCCCGACCGACGGTGGTGGCACCGTCGCGGCCGACGGCGCGGGAACCATCGACTCCGGGCGGACGTTCAGCAACATCAACAACTCGGTCTACGTCTTCCAATTGCCGAACCTGGGCGCGATTCCCGCGCCGTTCACGTCGGCCAGCTTCACGATGACGATCGCTGCCGCCAACAGCATCGACGGGTTCAACGGCGGCATCTCGCACGATCTGTACGGGCTCGGCGCCCGTCCGTCGGCGAGCGTGTCGAACACCGATTTCTTCCTGGGCGGCATCGACGCGACCGACGCCACGCCGATCCAGGACAACTTCATCAACGCGAGCAACACGAACCGGTTCGCAACCAACGTGACCAAGACGACCAGCTTGAGTGGCGACACCGCCCTGTTGGCGTACCTGAACGCGCAGTACGCCGCGGGGACCGGCATCGGCAACTACGTGTTCCTGCGCATCAACCCGGATAACCCGGCCGGGGGTGAGTTCGACCGCATTTCAAATTACAGCGCCAATGCCGTTAATGAGGCGTTTCGCCCCGTCATCAACTACACCGCCGTCGCCGTGCCGGAGCCGACCGGCCTGCTCGCGGCGGCCGTCGGGGCGCCACTGCTGATGCGGCGGCGCCGGGCGTAAGGGAACGCTATTGCCGGCGCAACGGGGCAACGCTCGTGGCGCCGCTTGACCCACTCGGTCGGAACCATGCACGGCCGGCATTCGAACGAAGGCGTTCACGCCCATCGAGCTGCTGGTGCATCGACCACCACGTCAGCCCCGCGGCGCGTAGCCGTGGCAAGTTTGAAGGACTGAGAGGGTGGTCAGCGCGTCTCACGTGCCATTGAAACCGCCCAGGCAAGTCCGGCCGTTCGGCCGACCGCCGCTGCGGAACACATATCGAACGGGTTCTGTTTTTGGAGGTTTGTCATGACTAGGAAGTCACACTCGCCCGCACGGGCCTTCACGTTGGTTGAACTGCTCGTGGTGATCGGCATCATCGCGCTGCTGATCAGCATCCTGCTGCCGAGCCTGAACAAGGCACGTGAGGCTGCGCTTGACCTACAGTGCCAGTCGAACCTGCGCCAGGTTGGTTTGGCTATGTCGTTGTACGCCAACGGAAACAAGGGATTCCTGCCCGGTGCTCGCGTCTACTATCCAACGACAGGCGAAAATCTGATGTGGTGGGAAGCCCTGCGCGACGAAGCCGGACTGCCGCTGAAGGAAAACGTCGGCGGCGCGCTTCACTGTCCCCGGGCTCAAGAGGGTGGGTTCACGCACTACGCGGCCCACCCGCGCATGGTGCCTAACCTCGAAGCGAACCGACTCGATCCGGCGACAGGTTACACCCGCCCGTATGCCCATTACCGGGTGGCTAGGGCCAAGCGCGCCTCTGAGGTCGTGCTTGCGTTCGACGCGGGGCAAATCCTGTTTGATACCGGGTGGGGCGAAGTGCCGTTCGGAAATGCAGTTTGGGAGCCCGAAGCCCTCGACAGCAATCGCGTCTATTGGCAGGGGCTGGTATTGGATAGTGGGAACATGGCTGACCAGGGTAACCCTGCCGTATTCGGCTCGCTAGGCGATGCCAACCTAGACGTCACGGGCTGGGGCAACTACGGCGGTCGCGCGAACGTACGCTTCCGTCACAAGAAGAACTCGACCGCAAACTTCGTCTTCGTCGACGGCCACGTCGCGCCACTTCAACTGAAGCGGAACAACGTCGGCACCGTCATCGATGGCGGCGAGCTGAAGCATGGGAACGTATGGGTCGCGCAGTAATGGGTTCCCGACCGAGGTGCGGGTGAGCCACCAGATGCTCACCCGCACCTCAGTCGTCTGTGGTCTGTCGACCCACCATGGTGACGAAGGACGGCTCGACCGCCGAAGCGGTGAAGGGCGTGAACTGCTCGGCATGAACCTCCTGGTCCCGCAGTAAGGACCGGCAACGCCGGATGCGAGCCGCAACGGGTTCTAGCACGAAACACTGAACCATAAAACGTTGGGGAACCCAAGGTCGGAGACGCCCAAGTCGGGCGCAACCCGGGGCACCCGGCGTCAGATTTAGCCGAACGTCGCGTTTTTTGCCTTGACGGCCTCGTGAGCGTCCAGACGCGTTCAATCGCTCGGTTACGAGATTTTGGCCTACCGCATCGTCGTGCGGGCGGCGCGTTTCACGTCTCACTCTTAGGAGGATTTCATGGTGAATGGTCGATTGGGAATCATGGCTTTTGCGTCGTTGGCGATCGGATTGGCCGGCGCGGCCCGTGGGGCGTTCGTGGTGAACGACTTTGACGGCACGGCGAACCTCACGTTCTCGGCGGCTGGGGGATCGATCGTCACCGTCGCCGACTCGGCCGATGCCAGTGACGACCTGGAACTTCGGATCGAGTCGGCGTTCAGCACGAGCGGCACGTTCACGCAGTTCGCCAAGTCGAGCGGCCTCGGTCGGACCGGGGCGACGATCGAGGCGCTGCTGAACGGGACGAGCATCGACCTGACGCTGTCCCGCTTCGACGCCGACACCGCCGTGCCGCAGGCATTCAACTTTCGGCTCGTCGCCAACTCGAACGCCAACAACTTTGGCTACGTCGGCCTGGCAGCGGTCGCGGTGCCGGCGACCGCCGGCACGGTGAACTTCTCGTACGATTACTCGGCGAACACCGCGTTCAAGGGCGCGCTCGACGCATACGCTGCCGGTGGGGGGACGTTCTTCGAGTTCTTTTTCGACAACTCGGGCTTTCCGGGCATCACCAAAGCGCAGACGTTTTACGTCGATGATGTGACCGTCCAAGCTGCCGTACCCGAGCCCACCGGCGCGGCGATCAGTGCCGTGGCGGTGGCGCTGGCGGCGCTCGGGCGGCGGCGGCGGCGGTCGCTTCTGTGAGCGCATGGTACGGCGGGCTGCCAACCCGACGGGGTGAAAGGACGACCGGCGGTGTGGGACATCAGTCATGACCGCAAACAGGTTATGGCAGGGGGGGGCCGTACACCCGTGTTCTCCGCTCGTTCGGCGTATGACGACATGGGCGAGTAATCCGTCTCTTGCACACCAAGCACTTTTGATCCCGCTTCCAAGGATCCGACCCAACATGCGCACCCTCATCACGCGACTGGTCCTCTCCGTCATGCTCACCTTCATCACCCGTTCCGCGCTCGCCGCCGATGCGCCGCGGTGGGCGCCGTTGTACGAGCCGGGCAACGGCGGGGCGACGGTGTCGCTGCGGGTCAGCCCGCACGATTCGCGGCGCATCCTGTCGGGCGGGGACATGCTGTCGATGGCGCTCTCGACCAATGCGGGCGAAACGTGGCAGTCGACCTTCGGGTTTAAGAGTTACGAGATGGCGGACGTCACGTTCCACCCGACGGACCCGAACGTCGTCTGGGCCGGCACGATGAGCGGGCCGTACAAGAGCGTGGATGGGGGGCTGAACTGGACCGAGCAGCGCAGCGGCTTCCCGCCGATCAGTGGTGGCACTTACAGCGCCGCCGTCGAGCGCGTGCTGTTCGATCCGAACAACGTTCGCCGACTGATCGCCATCGGGGGCTCGAGCCGCCGGTGGGCGCAGTCGGACTCGTTCGGCGGAGTCTGGGAGAGCACCGACGCTGGCGACACCTGGCGGCACATCGCCACGGTGACGAACGACGGATCGACGCCGGAAGCGATCAAGGGCGGCGTGAACCTCGTCGCCGGTTCCTTCCTTGCGGGCTCCAGCACTCGGCTTGCGGCATTGGGCAATGGGCAGGGCTTCTACCTGTCGGAAGATGGTGGGAAGACCTGGGCAAAGCACAATGCCGGCCTGCCGCACACGAACGTGGCACGGCTGGCGACCCATCCGACCGATCCGGACACGTTATGGGTTTCGCTTGGCGCGGCGAAGCCATCAGGCGAAGCACAGCACCTGCCTGGTGGCATCTTCAAGAGCACGGACGGCGGACGCTCATGGACCAGCATCAGTGGCAACCTGCCGCAAGATCGTAGCGACGGCTATCACTTTACGGCGCACTACAATGCGCTGGCAGTATCGCCCATCGATTCGAACGTCATCTGGACCAGCGACGCCCGCTGGAACACCGGTGTGCTCTACCGCACCACCAACGGCGGCGCCACTTGGACGCCGGTCGGCACGAAGCAGAACATCGGACAGGACGAATCCGACCCGACCCGCCGGTCCCTGTTGGATGCCGCCCCCATCATCACCGCGACGTTCGCCGGCGCCGCGCTGAGCAACATGGAAGCCGACCCGAAGGACCCGCTGGTCGCCTACGGCTTCGGCACCGAGTACCTGCTGCGCACGACGGATGGCGGAAAATCCTGGACTGACATCACCGCGTTCCGCCCAGACGAATCAAAGAAAGACCACTGGCGCGGCCGCGGGTTTACCGGGTGGTGTGCGACGAACGTCGTGTTCAACCCGTACGTGAAGGGGCAGAGCATCATTCAAGCGATGGACGCCGCCCGTGCGTGGATCAGCGACGACGACCTCAAGAGCTGGCGTTACAGCACCAGTGAGCCAAACCCCTGGCTTGGCGGCACCGACGCCGCGTTCACCAAAGATGGCCGCATCTACGTGACGACCGGCCAGCATGGTGACTTCAACGGTATTCTGCGCAGCAGCGACGGTGGCGCGAACTGGACCGTGCTGAGCGGCGCGACCCGCGGCCTGCCTGATGCCGGCTTCGGCAAGCGGCCCGAAAGCAACGGCATCTACGCGCACCCGGACGACGCCATGCGCGTGTGGGTCACGGTCGGCGGCAAGCTGCTTGGGTCCACCGACGCTGGCGAGCGATGGACGCCCATCGATGGTGCGCCCGCTGGCAGCGTCTGGATCGCGGCCGACCCCACAGAGGCAGGGCGCTTCTACGTGTCGGCGAAGAATGGCGTGTATGTGACGAGCGACGGGAGAACCTTTACCAACATCGGCGGCCCCAAGCCAGCCGGGCGTGGACGCATCAACTGCGACTCGGTCGGCAACGTGTATGCATGCCAGTGGCGCGATGGAAGACCCGGCGTCTGGCGATACGACGCAGCGGGTAGGATGTGGACGCGGCTGCTGGATGAACACTTCGCGTTTGAGGTGAATGCCGACCCGTTCGACCCAAATCGACTGGCGTTGATCACTAACGACGATCCGTACCACGACCACACCGGCGCCACTGGCGTATGGCTGAGCGCCGACGCGGGCAAGACCTGGGCGCCGGCCAACGATCAGTTGCCCATGTTGCGAGGGCAGGCGATCGCATTCGACCCGCACACGCCGGGGCGCCTGGTGGTGGGTACGTTCGGGCGCGGGTTCTTCATTGCGACGTGGAACAAGGCGTTTGTGCCGGCCGGCACGCGATCGTACAAGTCGACCGAGGATGATCGCTTGGCCGTCGCGCCGCCCCATCCCGCGATGGAGGGCAGCGTGTTGGCCAACGGCAACATGAACGACGGCAGCGTTGTGCCTGTCGGTTGGTCCGGCTCGTGGGGCGACGTGGTCGCAGCGCGCGACACCGACGTGTTTAGATCGGCGCCTGCATCGCTGCGCATCGATCCGTCGAAGGCGGGTGGCTCGGGCCAGGCTTTTCAACAGATCGAAGGGTTGGAGGGCAAGTCGTTCAGGCTCAGCGGCTTCGTGAAGAGCGAGGGCAACGCGCGGGTGAACGTGGCCGTGCAGTCGTTCGACGAGGGCTGGACGAAGAACGAGTTTCGCCAGGCGAAGTACGTGCAGGACGAAACCGATTGGAGCGAGTTCTCCACCAGCATCGAACTGCCCGAGTGGGCCGCGCGGTCCAACGTGTTGTTGATGATTGAAGGCGATGGTCGGGCGTGGCTGGACGACGTAAAACTGACGCCGACAGCACCCGCGCCGATCAGGAGCGCTTCTGAACCGCTGGTGTTGTTGAACGCGTCGTTCGACCAAGGTAGCGATCAACCAGTGGGCTGGGTCGATCACTGGGGCGATGCCAAGGTCTCGCGCGACGCCACCGAGGGGGGCGACAAGCCAGGCGCGCTGCGCGTGGATGTGAATGGCAAGCAGGGTCAGGCATCGCAGCGCATCACCGCCGACCCCGGCACCACATTCACGATTCATGGCCGCGTGAAGACCACCGGCGACGTGAAGGTGAATTTTGCGATCCAACCCATGGCGGCCACCGGGACGCCGATCGAGTTCGTACAAGTGAAGTACGCGCAGGGAACGAACGATTGGGCGGAGGCATCCAAGCAGATCACACTGCCGGCGAAGACGGCGTCGTTCGGCGTCGTGCTGTTGGCCGAGGGAACTGGCTCCGCGTGGCTTGACGACGTGTCGATCACCGCAGCCAACGTTCCCGTCGCCCTCAACGCCGCGCCTGAGCCGGCAAAGATGGACCCTAGCAATCCGCTCTTCACCAGTCCCACCGCCGGCAAGCCCACCGAGCCGGCGTGGGGCTTTTGGGAGCAGCATCCTACCGCATGGCAAAGCCGGCACAATGAGTTCCTTGCACGCACGAAGCAGGGGGACGTGGGGGTCGTGTTCCTCGGCGATTCGATTACCCAAGGTTGGGGCAGCGAGGGCAAGGACATCTGGGATGCCCGGTTCGCGCCCGTGAAATCCGTCAACTACGGAATTGGCGGTGACAGCACACGGCAGGTGCTGTGGCGCATTGCAAACGGCGAGTTGGACGAATTGAAGCCGAAGCTGGTCGTTTTGATGATCGGCACCAACAACCTCTATGGCCCACCCAACGGCGGGAACGACGAGGACATCGCCGCGGGCGTTCTGGAATGTGTGAAAGCGATTTGCGCCAAGTTGCCAGACGCGAAAGTGCTGCTGCTGGGCATCTTGCCGCGCCAGAACGAATACTTTTGCAATCGCATCGAAAAAATCAACGCGATGATCCAGCGCGACCTGCCCGCGATCGCAGGCGATGCCGTGACGTATCTCGATCTAACCGACACGTTCTCGGTCGCGCCCGGACGCGTCGTGACGTCACTGTTCGCGCAAGATGAACTACATCTGTCATCGGCCGGCTATGCCGCGTGGGCTGAAGCGATGGCGCCGGCCTTTGATGCCTTGGTGAAGTGAGTGGCACCGCCATCCGTTGCATGATGAAGGTGCCGCGCGTGCGGACACGCCAATAGAACCCTCCCGGGCTGCTGCAGGAAAATTGCCCCGCCGCCATTTGAGAGTGTGCGCGCTACGTTGCTTGAGCTACGCTTGAAGAGCAGGCACGGAGGCCGCATGGTGCGAAGTGATGAAACGCCGGACGACGTAGCGCCGCGCGCGAAGGCGTTGATGGTTCACGAGCGGCTCTGCGAGACGTACGGGTGCCCGATCCCGTACTTCCACTCGTTGGACCCACTGAGCGAGCTGATCTCCTCCATCCTGTCGCATCGCACGCGTAACGCCGACAGCGGCAGGGCGTTCAAGGCATTGCGCGCAGCGTACGCTGATTGGGCCACCGTGCGCGACGCGCCGACGTTGGATGTGGAACGGGCTATCGGCGCTGTGACCTGGCCGGAACAAAAGGCGCCGCGCATCCAGCGCATCCTTCAAGAGATCACCAGCCGTCGTGGAGAGCTATCGCTGGCGTTCCTCGGCGACATGGACGTACCTGGGGCGCGTGCGTGGCTGGAGACGCTGCCGGGCGTGGGGCCGAAGACGAGTGCGGCGGTGCTGTCGTTCAGCACGTTGCGCAAGGCAGCGCTGCCGGTCGACAGTCATCATCACCGGGTGGCCGTCCGGTTGGCCCTAATCCCTGCGGACGTGCCGGTCGGTCCATCGCACGTGCTGCTGGCAGCGCAGCTGCCGGCAGACTGGTCGGCGCAGCAGGTCTACGACAACCATGAAGTGATGATGCTGCACGGTCAGCGCTGCTGCTTCCACGCCAATCCCGCCTGCGAACGGTGCCCCGTCCTCGATCTCTGCCCGACCGGTCAGGCACGCCAGACGCTGACGGCAGCCACAAACCGCGCGCGAGACCGTGGGCGCGGCGAGCGAGCGCCGAAGCAACCGACTGAGACGATCGAAAAGCCAGTCGAACCGCCCCCAGCCGCGACGCCGCCGCAGCGGCAAAGGCGTGCTAGTGGCGAGGCATCTCGGGAGGATCGGCAGGGCTGGCTGTTTTAGACGCGGCGTATGGTGTTGGGCTCAAGCCGCAGATTCGGTTACACGATCATCTTTTCGATCGCAGCCGTTTTCGTCTGGATGCGGTGGACGCGCTCCATGTCGAACTTCACGTCGCGATCGAACAGGTAGATGCCGTTCTGCTCCTGGAACACATCGGTCAACTGCGTGTAGCAGTAGCCGAACATGTTGGGGTCATCCAGAAGCACGTCGCACAGTCCTTCGAAGCGTGCGTACCACTCTTCGATCGTCGCCGGCTTTTGCCCGTAGCCCCACGAGTCTTCACCGGGCCGGGCCGCCGGGTTCCACCAGATGCCACCGAACTCGCTGACGAAGAACGGTTGCCCACGGTAGGGCGTGCTCTGCCGTTGCTTCTCCGTGCCAATCTTGTTCTCGAACGGCCTACCGTCGGCGAGCGTTCGTTGGTTGGCGGCGAACTTGGCAGGGTCCTGCTCGTAGTCGTGGCAATCGTAGACATCCGTCTCGGGCACGCGGTGGGCGTAGCCGGAGGCGTCGAGTACCGGGCGGGTCGGGTCCGCCGCTTTCGCGGCCAGAAACATTGCGCGCGTGACGTCGTCCAGCACGCCCATGCCATCGTGGATCGCCTGGTGCGTCTCGTTCAGACCGCACCAACCAATGATGCTAGGGTGCGAGTAATCACGGGCTAGTGCCTCCAGCCACTCCGTGACATACGCCGTGCTGGGACGCTGGTGGTCGTGGCTGGGCCCAAAGCCACCGGACCCCCAGTCAGGAAATTCGCCCCAGCACAGGTAACCGAATCGGTCGGCGTGGTAGAGGAAGCGTTCCTCAAACACCTTCTGGTGCAGCCGTGCGCCGTTGAACCCAGCCGCGATGCTCAATTCGATGTCGCGCTTGAGGTCGTCGTCCGACGGCGCAGTCATGATACCATTGGCGTAGTATCCCTGGTCCAGCACGAGGCGCTGGAAGACCGGCTTGCCGTTGATCTTGATCGCCATGCCGTCGATCGCGACAGAGCGAAGGCCCGCGTAGCTGGTGGCCGTGTCGACGACGGTGCCGCTGCCGTCCAGCAGTTCCAGCTTCAGGTCGTACAGGTGTGGCTTCAGCGGTTCCCAAAGGATCCGATGGCGTTCGGGCACGTTCAAAGTGACCTGTGGCGCGAAGTCGAATGCTGCGGATGCGGTCGCTGTGACCTTCACCTCAGGGCGCGTGGCGTCGGAGAGGGTGACGCGCACCTGGCTGCCGCGCGCGTTGCCGCTGACCGGGACGACCATGTGGAACGCGCCGTTAGCGACGTCGGGCGTTATGCGCGGCCGATGCATGTGCAGCTTGGCAACGGGCTCCATCCAGGCCGTCTGCCAGATGCCGGTGGTGCGCGTGTAGTGGCACCCCGCGTTGCCGAAACTGCGCGATTGCTTGCCCATGGGTTTCGGATGACGCCAGTCGTCGCGCGCACGCACGACGATCGTCGCCGGCTCGCCGGGCTGCACATGATCCGTGACGTCCGCCGAGAAGGGGGTAAAGCCACCGCGATGTCGCGCCACCTCGACGCCGTTCACCCAGACGGTCGTCTCGTAATCGCAGGCCTGAAAGTGCAGCAACACGCGGCGTCCCGTCCAAGTCGCCGGCACCGTGATTGATCGCCGATACCAAACGGCAAGCATACGATCGACGTGACCGATGCCCGAGAGCGTGGATTCGGGACAGAACGGCACAATGATCTCGCCGCTGAGGTCACGGCTCAACAATCCGCGATCGATCCCGGAGTCGCCGGGGTCAATCTCGAACTGCCATTTGCCATTCAAACAGAGCCAATCGGCACGTGCGAACTGAGGACGTGGGTACTCATTGCGCGGGATGCTCATTGAAGTGATTCCTTTGTCATTTGCCATCGTCGCGATAGCGTTCGATTGACTATGAAGCAAGGGCAGGCGAAAAACCATCGGTATGAATGACAAATACCTTCGCGAGACCCACATGATCGGCCGCCGGACGCGGGAGCGCATTGTTGGGTCAAGTAGCTATCCGGCACTGGCGAAGACCGGCATTACATTGACCGGGCTATCGCAGGCGGCGGTTGGGTTTCGGTTCGTTCGTGTCAGTCCGCTGATCGTGCAGGTCCTGGTGTGCGAAGGGGGTGCTGGCGAGGTTTGGGTGGCTGGGAAGTGGCTACTGTGCGGCGAGGGACAGGCGTACGTGACGGGGCAACGCTGTCCGCACGGGTACCGCGCGATCCGAGGAAAGGTGTGGTCGTTGGCGTGGGTGCAATATGCCGGCGATGCGGAGGACGTCGTTGCCGAACCGCGGCTGCAAGCGGTCGACCCGCAGCCCATCGCCTCGGCGATCTTCGGGTTGTACCGCGAGTGGCATGGCTTGGCCGACCCGGCGGCGCTTTCGTCGTGGGCTCACCTGGTTGATCTGCACGCCCGCCGGATCCTTGGCCCTATGGAGGTCGACCAGCGACTAAGCCAGCTATGGGAGACGGTTGCGACCGACCTATCGCGCCCGTGGTCGCTCGCGATGCTGGCGGACGCCGCCCGTGTTAGTCCCGAACACCTTCGGCGGCTCTGCCACGCGCGGCACGGCCGCAGCCCACTGCGCCATCTGGCCCACCTGCGCCTCCGCCGCGCCGCGGAACAACTGGCATCGGGGCGATTGAAGGTATCCACCGTCGCGGCACAGGTCGGCTATTCCAATGCATTCGCGTTTGCCACGGCATTCCGGCGCGAGCTCGGCATTTCCCCATCCACTTGCCGTGTACGGGTAATGTCGTGACGGGTTTAGCCGGGGCGACCCCGTCTAGGCTCGGAGCCGGAGCGAAATCGAAATGAAGTGATTGACCTGCGACGAAATTGGCCCTCAAGCCTTATCGCCTGGCAACCGGTAGAGGTGCCCGTACTCCTTGTACCATCCAACGAACTTTCGCAATCCTTCGGCGAGCGTGGTCTTCGGTTGATAACCCAGCTCCGACTGCGCCCGCGATAGATCGGCGAACGTGCGTTCGACGTCGCCCAATTGCGCAGGTCGCTTATCGAGAATGGCCTTTTTCCCGATGGCTCGCTCCAGTTCCTCGATCAACTGCAACAGCGTCACCGGGCTGCTGCCACCCAGGTTGTAAACGCGGTAGCGATCGCAGCGGTCGAGCGACTTCATGATGCCATCGACGATGTCGTCGACGAACGTGTAGTCACGGCTGGTGCTGCCGTCGCCGAAGAAGGGCAGCGGCTGGCCCGCGCTGATGAGGCGTGTGAACTTGTGGATCGCCAAATCGGGGCGCTGGCGCGGTCCATAGACGGTGAAGAAACGCAGGCAGAAGATCGGCAGCTTGTACAAGTGCCAGAATGTGTAGCAGAGCAGCTCGCCGGCCCGCTTCGTGGCGGCGTATGGGCTGATGGGCTCACCGACCGGGTCGTTCTCGCTGAACGGCACCTTGGCGAGGTTGCCGTAGACGCTCGAACTGCTCGCGAACACGAACTTGCCCACACCATGGCTTACGGCCGCCTGAAGCAGGTGAGTCGTGCCCTCGACGTTCACGCGCGCGTAGTACGCCGGCTGCTCGATGCTCGGCCGTACGCCTGCCATCGCAGCCAGGTGCAGGATGGCGACGGGTTTGATCTTGCCAACAAGCGCGTCGATCGCAGTGCCGTTGGTGATGTCGATTTCCTCGACGTCGATGCGCTCGCCCGACGAAATGCTGGCGAGGTTGAGTTCCTTCCACGATCGGTCGTAGAAGTCGCTGAAGTTGTCGATGCCGACCACGTGATAACCCCGCGCCAGCAGTTGCTGGGCCGCGTGCGATCCGATGAAGCCGGCGGCGCCGGTAACGAGAATGTGGGGACGGTTGGTCGACACGCGGTGTTCCTGCTGGTTTGCGGATGACATGGTCGGCGAGGGTGCGACCCCGCGAGTCTATATACGCGTCAACCCCGTCTTTGTTTGCATCCTCAGCGGCGCAATCGCGAAAACTTCAGGGTTGCGCTTCGATGTAGATGTCGGCCTTGTGGCGGGTGACATACACCTTGAAGTCGCGGTACAGCAGGACCTTGAACACCTCGTCCCACGGGAACGCGCGCGTGTGGTAGACCTTGATGCGATAGCCACCGGCCACTCCATTCATGCCACCCGTGTCACCCATGTAGTAGCGGAGCTGCTCACCCACATCAACCGTGGGCGGCGGGGTCGTCGGTGTGTTTTCGGCCATAGCATTGTGCTGCGAGGGCGCTCGGCTCAGGCGTCGATGATATCGGTTGCCGAGCCGCCTTCAATGGCCGGGGTCGGTTGTTCTAGCGGCACGCGCGCCTCGCGGACCTCGCGACTACAGCCGGTGGTCGAGATCAACAACGTCGTCGCGGCGATGAGGAGCGTAAACCTGATCATGGGTTGGCCTCTTGTAGAGCCGTGCGTGCCAGTGGCGCGTCAACGGAGGGGTTGACGAGTAACGACAATAGCGCGTCAAACTGCGGCAGCGTTCGCAGATCGCAGTAGGCGGCATCGAACGCAGCCCGTGCATTGCGCCGCAGCGTCGCCGTGCGCTCCGCATCCGCCGCCAGAGCCGTCAGTTGATCGACCAGAGCTTGGGTTTGGCCCGCGCGCAGGCTCACGCCGCAGTCGAACCGTGTGATCGCGTCATCCACGTTGCTGCCAGCAGGACCGACGTAAACGACCGGCAGCGCCATTGCCAAGTTCGAATGGAGCTTGCTGGGGCTCATTATGCCAAGCGCGTCGTCGCGCAGCGTAATGAGCGCCACCTGCGCGGTGTTCATCACCGCCGGCGTTTGTTCTTTCGGCACATATGTGTGCAGCAGGACGTTGTCGAGCAATCGCTCACGCTTCGTCTGCTCGATCTGCTTCCATCGCGATCCGCCACCGACGAACAGGAAGCGCACATTTGTGCCGCGCAGCTGCTCGGCCGCCTCCAGCACGGTCTCGAACGTGTGGCCGACGCCGGTGTTGCCGAGGTACAGCACGACGAACTTGCCCTGCAGGTCGAGCGCCGCCGCTTCCGGCCACGTTTGTTTCGGCGCGTCGGCGGGGAAGAACGAGGCATCTTCCCAGTTCGGAATGATCGTTGCCGGCGGCCGTTCGGGCGATGGCGCATACTGCGACATCAGCAGGTCTACCATGGCGGTGTCGAGACAGACGAGGTGGTCGACCTTTCGATACAGCAGGCGGTTCGTCAGGCGCAACACGCGACTTAGGACGCCACCTTTGCGGATGATGTTGGCCCGCTCGACCACGTCGGGGTAGCAGTCCATGTTCCATAGCACCAGCTTGGTTCGCCGGTGGAACAACTTGTGTAGCAGTGCGGTCAGCGCGATGTACGGCGGCGTGGTGAGCGAGACGATCACGTCTTGCCGAGGCATCGTCAGCAGTTGGCAGCTGGCGGCGAGGTAGAAGGATGCATAATCGATCAACCGCTTAACCAGGGTCGCTTTACCCAATCGTGGCGTCCACATCCGGCGCACGTTAGGCGTCCTGTCGACTGCCGATGCCGTGGGATCTGCGTCACCCGTCGCGTCCTTCGGCACGCCACCGGCGACGTAGCCGCCACTGCTGGTGACGACCGTGACGTCGTCGCCGATCCGCGCTCGATGATCCGCCAGCGACGCCGACAGCTGGGCCGTGGGGCTGACATCGGGCCGATAGAACTGGTTGATGATCGTGAGGCGCATCGTTTGGGTGGGTCGCGACCGTCTACGAACTGGCGCGGGCGAAATGCCGTTCGGTGAAGGAGTCGCGGTGGGCTTCGAACCAGTCGACGGTCTTGCGCATGCCCTCTTCGAGCGACGTGCCGGCCGTCCAGCCGAGAACGCGCTTGGCGCGCTGCACGTCGAGGCACCGGCGGGGTTGGCCGTCGGGCTTGGTGGGGTCCCAGACGACTTGGCCCTTGTATCCAGTCGTGGTGGCGACCAGTTCGGTCAGGTCCTTGATGGTGATCTCCCGGCCGCTGCCGAGGTTCACGGGCTCCGGCGAGCTGTAGTTCTCCATCGCGCGGATGATGCCGTCGGCACAGTCTTCCACGTACAGGAACTCGCGGCTGGCCTTGCCGGTGCCCCAGGCACTGACGTTGGGGGCGCCGGCCTCACGTGCTTCGACGTACTTGCGGATGAGCGCCGGAATGACGTGGCTGCTGTGTAAATCGAAGTTGTCGCGCGGGCCGAAGAGGTTCACCGGCAGCAGGTAGATGCCGTCCAGCCCGTACTGCGCGCGGTAGGCTTCCAGCATCACCAGCAGGGCCTTCTTCGCGATTCCGTAGGGGGCGTTCGTCTCCTCGGGATAACCTATCCAGAGGTCTTCTTCCTTGAACGGCACCGGCGTGAACTTCGGGTAGGCGCAGATCGTGCCCACTTGCACGAACTTCTTCAGGCCGAACTTGCGCGCGCCCTCGATCAGGTGCATGCCCATCGCCATGTTGGCGAACATGAATCGACCGGGATTGTCGCGATTGGCGCCAATGCCCCCGACCTCCGCCGCCAGGTGCAGGATGACCGCGGGCTTGTACTGGGTGTAGAGGCGGTAAGCGTCGGCCTCGGTCGTCAGGTCGAAGTCCTTCCGCCGCGGCACGACGATGTCGTTGTAACCTTTTGCCTTCAGTTGATCGACGACAAACGACCCAAGGAACCCGGCCCCACCGGTGACGATAATTCGGTCTGATTTAGCGATCGGCATCGTTGATCTCGATCAAAATTAGAGAGGACGCGCAAGCGGCAGCTACTTCTCCGAATTCGCGACCAGTTTCTCTCGCTTGGCGAGTTTCCAATCGCATTCGGTCATCATTTTAGCCAATTGTTTGAACGTGACCTTCGGCTCCCACTTCAGCACGCGCTTGGCCTTGGCGGGATCGCCCAGGAGCAGGTCGACCTCGGTGGGGCGGAAATAGCGTGGGTCGACCTCGACGTACTTGTTCCAGTCCAGGTCGAGGTGGCCGAACACCTCGTCGAGGAACTCGCGCACGCTGTGCGTCTCGCCCGTGGCCAGCACGTAATCGTCGCCGGTGGGCTGCTGCAGCATTAGCCACATGCCCTCGACGTAATCTCCGGCGAAGCCCCAGTCGCGCTTGGCGTCCAAGTTGCCGAGGAACAGCTTGTCCTGCAGGCCTTCCTTGATGCGTGTGGCGGCGCGGGTGATCTTGCGCGTCACGAAGGTCTCGCCGCGCCGCGGTGACTCGTGGTTAAACAAGATGCCGTTGCTGGCGTGCATGCCGTAGGCTTCGCGGTAGTTCAGCGTCTGCCAATAGCTGTAGACCTTCGCGCAGGCGTACGGCGAGCGGGGGTAGAAGGGCGTGGTCTCCGTTTGCGGCGTCTCGACGACCTTGCCGTACATCTCGCTGCTGCTGGCTTGGTAAAACTTGATGGGCAGTCCGGTGTCGCGGATGGCTTCCAGCAGGTTCATCGTGCCCAGCGCGTCACTGGCGACGGTGTAAACGGGCTGGTCGAAGCTGACGCGCACGTGCGACTGGGCGCCAAGGTTGTACACCTCGTCCGGCTTCACGCGGGTCAGAATCTCGCGCAGGCCCATGCCGTCAACCAGATCGCCGTAGTGCAGGAACAGCTTGGCCTTCGGATCGTGCGGGTCGCGATACAGGTGATCGAGACGCTCGGTGTTAAATGAACTACTTCGGCGGACGATGCCGTGAACCTGATATCCCTTTTGCATCAACAGCTCGGCAAGGTACGAGCCGTCCTGCCCAGTGATGCCCGTGATTAGCGCCTTCTTCTCGTTCGCCATTGACCCTTCCTAAGTGGTGGAACCCGATTCTGCCCGCGAGACGTGGAAACTACCGGCAAACCCACCGGCCCGCAATTTCGGGCGTTGCATCTTCGCGGGCGGCTTCTATTTCGCAAGCGGCGGTGGACGCTAATATGAACGCGTCCGCCAGCTCGTCGGCCGTACCTTTGGGCGACTCGCGTGTCTGACAACTCACCGGCAGATCCAGGAGCAAGTTCCGATGACCGATTCCATCTCGCGGCCCACCGATCCCCAGCCCGCGAACTCGACACCTGTGCCACCGCGCAAGCGGCGTCGTTGGCTACGACGGCTGGTGCTGCTGGTGCTTTTGCTCGTTGTCGGGCTGGTGGCCTTGGTCGCGCTCGGTCCAACCCTCGCCAGCATGTCGCCAGTGCGAAACCTCGTCCTGTCGCAGGCGAACCAGCACATGCTGGATGGCAAAATCCAAGTGACGGACTGGAGCTTTGGCTGGCTTGGCAAGCAGAAGCTAAGCGGCATCAAGGTGTACGATGACAAGCAATCGCTCGTGGCCGAGGTCGCGCAGGTGACGGTCGACAAGTCGCTGGCGAGCCTTATCGCCGATCCCTTCAACCTCGGCACGATTCGCATTGAACGCCCAAACCTGAACGTCCGCCATCACCCGGATGGGTCGCTGAACGTTGCGCGGGTCACAAAGCCGAAAATGGAAGAAGCGAGTGATAGCGCCTCGGCCGGATCGCCGATTGAGATCCCGAGCATCGCCGGGCAGATCGAGATTGTCGATGGCATCGTAACCCACTCGGGCGCGCCCGGCCTACCGGCGGTACTGCTGGCCCGCATCAATGGCAACATAACGATGCCAGGTGGAGATGCGCCGATCCAGAACAAGCTCGACCTGATCGCCAGCGTCGACGATGGCGCCGGCGGCACGGTGTCGGTTGCGGGGGACCTGAAGCTATTCAACAACGGCAAGCTGACGATTGATGCCAGTGGCCAGCCTGACCTGTCGACGGTCGCGGGCACGCAGGTGCTGACGTACGACGGGGTCGACCTGTCGGCCTTGCGCGCACTGTTGGGAGAGCAGGCGCCAATTGACACCATCAACGGCAAGGCGGCCGGCACGTTCACGGCGACCATCACGGGTGGTAGGGAAATCGCGATTAACGGTAAGACCAACATCGTCGGCCTGGCCGCGGCGGGACCGATACTGAAGGGTGATACGTTCGCGTCCGAGTCGACCGAAGTCCTCGTGCCCTCGGTGCGGGTCTCGATGCCGAACGGGCTTTTGAATTACCAAACCTCGCGGGTGCGAATCGGAGAATCGGCAGAGCAACCCGTGACGCTCCTCCTCCAGCAAGGCAAGGCGACCGTATTCGCCGACGCGCCGGTGGCGGCGATCTTGAACGTGATCGACGGAAAGGCGCCGGGCGAACCTGGGACGGCGATCATCGATGCCAACTTCGATATCGGTCAACTCGCTGCCAATCTCCGAAACACCTTCAAACTCGTCGAGGGCATCGAACTGACCGGCGGGCAACTCGCCAGCCGGTCGGTCGCCGATGTCACGCCGATGGCGATATCGCTGGCGTCGACGACGTCGTTGGACGGCATCGCGGGCCGCGATACGAATCAGAATAGGCCGATCGCGCTTCAGTCGATCAAGATCGACCTCGCCGCCACCGTCGGCGGAAGCGCCAACCTGCTGGCGTCGGTGCGCGACGTGAAGTTCGAACTGACCAGCGCGTTTGCCAACGGGAGCTTCACCGGGCCTAGCCTCGCGGGCATCAACGGCACCCTGACCGGCGCGCTCGACCGCGTGCAGGCCGAACTTGGCCAGGTGATCGACTTCGGCACGTTGCGCCTGACGGGCGCGTTCAACGTCACCATTGCCAGCCAAGGCGACCTCACGACCGCCAGCACGACGCCCGTCGTGCTCACCGGCGAATTAACCATCAGCGATGTGCGCGTGGCAGGATTGGCCGACCGTGACACCATCGAGCAGAAGCAGATCGTGGGCAAGCTGGTGGCCGAGGTATCCACTGATGCCGAAACAAACTTGCCAAAGGCGGTGAACATCACCACCGCCACGCTTCAAACGGGCGACGCCCACGCCGCCTCGATCGCGGCCGATGCGACTGCGTCGATTATGGTCAACGGAGAGATGATCGACGTGCCCGCGTTCGCGGTGCGACAGTTCTCGCTCGACCTGCCACGGCTTGCCAACGAGCTTGGCAGCCTGTTCCCGGAATTGAAGGAGGCGAGCGATGCCGTCGGTGGGACCGTGACGGCCACGCTGACTGGATCAGTGATGGGCGTGACGGGCGACGCGAAGGTGGCGGTGAACGATCTTGTCGCGCGACATTCGGGTGGACTGTTCGCAACGAATGCGAGTGTCGTCGTCACGAAGACGGGTGAACGCATCGACGTGTCCGCCTTTGAAGTGAAGCAGTTCGAATTGGATTTGGCCAAAGCGGGTCAGGCCATCGCAGCGCTATTGCCTGAACAGGCCCAGGCGGCGAAGGCGCTCGAGGGCAACTTCAGTGCGACCTTTGCTGGCAGCGCAAGTAACCTGACAGCTGAGCCGTCGGTGACGCTACAGTCGCTGCAGGCGCAGCAATCGCAGGGCATGTTCCGCGTGTCGGCCAACGGGCCACTTACGGCGGCGCTACCGAAGGACGCAGCACTGCCGCAGGCGACCGGAACGCTTGCGATATCGGCAGACCTCGCGCAACTGAACGCCGCTACACGCCGGGCTTTCGCGAAGCAGTTGGCGATTGAGACGTCCTCGGGCGACGTGAAGAGCGGCCAGATTGAGGGCACGCTGGTGCTGTCGCGGCCGGATGACAACCGAACGGGCGTTCAGGCTGACTTTGTCGCTTCTAACCTCGCAGTTGGCACGCCCAGCGGCGTGCAGAACTTCCAGCCCATCAAGCTCGCTCTGAAGGCCGCCGCGGCCGACGATCTGTCGAACGCGACGATCGAGACCGCGTCGGCCGAAGGTGAACTGCTGTCCGCCCGCGCAGCCAATACGAAGTTGACGCTTCGCGACCCGGCCAAGCCCGATGCGCCACTCGATCCGATGAAGCTAATCGAGTCGGCCGACGTGTCGCTGGCTATACCCAATCTGGCGCCGCTGTATTCGATCGCCACAGCGTTCCTGCCACCCGCCGAGCCAGCTACGGATGGCACGCCAGTGGCACCGTTGAAGGTCGTCAGCGGCTCGTTCTCGACGAAGGCCCAAGTGTCGCGCGCCGTCAACGGCCTGCCGACGATGAACGTCTCCGAACTGCGCGGTGGGCAGTTGGCAGTGCAGAAGGGCGATTCCATTCTCGAACTCGCATCGTTCAACGGGACGCAGACGATCACACCCATCGGCGACGCACTGTCGCTGAAGGGCAACTTGCCGTTGAAGGGTTTGAAGGTCACCGAGGCCGGTCAACCGGCCTTTTCCGAAGATCAGATCGACATCGGCAACGATCTTCTGATCGATCTGACCAAGAGCGACGCCGTCCTGAACGCCGTCACGCTGAAGATGGACAGCAGCGGGGCACTCGCCGTGACGGCTAAGGGGGCCGTGCGCGACTACATGAACGCCCGCCGGTTCGACAACATCGTTGCCGACGTCGCGTACGACCTTGAGCCGCTCTGGCTGCTGGCCAAGCCTCTAGTGCCAGTTGATCTCAAACCCACCCTTGCCAATCTAAAACCCAGCGGAAAGGTCGAGCGGCGGTTCACCGTAAGTGGGCAGTACCCGACCAACCTGCCGTTCCACGAAGCGATCAAGCAGGTCGTCGCGACGGGCAGTTTGGCCGTGCCGGTGGCCGAGTTGGAAGGCTCGCGACTGGCGAACCTCGACGTGTCGTTCAGGTTGGCCGAAGGGCTCGCGGCGATTGGAATGCAGCCGGCGGAGTTTAACGACGGCACGCTCGACTTCGATGGGGCGGTCATCGATTTCACCGATCCGCTGGCGCCGCGGCTCTCCGTGCCGGCTGACAAGAAACTCGTTCAGGGGGCGACGCTCAATCCGTTTCTGGCCACCAACGTGCTCGGCAAGTTCGTGAACCCAGTATTCGCGAATCCGTCAAAGGCCAGCGGACAGTTAACCGCGATTATCATTCGATTGGATCGCGTGCCGCTCGATCCGGAACTGATCAAGTCGAAGGCGCCCGAGAACGATGGCGTGGCCGAGATTGAATTCGAGGTGCCGGGGTTAATCCTCGGAAATGAGACCATCTCGAAGGTGCTCGAGGCCACGGGCAACAGCCCGACAATCAACGGCGCGGTGCGCAAGAGCCGCGTGCAACTGGCGCGAGGCGTGACGAAGAGCGACATCACGATCGCCGTCGAGCAGGGCGGGCGGCAGTATCCGCTGCGTTTGAACGGGGCGGTTTCTTTGTCGGACATGAAGCTGATGCCGATGAACCTCAGCCTGCTCACCGAGTTTCTTCAAGGTCGCGGCGGCGATCTGGCGAAGTACATGCCTGCAGAAGTCACGCTACCGATCACCGGCACCACGCTGTCGCCGCAGGTGCAGGTCGACCGGTTGATCGGCAAGCTGATCGAAGGCGCGATTCAGAAGCAGTTGACGGAACGGCTGCTGGGCGGCGGACGATCGGATAAAGCTGGCAATGAAAAAGCGACGCCAAGCGAACCTGAGACGCCTCGGGATGCGGATCAGCCACCGGCGACGATCGAGGACGCGGTGGGGGACTTATTTAAGGAGTTAGGGAAGAAGAAAAAGAAGTAGGTGTGGCCGCAATAACCTGTTGCCAAAGGTGGAGTAGGTACGGCTATGGTCGGATCTTTAGTAACCTCTGGCCATCATCCCTGCCCTCTCCCGGAGCGAGAGGGAGTAGTCGCTCGCGTCCGGGGCGGTACTTCTCGGCGTTAGTCGCGTTGTTTGGTCGCGCCCAGTTCCTTGGCGATCTCGCTTTCCAGCTCGTCCAACTTGCTTAGCTCCGCCTTCTCGCTCGCCAGCACGTCGGCGGCAATCATACGGTCGATCTCGGCGTCGGTCACGAGGTCATCCTTTGCACTCGCGGGGGCACCGGCGTTGGCGGATTGTTCCATGCTGTCGAGGAAGAGGTCCATGCGCTCCTCGAGGCTGCCGGCCTGGGTGACGGCGTGTTCCCACTGAGTTTGGGTCTTGGTGAGGTCCGTCTCGCCGAACGTGCGGCCGATCTCGCGGGCCATCAGGTTCATGCTCTCGGCGAACTGCTGGCTGGCCGCGGCCTGTTGCTGGATGAGCATCGCGCTCTTGATCGACAGCAGCTGCCGCTCAAGCATCTTCTTCACCGCGGCCGTCTTCTTCAGCGCGCCGCGGATGAACTGGTACTGGCCCTGGTCGCCGATCTGCTTGGCCTTGCGCGCGTTCGCAATAAAGTCGTCGGCGAACTTCTCCTGCTGGCGGATCAGCCGCTCGATCGAACGCATTGAAGAGCGGATCTTCATCTCGCGGTCGATCCGACGCTCGTCTTTCGATTTGAACAGGCCCATATCGACGTGAGCGTAACCGATCCCAGACCGCCGCGCAAAGCCTATCGCGTTCGAATGCACGCAAAAGACCCTGCCAACAATGTGGCAGGGCCTTCGTTGATGGATGATCGGGCGTATGCCGAACCACTGGGGCTTGGTGCGGGCGGTTCGGCAACGCTCCGGGGCGCCCTAGTACCGCATGTTGTTGCCGGTACCCATGTCACCCGTGGTCGACGGGGAGAAGAAGACGCGATACTGATCGCCCCGACGGAGCGTGCGTTCAGTGACAATGCGGTCATCGAGCATCACGTGGTTCTTGTCGGGGTCGACCACGATCGCTTGGCCACGGCTGATTTGGCCGCTGAACACAACTTGATTGCTGTTCCGGTTGAACAGGTAGACCGTGCCGTCCTCAGACGCGCGATAGGTCAGCAAACCGTCACCTTCGACTGCCAAGATCGCCGTCTGTGGAATCGCGGTGCTGCGTTCATACTGGCACCCGCCGACTAGTACTGCGGCGCCCAACACGAGACCGGCTGTTGTGGTTTGAAACAGATTCATGATTGCCTCCAATGCGAAAGTAGTTCCTGCGAATGCCCGTGCACGACGTGATGTGCAAGCTTGTCTTTGGAAATGCAACGGCGGTGCCAACTTCCCTCTTTTTGCCGGAAAAATTGAAAATGGTTGAACCAATCACCCTCATCGCCCCAGGCGAAGTGAACGGCAAAATCTGCCTTTGAAGCAGCACACACCTAACGCGACAATGCGGCGTGACCTGACGATCTGTCGCAATGCGGCGTGGGGAAGTCACTCAACCTTCGCCTATTGTCGCAAAGTACCGCCCGGCGGCTCGGGTGACGATCACGTTGCTGTTGTACGCATCCGAAAGCGATTCACTCCGCAGCACCTCCGCAGGCGAGCCAAAGGCGACGCGCTTACCGTTGGCCATCAGCAGCACGTGCGACGTGGAGGCGGGCAGTTCTTCAAGGTGATGCGTAGTAAGGATAATCGTCAGGTTTACGTCGTCCTCGTGCAGTCTGGCGATCGTCCGCAGCACCTGCTCGCGGCCGACAAAGTCCAGGCCGGCGGTGGGTTCATCCAGCAGCAGCAGTCGTGGACGAACGACGAGGGCGCGGGCGATCAGGCATCGCATGCGCTCGCCAGCGCTAAGGGTGCCAAACGCGTGGTCCCCAAGGTGGCCAAGGCCCACGCGCTCTAGCTCGGTGACGGCCCGGCAACGCATTGCATCATCGACGGCTGCGTACAGGCCAGTCGTGCCGAAGAAGCCGGTGAGAACGATCTCCACCGCGGTTGCTTCCGCCAAAGGCTCGGCGTCGCCACCCGGTTGCGCCTGCACGAGGCGGATGTCCTGCCGCAACTCAGCCACGTCGACGGCACCCAGCCTCTCGCCAAGCACGCGGACAGTGCCGCGGGTGGCCCAGAGGTAGCCGCTAATGACCCGCATAAGCGTGCTCTTGCCACAGCCGTTGTGGCCCAGCAATGCGGTACAGGCACCGGTCGGCACGTCGACGGAAACGTCGGATACAATCCACCGGTCGCCGCGGAGGACGCCCACGTGTTGCAGTTCGATGGCGGGTTGTGACACGGTCATGTTTGCGTTAGCCTCGCGGTCCCGTTTTGCAAGAGGAACACCTATGGTTGCCGCCGTTGCCCCGGTCCGCACGTTCGTCCCGAATAACGTCGATCCGTCCGATTTCGCCCAACTGGAACCGTTGTACCAGAAGCTGCTCGCCCGCGATCTACTGACCGCTGCGGAAGCCGAACGGTGGCTGGCCGAGTTTTCCGAACTGACGGCCGTCATCGACGAGTATGGCAGCCGGCGGTACATCGACAAGTCCTGTCACACCGACAATGCGGATTACGAAAAGCGCTACATGCAGTTCGTGGAAGAGGTCGAGCCGAAGATCAAGCCGCTCTACTTCAAGCTGCAGAAGAAGTTCCTGGAGTCAGTCGGCGCGAAGCAGTTGCAGGGGGAGCGGTACGCAATTTTGACGCGCAAGTGGAAGGCCGACGTCGAGCTGTTTCGCGACGAAAACGTTCCGCTGGAGACCGACGTTACAAAAACGGTCAACGAGTACGACAAGATCAGCGGCGCGATGATGGTGCAGTTCCGCGGGAAGGACTACACGATGCAGCAGCTGGCGCGGTTCACGGAAGAGCCGGACCGCGCGGTGCGTGAAGAAGCATGGCGGGTGAGTGCCGACCGCCGGATGCGCGACCGTGAGGCGATCGAGTCGATTTTCGACCGATTGTTGCCGCTTCGTGCCAAGATCGCGCAGAACGCGGGCATGACGGACTATCGCGCCTACGTGTGGAAGGCGTACAAGCGGTTCGACTACACGCCGCAGGATTGCCTGACGTTCGCCGACGCGATTGCCGAGGCCTGCGTGCCTGTGGTGGCGAAGCTGGACGAACAGCGGAAGCGCGACCTGAAGCTGGAGACGCTGCGACCGTGGGACTTGGCCGTCGACCCGCAAAATCGCCCACCGTTGCGACCGTTCGCCGAGGATCAGGTGTCGATGATGGTCGACAAGGCCAAGACGATCTTTGAACGGCTGTCGCCGGAACTGGCCAACGACTTCGAATCGCTTCGCCGGAACAACAATCTGGATCTGCAGAGCCGCAAGGGCAAGCAACCGGGCGGGTACCAGATCAGCCTTGAGGAATCGAAGCAGCCCTTCATCTTCATGAACGCCGCCGGCCTGCAGCGGGACGTGGAAACACTGCTGCACGAAGGTGGCCACGCGTTCCACCACCTGGCGGCCACGGGTGAGCCGTTGGTCTTCCTCCGCAGCGCCCCCATGGAGTTCTGCGAGGTGGCCAGCATGTCGATGGAACTGCTGGGCAGCGAACATTTCGACGTCTTCTATGACGAAGCCGCCAACGCCGCCCGCGCCCGGCGGACGATGATCGAGGGCATCATAAGGTTCTTCCCGTGGATGGCGACGATCGACAGCTTCCAGCACTGGATCTACACGAACCCCGGCCACACGCCCGCCGAGCGCACCGCGTACTGGATCAGCCTACTGAACCGCTTTGGCAGCAAGGTGGACTGGACCGGACTTGAATCGGTCCGCGAGGCGATGTGGCAGCGGCAGCTGCACCTGTTCCACGCGCCGTTCTACTACATCGAGTACGGAATCGCCCAACTGGGCGCTCTGCAACTCTGGATGAAGAGCAAGGAAGATCCTCGGCGCGCCCTGGCCAACTACCGCGCGGCCCTGGCCCTCGGTGGCACCCGGCCACTGCCCGACCTGTTCAAGGCCGCAGGCATCTCGTTCGACTTCTCGGCCAGGACGCTTGGGCCGTTGATCAAAGCACTCAGCAACGAACTGGACGAACTGCCAGTATAATTGGTCCCCTCTCCCGGTACCCCGAGAGAGGGTTAGGGTGAGGGTGATTTCGCAATTGCGAGAGTCGTCAGCAGTGCAGAATCACCTTCACCTAGCCTCTCTCGGCGTACCGGGAGAGAGATCGGAATAGCTCCCCCGCTTGCAAGGCTCAAATGCGCACGTTGATCGACTACGCCCCCTTCTTCGACATCACCAAGTTCTGGTCCGAGCGCGGCCGCTGGCCGGCCAAGTGGGTGAAGCACCCCAAGGCGGACGGTACGGGCCCGATTGTGCTGGCGTTCAAGCGGCACTTTACGGTCGACGCGCCGCAGACCGTGCGCATCCACGTGTCTGCAGACGAGCGGTACGAGCTGTACCTCGACGGCCAACGCATCGGCCGGGGGCCCGAGCGCGGTGATCGAGCGAACTGGTTCTTCGAGACCTATGACCTGGACCTGTCGGCCGGCGAGCACACGATCGTTGCCCGCACGTGGTGGTTGAACGACTTCGCCCCCGCGCCGTTTGCCCAAATCTCGCTGCGCCCCGGCTTCCTGCTGGCGGCTGAGGGAGACGCGGGCACGATGCTCTCGACCGGCGTCGCCGACTGGCAGTGCAAGTCGCTGGGTGGGTATCGGTTCGTGCCGCCGGGCATCACGTGGGGCACCGGCGCCAAGTCGCACCTGATCGGCGCCGACTTCCCGTTCGGCGTCGAGCGCGGTGAAGGGAACGACTGGATCAAAGCGGTCGACGTTCACCACGCGATCGACGCCAACAACGTGATCGACCAGGCCAACATCTGGATCATGAAGCCCGCCACGCTGCCACCCATGCTGGATCGCGAGATCCGCGTTGGGGTCGCGCGGCACGTGCAGGCGATCCCGGCGATCACCACCGAAGACCAGAAAGTGCTCGCGGTCGACCATCTGCCCGAAGAGGCGGCCCAGTGGAACCGCATGCTGAAGGGCCAGGGTTCCGTCACCGTCCCCCCCAACACGCTCCGGCGGGTGATCATCGACCTGGAGAACTACTACTGCGCATATACCGATCTGGTCACGAGCGGCGGCGCTGGCGCGGTCGTGCGGTCGTGGTGGGCCGAGTCGCTCTACACCGACACCTACGAACAAGTGAAGGCGGCGTACAAGACGCGCGTGAAGGGCAACCGCGACGAGATCGAGGGTAAGTCATTCATCGGCATCGGCGATACCTTCGAGCCGGACGGCCAGCCGAACCGTCACTTCCAGACGCTGTGGTGGGAGGCGGGGCGATACATCGAGCTGACCGTCCGCACGGCCGCCGACCCACTGACGATCGAGCGATTCTCACTGCGCGAGACGCACTACCCGTACGACTGGACCGCCCAGTTCGCGGGCAGCGACGAGCGGCTAAGCGACGTCATCCCGATCGCCAAGCGCGTGATGGAGATGTGCAGCCACGAGACCTACATGGACTGCCCGTACTACGAGCAGCTGATGTACGTGGGCGACACGCGGTTGGAGGTGCTGACAACCTACACGTGGACGCCCGACGACCGCCTGCCGCGCAAGGCGCTGCGCATGTTTGACGAATCGCGCAAGGCCCCGGGGTTCACGCAGTCGCGCTACCCGAGCCGCGTTCAGCAGACCATCCCACCGTTCAGCGCGTGGTGGATCGGCATGCTGCACGACTACGCGTACTGGCGCGACGACCGGGCGTTCGTCGTCTCGCTGTTGCCCGGCATGCGCGGAATTCTGGATGCGTTCCAGAAGTGGCGCACGAGCGACGGTTTGATCAGCGGGCCGATGGGTTGGAACTTCATCGACTGGGTGCCCGCCTGGACGAACGGCATGCCGCCCGAGGGCAACTACGGCATCAGCGCGCCGCTGAACCTGAAGCTTGCTTGGATCATGAAGCAGGCCGCCGACCTCGAGCGCTACGCCGGCGAGCCCGAACTGGCCGAACTGCACGACCGCCGCAGCGCGGAACTGACGGCCGCGTGCCTGAACGGGTTCTGGGACGAATCGCGCGGGCTGCTGGCCGACGATTTGGCTCACAAGAATTTCTCGGAACATTCGCAGTGCATCGCGCTGCTGGGCGACCTCGTCACCGGCAAGCAAGCGACCCGCACGGCCGACAACCTGCTGACTGCGGCTGACCTTCAGCGGACCACGATCTACTTTGACCACTACCTGTTCGAGACGTACCGCAAGATCAACCGGATCGACCGCCTGTTCGACCGCCTGGACCTGTGGTTCAACCACAAGATGCTGGGCCTGAAGACGACTGTGGAAATGCCCGAACCCACGCGATCCGATTGCCACGCGTGGGGTGCCCACCCGATCTACCATTACTTCGCCAGCATCCTCGGCATCCGTCCCGGCGCCGCCGGCTTCCAGTCGGTCGACATTCGCCCGCAGCTGGGCGCACTCACCTGGGCCCGCGGCGCAATGCCGCACCCGAAGGGATTGATCCAGGTCGACCTGAAGCAGTCCAACGGCAAGCTGACGGGCACGATCGACTTGCCCGCGGGCCTCAGCGGCACGCTTCACACGGCGAAGCAACAATCGCTGCGAGCGGGGCAGAACGTGCTCTGACCAACCGTAGCATGGGCGTCTCGCCCATGCTTGTAGTAGGGCCAGTTAATCAGATTTGTGGCCGCTGCGCGATCGGAGCAGCCTGCCACAAATCTTAGTCGCCGATAAATCCACATGCATGGGCGAGACGCCCATGCTACGAAAAGAAAAGGCCCCGGACGTTTCGAAACGTCCGGGGCCTCTCTGCATTGCGATTCAGGCAGCGGCGAACTTACTTCTTCGCCTTGCCACTGATCCCCGCCGCCTTGGCGAGCGCGGCGGCCTTGTCGGTGCGCTCCCACGTGAAGCCACCATCGGCACCCGGCAGCCGGCCGAAGTGGCCGTGGCGGGCGGTCTGCTTGTAGATGGGACGCAGCAGGTTCAGGTGCTTGATGATGCCCTTGGGCGTCAGCGGGAACATCTCCTTCACCAGCTCGGCGATGTCGTCCTCGCTCATCACGGCCGTGCCCTCGGTGCTCACCGTCACGCTCACCGGGTTGGCCACGCCGATCGCGTACGCCAGCTGCACCTCGGCGGCGGTCGCCAGGCCGGCGGCGACGATGTTCTTGGCGATGTAACGGCCCATATAGCATGCGCTGCGGTCGACCTTCGACGGGTCCTTACCGCTGAACGCGCCACCACCGTGCGCCCCGCGACCACCGTAGCTGTCGACGATGATCTTCCGCCCGGTCAGGCCGGTGTCGCCGTGTGGGCCGCCCACCACGAATTTACCCGTGGGGTTGATGTGGAAGATGATCTCATCGTTCCAGAGCTTCTTCGGAATGACCGGCTTGATCACCTGCTCGATGATCATCTGCTTGGCCTTCTTGCTGAACTCGTCGTTCTTGTCCAGCACCGACTCATCGTGCTGCGTGCTGACGACGACCGTGTGCACCGCCACCGGGCGCTCGTTCTCGTAGGCGATCGTCACCTGGCTCTTGCCGTCCGGACGCAGCCACGGCAGCTTGCCGTTCTGGCGCAGCTGGGCCAGGCGCTCGACGATGCGGTGCGCCAGGTGAATGGGAAGCGGCATCAGCGTGTCGGTCTCATTGGTGGCGTAGCCGAACATCAGGCCCTGGTCGCCGGCGCCGGTCTCCTTCTCGTCGTCGGCAGCGTGGTCGACGCCGCGGGCGATGTCGGGCGATTGGCTGTGGATGGCGCTCAGCACGCCGCAGCTGTGGTAGTCGAAGCCGATGTCGGCGTGGACGTAGCCGATCTCCTTGATCACGTCGCGCGCGATCTGGGCGGCGTCGACGTAGGCGGTGGTGGTCACCTCGCCGGCCAGCACGACCTGCCCGGTCGTCACCAGCGTCTCGCAGGCCACGCGGGCCTTGGGGTCCTGGGCAAGAATGGCGTCCAGAATGCCGTCGGAGATCTGGTCGGCCACCTTATCGGGATGGCCCATCGAGACGGATTCACTGGTAAACAGGTGGGTCGAACGGCGGAATTCTGGCGACACGCGTGCTCCTCTAAAAGTCAGAAAAGGCGGATTACCTACAGGAAATCGAGGCGACACTGTACAGACCGGTATGCCCATCGGCAAGAATTGCGGAGCGCGGGCACAACGGCCCAACCTTCATTACAGTGTTCGAATGTCCATCCAATACCACGGCTCCCACATCCCCGCCGAGCAGGTCACCACGATGTTCGAACTGCCCGGCTATCGCATCGCGCGCAACGTCGGCATCGTGCGCGGCGTGGTCGTGCGCAGCCGAAGCTTCGTCGGCACCTTCGCCGCGGGCTTACAGACGATCGTCGGTGGCAACATCACCGTCTGGACGAAGATGTGCGAACAGGCCCGCCAGGAGGCCTACGACATCATGGTCCGCCACGCCCAGGAGCAGGGGGGCAACGCGGTGATCGCCGTGCGCTACGACGCCAACGAAGTGGCCGCCGGCGTCACGGAAGTGCTGGCCTACGGGTCTGCCGTCGTCGTCGAACCCGCGCATGAATAAGCCGCTTGCGGACTAGCCCTTTAAGCCAATCCGCAAGCGGCCGTGAGAGATCGAACGCCGGTTACCGGCGCCTGGACTTCTCAAGCTTTGCGCTAGCCGCCGACAGTTTCAGCAGCATGCTGGAAAACGAGGCCGACGAGCCCGCCCGCTTCCGCGGCACCGCGGAATGGCGTGGGGCGATCGTCTTGAACACGGTTCGTGCCATAGAGGCTCCTTTCATCACAAGCCACCGCGAGCGTACTAAACCGCCAGCCCGAACAACAGACAAACCCCGTTTTAGCGACAGCCGATAATGTTGTGGGCTGTGACTCAGCGAAGATCTGACGGTGGGGGGCAGACTGCCCGGTGGCGTACGGCCTTACCCGTGGCATGGGCGTCTCGCCCATGCCTGTGGATTGGAATGGGAACGATTATTTTTGGCAGACGGCTTCGACCCAGCGGGCCGTAGGAAATTGGACTTTTGGTCCCTACTACAAGCATGGGCGAGACGCCCATGCCACGTTCGAAGCATGCTCGGTACCCTTGCTGCAACCTCGCCACCCACTGCGCTTGCAACCCGCCCCCGCGACTCCGTCGATCTTCCATCCGTCATTCCGCTCCGTATACTCCCGCCATGCTCGATCCGAAACTGCTGCGAGAGAATCCCGACGCCATCAAGGCCGCCACGCGTGTGAAGCGGGTGGGCTCGCCGGAACTGGTCGATGCCTGGCTCGCCGCCGACGAGGCGCGTCGCGCCGCCCAGCAGCAGGCCGACCACTTCAAGAACGAGCAGAACAAGCTCGGCCCCGAGATCGCCAAGTTCAAGCGCGAGTTGAAGGGGGGCACCAACGCCGAAGTGGAAGCCTTGCTCGCCCGCAGCAACGAGTTCAAAACGCAACAGCAGGCCGCCGCCGACGCCCAAACCGCCGCCGAGGCCACCGCCGCCGGCATCATGCTGCAACTGCCCGCCATCCCCGATCCCACCTGGCCCGTAGGGAAGGACGATGCCGACAACGTCGTCGTCCGCCAGTGGGCCGATCCCGCCATGCCGCCGTCCAAGCTCGACAACGGCCGTAAGGATCACGTCGCCCTTGGCCAGGCGCTCGGCATCCTCGACTTCGATCGTGGCGTGAAGATCGCCGGCAGCCGCAGCTACGTGTTGCGCGGCCTTGGCGCCCAGCTCTACACCGCCGTCCTGCGATACGCGCAGGACGTGCTCATCAGCCGCGGCTACGAGCCGTTCGTCGTCCCCGTGCTGGTGACGGAACAATGCATGACCGGCACTGGCTACTTCCCGGCCGGCCGCGATCAGGCGTACGTCACGCAGGACAGCAGCGTCCTCGTCGGCACGAGCGAGGTGCCGCTCGCCAGCTTCTTCGGCAACGAGATTCTGGATGAGAAGGACCTGCCGCGCAAGATGGTCGCCACCAGCACCTGCTTCCGCCGCGAGGCCGGCGCCGCCGGCAAGGACACCGCCGGCCTGTACCGCGTCCACCAGTTCGACAAGGTCGAGCAGGTGATCGTCCACAAGGCCGACGCCGACGAGCACATCGCGCTGCACGAGGAGATCATCGCCAACAGCGAATACATCCTGCAGCAACTGAAGCTGCCGTACCGCGTCGTCCAGAACTGCACCGGCGACATGGGCCAGGGCAAGTGGCGCATGTACGACATCGAGACCTGGATGCCCAGCCGCAACAGCTACGGCGAAACCCACAGCGGCAGCGCCCTCCGCGACTTCCAGGCCCGCCGCCTTAACTTGAAATACCGCCCAGCCGGTGGCGACAAGAAGGCCGCCCCCTTGTTCGCCTACACCCTCAACAACACCGCCATTGCCTGCCCGCGGGTGTTGATCGCGATCATGGAAGCCTATCAGCAGGCGGACGGCACCATCACCATCCCCGATGTCTTGGTGCCGTACATGGCCGGCTATAAACGCATCGGTTGATAGTATACTGACCGCGATGTCCGACGTTTCCCCCCTCACCGTCGACCCCGACATTCAAGCCGGCACGCCATGCTTCACCGGCACGCGCGTCCCGGTGAAATCGCTGTTCGACGCCATCGACCACGGCCGATCGCTCGACGAGTTCCTGCGGCAGTTCCCGTCGGTCACACCCGCCCAAGCGCGGGCCGTCCTCGGTCAGGCACGCACGTTGATCGAACGATCGGCCAAGGGTGCGTCGGCTGCATGAAGCTGTTGCTCGACGAGACGGGCGGTACTCCGCCCGTGCTGTTGCGACACCACGAAAACACGGGGCGATCGCACCCGGCTCGCCATACGCCCGAACGACGCCCGTCACGTTTTCGCGTATGATTCGCGCAGAATGGCCAAGCTGCCGGCTACGCACTTCCTTCGTGAGGTTCGGCTTAACCGGGCCACCGTGCCGTCGTTTGACGAGTACCCGTTCAATCTGTCCGCGATCCGCACGCTCGACCGCCTTGCCTTCCATCCGAACGTTACGTTCCTCGTCGGCGAGAACGGCAGCGGCAAATCCACGCTCGTCGAGGCGATCGCCGTCGCGCTGGGGCTGAACGCCGAGGGGGGCAACAAGAACTACAACTTCGCCACGCGGGCCACACATTCGGAACTGTACCGGCACCTCGTAACGGTGCGCGGCTGGACGCGGCCGTGGGACACCTTCTTCCTCCGCGCCGAAACGTTCTACAACGTCGCGTCCTACGTCGAGCAAATCGGCGGTGGGGCGGCCACGGCGTACGGCGATCGCCCGCTGCACGAGCTGTCGCACGGCGAGTCGTTCTTCGCGCTCTTCCGCGAGCGCTTCCGCGGGCAGGGCCTTTACCTGCTCGACGAGCCCGAGTCCGCCCTGTCGCCGATGCGCCAGCTGGCGATGCTTCGCATCCTCGACGACCACGTCAACGACTGCTCGCAGTTCATCATCGCCACGCATTCCCCGATCCTGCTCGCCTACCCGCGCGCCTGGATCTACGAGCTGGGCCCGAAGGGCCCCGAGCGAGTCGAGTACGAGCGGACCGAGCCGTTCCGCATCTACCGCGACTTCATCAACCGCCACCCGCTCATGCTGCGCTCGATCCTCAAGGCCGACCCCGACCGCACCGAGATCGCCGACGACAAGTGACTGCCCCGCGTATCGGAAGAGTGGATGACCCTCCCGCCGCCCGTGCCGTCGGTCGCGCTCGGTCTCGTAGGGTGTGCTTCAGCACACGTCTAAGCGTTGCGTCGGAAGGGCCGTGTGCTGAAGCACACCCTACGACACTACACGCCTGCGCTCGCCGACGCGTTTGCCCGAGGACCGCAGGCGCCACCTATTCGGTGATCTCGATAATCTCAACGCCCTGCACCGAGCCGTTCGTCGCCAGGTCTTTTCCGAACGCGATCGACGCCTTCAGTGGCGTCGTCGCGCCCTCGACCGACACCGCCGGCTGCGACGAATACCCACGGCCCGCATCGGTGATGGTGACGGACGTCACCACGCCATCCTTCACGGTCGCAAAACCCGCCGCCGGCGCGTGCCGCCACAGGCCACCGTCCTGCGGCTTATAGCGATAGTAATTGGAGACTTCGTCGAGCCGCTCATTGGTGACGCCGTACTTCGCCAACCCGTCGAGCAGCACCTTCTTGTTCGCCCGTGCCTCCTCGCCGCTGGGCTTCCCGTCGCGGGACGGGCGCACGCCCTTGAACACGTCGCGGAAGACCTGCTCCGGTACGCCCAATGCCGCCGCGATCAAAATCACCGGCCGGCCCCGGTCCTCGGGGTTCAGCTCGTGACCACCGATGATCGTCAGCGGCACGCTACCCGCCGGCTGCGTGGCCGCCTCTTGGGCGAACACGAGCAACGAAAGCGAGAAGACAACGACAACGACAACCGCGGCGGCGGCGATGAGACGGTAGCGCATGGAAACCTCTCCCAATGAACGAGACCTCAGCCAAACGCCGGGCCGCCGCTATTATTTCAGCCGGTTGACGATTGTGATCGCGGAACGGAAACAGGCGGGTGGAACGCGGCTCATCAGTGCGCTGTTTCGTATCGAAGGGGAGCTACGTCAACCAGGTGGGAATGGGTGCGTTCGAAGTCTGTGATTGCGCGTCTGCCCCCTCTCCCGCCTGCGCCGGGGGAGGGTGGGGGTGGGGGCCGTTTGCACTTGCCACTCGATCGTCGGCTTCTGCCGGAATCCCCCTCCCCAGCCCTCCCCCGGCGCAGGCGGGAGAGGGGGACATGCAAGATGTTCCACGTCATCAACCAGACTCGGGTCGTGCACGACCCGTCGCACGCGGCCCGTCGCGGGTAGGGCATCGCCGCGCGACCAGCGTCACGCCGCCGAGAGGTACGTCGTCGCGCGGCCCACGCCGCCCATCTGCAGGTTCGTCGTCACCGGCAAGCTCATCTCGCCCCGCTCGCCGCGGCGTGAGCAGTAGGCCGCGCACACCCACACCTGCACGCCGGGCGGCAGATTGTCGGGAAAGTCGATGCGGCATCGCGGGCGGCGCAGCCCTTTGCAAAACTGCCAGAGCGACGCGTCGGCGGGATAGTTTTTGCCCACGAACGTGAAGACGAGCACCGATGCAGCGCCAGCCACGGTCGAAGGGCCGGCGCCAAGGCGCAGCTCGATCGAGCGCTCCGCGCAAGCCGCGATGGTCACAACGGGACGCTCGGTGGGGCGGTGGCTGCGCGTGTGCGGCTTGCGCGGCCGGATGTTCAGCGCCTGCTTTTGCGGTGCTGAAACATAGTTCCGCATGGCGATCGATATCGCCACAGAATGTGCGAACGTCCTGGCCGCCGCGCCGGCCTCTTCCTTGTTGATGACCGCGGCCTTGCTGCGGACCGCCGGCTCGCACTTCAGCAGGGCCGCCTCGAACCGCGCGACACGGGCCGCCAACTCAGCCACCTCTGCCTCAGATACCCCTAGCGCCTCGCGCTCCGCCGCGACCTGCTGATGAAAGTGCAGTAGAAACGGCAACAGATCACCATCGCGCCGCGGGAACCTGAAGATCATCTGCATAAAAAGCCTTTTCGCCGCGATTATCGCGGCCGCTCGCCCACGTTCCCCGTGCCGCTCAAACGCCCGGCTCCACGCGTCCTATCGACCCGCCACCGCGCCGACTTGATCCCGACCGCTGCGAAAATCATCCCGCCCCCTCCAATCTCACCCGCCGCGCCCAACGATCACCCGGCCCGCCCCGTTATTATCCGCCACCTCCGTATTTCATCCGGCGCGGCCCGTTATTATCCGCCGCGTCCGAGTATCTTCCGGCGCGTCCAAAGATCTTCCGGCGAGCGGAGATATCGTCCGGCGCGACCAAATATCATCCGGCGGGCGCAAATATCATCCGGCGCGACCAAATATCTTCCGACGGCCGCAGATATCTTCCGGCGCGGCCAAATATCATCCGGCGGGCGCAGATATCTTCCGGCGCGTCCAAATATCTTCCGGCGGGCGCAGATATCTTCCGGCGCGACCAAATATCTTCCGGCGGGCGCAAATATCTTCCGGCGCGGCCAAATATCTTCCGGCGGCCGCAAATATCTTCCGGCATGTCCAAATATCATCCGGCGCGCCCGGCTATTACACGACGCGGCCGGATCTCATCCGCCGCGTCCTGCGTTTATCCCGCAGGTCCGAATCTCGTTCGGCGCGCCCGGTTCCTATTCGGCACGTGGAGCGCTTCTCCGGACCGCTCGTCCTATATCCGGTTCGTCCCGCCCTGATCCGCCGCGTCGACCTTTGTTTGCTCGCATCCATCTTTGATTTTCTGGATGCCGGGTGCCACGGGTCGGCGTGTTCGCAGACCTGTGCTTTCGGCACTACCGCAATCACAGGTCCCGGCGTCCCGCGACCCCTGGCACCGAGCGGGCCAACGACGATGTGGCGCGGGTGCCATGGCCACGCCGACGAATCGCGTCCATCCCCCCGGGGCGGTTCGAGCGTGGCCATGTCTGCGATAAGGCCCGACGACATGGCCACGCGGAGCGCCCATCAGATGCTCCCGCCCCGGCCCCCCGCGTGGCCATGACACCCACACCCGAAGGCCATGCCACCCGCGCGGGTGCCATGGCCACGCCGACGAATCGCGTCCACCCACCGGGGCGGTTCGAGCGTGGCCATGTCTGCGATAAGGCCCGACGACATGGCCACGCGGGACACCCATCCGACGCTCCGGCACCGGCCCCCCGCGTGGCCATGGCACCCACATCCGAAGGCCATGCCACCCGCCACAGTTTAATCAGTGATGTCCCCCTTTTCTGCTCCCTTTTCTGCTCCGCCGGCATCGACTACAATGGGGTACCAGAATCGCTTGTGGTGATTTGGGACAGCGCCTCTTCTAAACCGCTGATGGGCGAAGCCATTCTAGATAATGCCTGTGGGAGAAAGATAAGGGGTCGAAAGATAAGGGGTCGGCGAAAGATAAGGGGTCGGGAGTCTTTGTTCTCATTAAAGACTCCCGACCCCTTTATTCTTCTCCGCGGCAGATCCGTCGCGGGCGGGTGAACTAACGATGTGGCGCGGCCGGTTGATCGAGACGATCGTGTACGCGCCCGAAGGGTTCGTTCGCGACGGAAGATTGTTGGCGAGCGTGGATTACGGGAGCGCGAACGCGAACGCTCGGACGGAAGTGTCATGAAACCCATCACGCCAGTCGCCCGCGTCGCCGTCGGAACTCCCTTCCGTGATGACGACGCATCCTGCTTCGGCCTGGGAGGATTGTGGAGGCGTTCTCACTGAAAACCGAACACCTCGTCGACCCGATCGGGATCGACCCGCCCGACGGCCGGCCGCGGCTGAGTTGGTGGCTGCGGGCCGACGGACGCGGGGCCGTGCAGACGGCGTACCAAGTCCGCGTCGCGTCCGACGCCGCGGCGCTCGCGCGAGGCGAGGCCGACGTCTGGGACTCGGGCAAGGTGGCGTCTGGCACGTCCGACGGCGTGGCCTACGGTGGCCCGCCGCTCGCGGCGGCGAAGCGGTACGCTTGGACGGTTCGCGTCTGGGACGGTGACGACCTGCCGTCGGGCTGGGCCGCGCCGGCGCACTTCGAGATGGGCCTGACCAACCCGGTCGACTGGGGCGGTGCGGCGTGGGTCGGCCGCGCGGCGTTCGGTTCAGTGCAACTGCGGCGGGCGTTCACCGTCCCTCGTCCCGTCGCCCGGGCGCGGGCCTACGTCGCGGCCGTCGGGTGCGGCGAGCTGTATCTGAACGGCCGGAAGGTCGGCGACCGCGTGCTCGAGCCGGCGACGACGCTCTACCACAAGACAGTCCTCTACTCCGTCTACGACGTGACCGACGCGGTGGCCGAGGGCGACAACGTCGTCGGCGTCGTGCTTGGCCACGCTTGGGGGGCGTGCCCGCGCGTCGCCCCCAAGCGCGGCATCGGCTGGTTCCTCCACGGCTGGCACGGCAGCCCCGCCCACGGCTTCCCCAAGGCCCTGGTCCGCCTGCGGCTCGATCACGATGACGGCTCGATCACGACGGTCGTCTCCGACGGGCAATGGCGGCTCGCCCCGAGCCCGACCGTCGACGACTGCCACTTCTACGGCGACACCTACGACGCCCGCCGCGAGACGCCCGGCTGGGCGTCGCCGGGCTTCGACGACGCGGCGTGGTCGGCCGCCGACGAGGTCGACGCTCCCGGTGGGCGGCTGCGGCCGCAGGTCATGCCGCCGATGCGCGTCGTCGAGACGATCCGCGCCGAGCGCGTCACCTCGCCCGCGCCCGGCGTCCACGTCTTCCACTTCCCCCGCAACGTCGCCGGCTGGACGCGCCTGCGCGTCGCCGGTCCCGCCGGCACCGTGGTGAAGTTGCAGCACAGCGAGCGACTCGCCCCCGACGGCACCGGCCGCATCGACACCCGCTGGTTCGCGGGCGACACCGTCGGCCTCGACGGCGAGGCCAAGTCGTTCCAAACCAACGCCTACGTCCTCAAGGGCGGCGGCGCGGAGGAGTGGGAACCCCGCTTCACCTACCACGGCTTCCAGTTCGTCGAGGTCCGCGGCTTCCCCGGCACCCCGACGCTCGACAGCGTCGAGGCCCGTGTCGTCCACAACGACCTGCGGAGCGTCGGCACGTTCGACTGCTCCAACCCGCTGCTGAACACGATCCACGACCTGACCCGCAAGTCGATCCTGAGCAACGCCCACGGCTTCCTGACCGACACGCCCGTCTACGAGAAGGCCCCGTGGCTCGGCGACGCGCTGCTGACGGGCGTCACGACGCTCTACAACTTCGACGTCGCCGCGTTTTACGACAAGTGGTTCCGCGACATGGCCGAACAGGTCCGCGCCGACGGCCACCTCGGTCCGCAGGCGCCCAAGGGCGAGGGCGGGCAGGCGGGCGACCCGCTCACGCGGTGGGGGGCCGACTGGGAGGGCGCGCTGCTGCAGATGCCCTGGGAGGCGGCCCTGTTCACCGGCGACGACCGCCCGCTGATCGAGCACTACGATGCGCTCAAGCGACACACCGACTACGAGCTTGGGCGGTTCGTCGAGGGCGTCAACGCCAGCTTCTGGGGCGACTGGCTCGCGCCGGATGGCGTGAAGCCGATCCCCGGCTTGTGCGGCACCGCCTACGCCTGCCGCGTCGTGTGGCTGATGGCCGACGTCGCCCGCCGGTTCGGCCGCGACGGTGACGCCGCCCACTACGCCGCCGAGGCCGCGCGGGTCGCCACCGACTTCAACGCCCGCTTCTTCGACGCCGCCCGCGGCCTCTACCGCGTGCCCGGCGACGACGCGTACTACCAGACCGCCAACCTGCTCCCGCTCGCCTTCGGCCTCGTGCCCGCCGGCCGGGCTGGCGACGTGAACGCGGGCCTGATCGCCCACGTCGACCGCCTGCAAACCGGCATCCACGGCACGCGCTACCTTTGCCCGCTGCTGACCGACGCCGGCGCGGGCGACGCCGCGTTCAAGATCGCGACCGCGACCGACTACCCGAGCTGGGGCCACTGGATCGAGCACGGCGGCGCGACCGCGCTGTTCGAGGTGTGGGAGCGCGACGGCAACCGCTCGCGCAACCATCACATGTTCGGCTCGATCGACGAGTGGTTCTTCTCCCACCTCGCCGGCCTGCGGCCCGCAGCGCCCGGCTTCAGGGCGATCGAGGTCGAGCCCCACCCCGTCGGCGACCTCACCCGCGCCCGCGCCACGCTCGAGACGCCCCACGGCCCCGCCGAGTCGTCGTGGCACCGCGGCCCAGGCGTGCTGCGGCTCGACGTGACCGTGCCGCCCAACACGACAGCCGACGTGCTCGTTCCCGCCGACGCCGACGGCCACGTGAGCGAGGGCGACCACCGCCCTGCGTCGTTGGCGCCGGGCGTGTCGCTGGTCGGCGTGGAGGGGGATCGCGTCCGTTACCGCGTCGGCTCGGGCCGCTACGGCTTCACCGTCGACCCATCCGCCGGCGGCCGATGATGGCGTCCGACGGCCTGATCCAATACGCAGGCTTGCCCGCGATGGACGGTTGCGTCCATCGCGGGCAAGTGTTGTAGGGTCCGCTGGTACGCCTGCGGACCGCTTTGGCTGGCCGAGGGAATGGTCCGCAGGCGTACCAGCGGACCCTACGGGCTGCCTATCATGTGTGTCGCGTCGTGGGGCGCGATGCGACCGGTGTGGGTTCGTCGGGTCGCGGTGCGGCGAATTACAGTTGGAGGATTTATATGGCCAAGCGTGACGCGGTCTTCCCGGCGGGTCGGCAAGACCTTTACGCGACGTACGCGTATTCCGCAGCGATCCGGTCCGGCGATCTGTTGTTCGTTGCCGGGCAGGTCGGCAGCCGCGGGGACGGCTCGCCCGAGCCGGACTACGCGGCGCAGGTTCGCCTGGCGTTCGCCAACCTGGAAGCCACGCTGCGGGCGGCCGGGTGCGGGTTGGACGACATCGTGGACGTGACGACGTTTCACACCGATCCGGAGAAGCAGTTCGGCATGTTCATGGCGGTCAAGAGCGAGGTCTTCCCCGAAGCGCCTTACCCGAACTGGACGGCGGTGGGCGTGACCTGGCTGGCGGGTTTCGATTTCGAGATCAAAGTGATCGCCCGCATTCCGCGGTGAACCCACCGCACCAAGGCGCATGCGGTACGATACTTCCCCGTGCCGTGCGCTTCCCTGCGAACGGACGGCACGGCTTGGGGGACCGTGCCGTGGCACTTGGCCGGGCGCCCCCTCCCAGCCTCCCCCGGGGTACCGGGAGAGGGGCAGGAGGCGAAATGCGAAAGGGCGGACCCGGAGGTCCGCCCCTTGGGTGGGCGTGGTTAGTTAGGTTTCATTTTTCAGTCCGCAGTCCGCAGTCCGCAGTCCGCAGTCCGCAATCCACAACCCACACTTCCCTACTTCCATCCCTTGCCGTTCTTCCGCGTGCCGCAGATGGCGACCTCCATGCCCAGTTCGGCGGCTAAAGCGGCCTTGGCGAGCATGGCTTTGTCGGCGTCTTCGGCGGTGTTGGCGTAGGCGACCTGGATGTGGTTGGCCTGGTGGCGGGCCATCATCTGGTCGCGGGTGACGCCGTAGGTGACGGCGTGCATGATCGGCCATTGCGGGGTGGTGGCGTCCCAGCGGCGCTGGGTTTCGGCTTGCGGCAGGGTGACGACGCCGGCGCGGCCGAGGTCCATCTTCAGCTTGCCGTCGGCGATGTAGATGCGGCTCCAGACGATCTCGCCCGGCTTGCTGATGCCCTTGAGCGTGCCGCCGCCCAGACGGAAGTACATCGCGGGCTGGCGCTCGCTGCTGGCGCCCTTCCAGCCGTCGATGAAGTGGGCCGGCGGGGCGCTGCCGCTGATCAGGAAGACCCAGACGTAGTCGGCGACCGTGCCGCTCTTGTCGACGTCGCCCCAGCGCAGATCGTGCAGCGTGTTCTCGACGGGCTGGCCCATGGCCTTGTGCAGGCGGTAGGTCAGCAGGCCATCGAGGCCGGCGCACTCGTCGACCTCGTTGAAGTGGGGCAGCGGTTCCTTGTTGTACAGCGTGCGCTTGCCGTCGCGCGACTTCACGGGTGGGCGGTCGGCGTTGTTCAGCGTGCCTTCGACGAGGTCGGAGGCGGGCAAGAGATCCTTGAGGCCCTGTTGGTACTGGATGCCGATCGTGTGACAGCCGAAGTCGTCGGCGATGCGGACGGCGGCAATGTACATCTTGGCCTGCAGCAGGATCTGCCGCTCGGTGAGGTCGGTCTCCTCGTTCTTGCCGGTGACGAACTTCAGGCCCTTGTCCTCATACCACTTCTTGACGGCCCGAGCCTCGTCGGCGGTGACCTGGGTGCTTTCGTAGTACAGGTGCGACTGGCTGAGGCGTTCCTTGTAGACGCCGGTGGGGTGAAGGAGTTCGTCGGGGATGATGGCGTTGTACATGCCCATGCACCCCTCGTCGAAGATGCCCATGATCGCCTTCTCGCGCTTCAGCTGCTGCGCGAGCGAGGCGGCGAGCTTCTTCTCGGCGCCGCCGACGGTGATGTTCTTGAACTTGTTGACGTGGGCGGTCTTGTGCTTGGCGTGGCCTTCCTTCAGCCAGGTTTTGAGGTAGTCGCGGAAATAGTCGTCTGAAAAATCTTCCGACCAGATCGTGCTGTACTTCACGCCCGCCTTGGTCAGCGAACCGTTCAGGTTCAACATGCCCACCAGGCCCGGCCAGGTGCCCGACCAGTTGGCGACGGTGATGATGGGGCCGCGGTGGGTGATCAACCCGTGCAGCAGGTGGTGCGAGTATTGCCAGACGGCCTCTGCGACGATGATCGGCGCGTTGGGGTCGACGGTCGCGAAGACCTTCATCCCCTCCTTCTGACTGCTGATGAAGCCGTGACCGACGTCCTTGCGGTAGTCGTGCATGCGGACGATCTCGTAGCCGAACTCGTTGACGACCTGCTCGAGCGCCTCCTCCATCTTCTTCTGTTCGGGCCAGCACTTCTGGTTGGCCGACTGGCGTAAGTCGCCGTTGGCGACGAGTTGGATCTGCTTCTTGCCGAGCTTCGGCGAACCGGTCAAAACGGGGGTGGTGTATGCGCTCACGAGGGGTTCCTTCGAGTTGGTTAAATGATCGGATTCGATCATATAAAGTTGTGATGGTGTACCGGATCGGCTGTGAGAATTCCAGCATGTGGAGGTAATGGACGTCGGTGGGACGGAGATTCTTGTCTGTCTCTATTGGTGACCGTTGCGCCTACTTAGATGGGAAAGAGACGCGAAGTCGCGAAGGCGCGAAGCAGGACGCGAAGGCAGAGGAAAGACGGAAGGCGACCACGCTCGCGGCGGCGGACTGGGTAAATCAAACCAGGAATTCGTGCACCATTATGCACCATTGTGCAACATCGATGATGGGGATCTGGGCTGCGCTGTCGCAGGTGCCGGCTATTCGGTTGTCAAAGAACACGCTATCCATTTCTACGTTGGCGCTGCGCGAGTCAGGTTGATTTGGCGCAACGCCGTTCGTTTTCTTCGTGGCTTCCTTCGTGTCTCCGCGCCTTCGTGGCTCCCTGTTCCGATTGTGGCAAGCGCAGAGAGACAGACAAGAATGTTCGTCCCACCCAATGCCAGAGGCAGAAGAGACACAGGCAAGAATGCCTGTGCCACAGAAGAGAAGCAGACAGAAATACGGGGGGAGATAAGACGGGGGGAGAGACAGGCAGGAATGCCTGTCCTACAGAAGAGGGAGCGCGGCGACACGATTGTCGCCGCGCCGAGAGGGACTAGCGGGTGGTGGGGGCAGCCTTGGGTTGGGTGATAAGGGAGACGGCGATCAGCGTGATGAAGCCCAGCGGGATGGTGACGAGGCCCGGTTGGCTGAAGGGCATTGGGGCGTCGGCGGGGTTCCAGCCGTAGACGTCTTTGTACGCGGGGCCGGACAGCAGCAGCCAGAGGAGCGAACTGGCGAGGCCGACGACGATGCCGGCGGAGATGCCCTGCTTGGTCGTGCGGCCCCAGAACAGCAGCATGATCAACGCCGGCAGGTTGGCGCTGGCGGCGACGTTGAAGGCCCAGCCGACCAGGAAGCCGACGTTCATCTTCTGGAAGACGATGCCGAGGATCATCGCGATCACGCCGACGACGACCGACGCGATCTTGCCCGCCCGCACCTTGCCGTGGTCGGACAGGTCCATCTTCAGGAAGTTGGTCATCAAATCGTGCGCCACCGCGCCACTGGCAGCAATGATCAACCCGCTGACCGTGCCCAGCACGGTGGTGAACGCGATGGCGCTGATGATCGCGAACGGCAGTTTGCCGAACGTTTTGGCGAGCAGCGGGGCTGCCATGTTGCTGTTGGAGGGATCGAGCGCGCCGCTGGTGAGCGCGCCCAAGCCGATGTAGAGCGTCAGCACGTAAAAGAAGCCGATGCTGATGATGCCCACCACGGTGCTCTTGCGCGCGGCGGCGGCGTCCTTCACGGTGTAGTAGCGAATGAGGATGTGCGGCAGGCTGGCGGTGCCGGCGAACAGGGCCATCATCAGCGAGATGAAATCGAGCTTGTCGGCGAGGTTCTCGCTGCGAATGCCCTTGAACGTGGGCGAGCCACCGGGCGTGAGCATGTCGCTGCCATTGATGAGCTTCTTCTCGTAGCGGTCCTCGTTGCTCGTTCCGGCCGGGTTCACGGTCGTTGAATTCACAGCAATGGTGGACTGATTCAGTTCGCGAATGTAGGCGACCGGGCCGAGCGGGCCGGTGCTTTCCATCGTGCTGGCCGCGGCGGGGGTGGCGCCGGCGGTGGGTGCGGGCGATCGCAGGAACCCACGGCCGAGGATCATCACCGTCAGCATCAGGCAGAACACGACGAGCATCGAACCCTTGATGAACTGCACCCACGTCGTGCTGACCATGCCGGCCGTCACCACGATCAGCGTGACCACCGTGCCCACCATCAGCACGCCCACGACGTGGCTGAAACCCAGCAGCGGCGTGATGAGCGCCCCGGCGCCCACCATCTGCGGGATAAGGTAAAAGATGCTGACCACCAGCGTGCTGATGGCGGCCGATAGCTTGATGCCGCGGCTGTTGAAGCGGCTGTCGAGCGCGTCGGCGAAGGTGAACTTGCCCAGCCGCTTGATTGGCTCGGCGATCACGAACAGCGCCACCACCCAGCCGGCGAGGAAGCCGATGGAGTACAGGAAGCCATCGAACCCGTAGAACGCGATCATGCCGCAGATGCCGAGGAACGACGCGGCGCTGAGGTAGTCGCCGGCGAACGCCACGCCGTTGACGAACCAGGGAATGGTGCCGTGCGCGGCGTAGTAGCCCTTGGCGCTGGTGGCCTTGCGGCCGAGCCAGAAGCTCAAGGTCAGCACGAACACGACGAAGCCGACGAACACGCCGATCGCGATGGGGGAGGTTTCGTAGGTCATGATGGGAGTGAGGCTCGGTGCGTTTGAGGGTCGCGCGGGCGTTGTCGCTTAGGCGAACAGGCCGGGAGTGCGGTGGACGGTTCGACAAAAAATGGGCTGCGGATCATCCAGCCGATTCGTCCGTCGGCGTTTTGCAGAGCATCACGTAAACCACCGCCAACACGATGGCGGCGATGATGAGGGCCATGCCGTAGACGATCGCGTAGTTCACGCCGGCCAGCGTCTGCTTCATCAGGTCGAGCTGGAACGCGACCAGGTAGACGAACAGCGCGTAGAACGCCAGGTACAGGAAGAACAGCGCCAGCCCCAGGCGCGCGTTGTGGCGGATTGAGGGGTCCTGCTGGGTAATGGGTAATTCAGAATGCGGCCGAGCGTGCGGTGAATCCACGGTGCGTCCTTTCCGTCCGTTGAAGTGCCGAACTCGACTTTACCACAAGTCCGGCGCGCGATGGACAAATGAATCGTTTTCCGCACAATGCGCCCTCCCCCTAACGAAAGGAATTCGCAATGGCTGAAGAAACGACGACGAACGCTGGCGGCACCCCCGACGCCCAGAACATTCAGGTGAACCTCGACGAGCGCGACCTGCGCACCGTGTTCGCCAACGCCTACCGTATCCACACGACGGCGGAAGAAGTGGTGCTGGACCTGGGCTTCAACATGCCCAACCCCAACCCGGCCGGCGGTGGTCAGTCGCTGCTGTTCAAGGTGAACGAGCGCGTGATCATGAGCTACGCCAACACGAAGCGCCTGGCGATGTCGCTCGGCCAACTCGTGAAGCGCTACGAGCAGCAGTTCGGCGAACTGCCGACGCAGCCCGGCCAGCCGCGCAAGTAAGCTGGACGCGGAAGCGGGCAGTGAAAAATAAAGAGGCGTGTTGCGCGGTTGCGCAGCACGCCTTTTCCTTTTGGCGCTAAGCGGGTGACCGTGAGCGGGTGATGAAGTGCAATGGCTGCGAAGTTGTCATCCCGAGCGGAGCGGTAGCGACTCGAGGGATCTCTCACCGACGAGGGTCGCTTAACAAGCCGAGATCCCGCAGGTCGCTACCGCTCCCTTCGGGATGACACACGTTCGGGAGGAGGCGCGTAGGGGGCGCGTAGGGACCTGTCGGCGAAGCTTAAGCCGCTTCGCTGTGCTGCGCGCGGTGCGACAGGCGACCGAGCAACGCTTCGGCATCGATCGGCCGATTACCGATCGATCCCACTTCAATCGCCGCGGCGACGGAACCCAGTAGCGCCGCGGCCTGTAAACTGCCGCCGACGGCGAGGGTGAGGGTGGCGGTGGCGAGCAGGGCGTCGCCGCAGCCAAGGGGGTCGACGGTATGGGCGGCCAACGCGGGAACGTACTCGCTGCGCAGGCGGGCGTCGACGGCGACGTTGTCACTGTCGGGGTGGTCGAAGGTGACTAGCCCCTGTTTGCCCATGGTGATGAGCGCCTGCCGTACGCCCGTGCTGTTCATCAGATTCCAGACGACGGCGCCGAGCCCGCTAGTGAAGTCTTGGAGCGTCTCGCGCACCTCGCGCTCGGTGGGGCAGACGAGGTCGACGTCGCGGAACTTCAGCAGGTTCGTCTGTTTCCCGCTGACGTCGGCGGCGATCGTGCGCACCGTCGCCCGTAGCGTTTCCAGCACGCGATCGAGCAGGCCCGCAGAGATCAGGCCGTAACCGAAGTCGGCGAAGATGACGGCGGCGGCGCCCTCGGCGGCGGACAGGATCGTCTCGGCCAGCGCCGCCTCATTCACCGAATCCAACGGCGACGGTCCGCCGTCGTCTACCTTGAACATCTTCTGGGCCTCGACCAGGAAGCGGTGCTTGGCAACGATCGACTTACGCACGTTCAGGCTGCGCACGTCGACCCCTTCACCGGCCAGCCGCAATCCGATCTGCCGCGAGGTTTCATCGTCGGCCATGGCGGTGATGAGCGTGGGGTTGGCGCCCAGCCCGGCCAAATGCAGCGCGATGACGGCGGCGCCGCCGTCGTAGTCCTTCTGCTGAAGCGCCCGCAGCGTCATCATCGGACCTTCGCTGGCGATGCCGGTGGCGTCGCAGAAGTGGTAGCGGTCGAGGATGTAGTCGCCGATCACCACGACCTTCTGCCCGCGGAACCGCTGGACGAGGTTGTGCAGGTTGGCGTCGCCAAGCTCGTAGCGGTCGCGCAGGCGCAGGATCTTCTCGTCGTTGAACACTTCGGCGCCGCCGAGCGTGCCGATGAGGGCGGTGGATGAGTAGACGACGTCGCCACTGGAGAAGACGACGCGCCCGCCGTGCCCGGTGACGGTGTCGCGCTCGCGCAGGAAGCGGGGGTCGCTGTTCGTCTCGTACTCCTTCCCCTTCACGTACACGTCCGGCTGAAGCTGTTCCAGCAGCCCGACGGCGGTGGGTTCGGGGTTGATGTAGACGAGGTCGACACATTCCAACGCGGCGACGCTGGCGGCCCGGAGGTCGTCGGGAATGAGCGGCCGGGCGACGCCCTTGTTGACGTGGGAGTCGGCACTGATCGACACGACCAGCACGTCGCCGAGGCTTTTCGCGTACTGCAGGTGCTTGATGTGCCCGGGGTGAACGATGTCGAAGCAGCCGTGGCAATGCACGACAGTCTTGCCCGCAAAACGGGCGGCCGTGCGAGCGCTCAACAGTTCAACCAGTGTTTTGTTCTTGGGCACGAATCGATCATCGGCCAAGAGGGGGCAGCGGCTTGATTATTGGACGTGGTGGCCGAACGGCCGTTCGCGTTCTGGGTATGTAGCCAGAGGTCGAGAGTGTCATCCCGATGGGAGCCTTGAGCCTTGGCGATCGGAGGGATCTCCCATGGCCGAGAGCCGTCCGTGGCTTGAGATCCCTCAGGTCGCCTTAGGCTCCCTTCGGGAGGACAAGCGCGCGAGGCAACAGGGTTATGTCAGCCAGCCTTTAGGCTTCGCTCGCGATGACAAGTCGAGCATTTTGGCCACCGAATTTGATCCGACAGACAGTGTCGAGTATCGCGCTACTCCATCCCTCCCTTGCCTTCGGTGCGAGGATGGCGTTGCTGACGGGGGTCTTTAATGTCGGCGGGGGCTTGGTCCCAGCCCAGCGGTTCCTCGTCCTTCATGCTGTGGTCGGGCTGGTTGGGCAGCGGTTCCTGTTCGGGTTGATCGGTCTCGTGGGCGTTGATCTGCCGGCCGGCGGGGTGGGCGTTTGGGACGGCCGCCTTCGTGCCAGAGGGCTGCTGCTCGGGCGTGGCGTTGTTGTTCGTCAGCCGACCTTGACCGGCCTCGTTCTCCGGGTGCGACCGCTCGTAGTTGTTCGTGGGATCGGGGGCCTGCTGCGGCGACGCGGGACGATTCTCTTCGGCCATTCGGTGCTCCTCTAGTTGACGAACTCATCCTAAGGGTGCCGCCAGAGGGTGGGAACGGGGAAAGTGCGAATGACGGCCATTCAGCGCGCGGATCGACGTAGAGGCAGGCCTTCGTGCCTGCTATCTTGCGTTCTAATGCTTGCAATCGAAAAAGGGCAGGCACGGAGGCCTGCCCTTGCGAATAGTTGAGTATTTCGTCTCTACGCCGCAATCGTCAGGCGGCTGCGTTCGGCTTCCTTGCGTTCGCTGATCGCAAGCAGCTCGGCGCATTCCTCGCTATCGACGAGGATCGCCCACGACAGGTCATCCGCCTCCACGTCGGCGGCACGGCCGATCATGCCGAGAGGTTGGCCGACCATCATGTCGACCATGGCTTCGCCGAACTCCACGCCTTGGTCGGCGTTGATGTCGATCGATTCGTTGCCGTTGATCACGCGCAGCAGCTGCGCGCCGATGCGGAACTGGTTGGCGGCCTCAGGCCGACAATAGGCGACGCGGAACAGCAGGGGCATGGTCTGGTCGTCTTCCAGTTCCAGCCGTAGCACGAACTCCGTACCGATCGTCATCGGCCGGCTTTGCACGAAGCCAAGGCCGAACGTGCTGACGTCCTGTAGCTGCGCGCTGTAGCCGCCGGTCGATGGGCGCGCGTCGGGGTAGATGACGATGTCGCGCACGCGCGGGCTACGAACGGCGCGGCGGGATTCTCGGACGTTGGTGGCGGTGGTTGGTACGGACATACATCTCCTGGCTGATGTTCAACACATCGACCAGCGATGCCGCCGTGGTTAGCAGATGAACGGGAAAATCACGCGGCCAACTGCATCGGGTGATAACTCATGCCGAGTGTGATGATCTTGTGCAGCAGCAGCTCGTACGACAGGCCCGCCTGCTGGGCCGAGTCCGCGAAATCTTCGCCGCACGCGATCTGCGGGTTGGGGTTGGCTTCCAGGAAGTAAACCTGCCCGTCGGCGGTCAGCCGAAGGTCGAGCCGGGCGTAACCGCTGAGGCCAAGCAGGCGGTAAATGTGCTTGCAGTCGTCAACGATGGCATCTTCCTGTTCCGCCGACAGGTCCTTGGCGAGTCCGCTGTGAATGTCGTAGCGTTCTTGGTAAGCCACGTCCCACTTTACCTTCGACGTCGCGATGCGGGCCGAGTCGTCGGGCAGGTTGGCGAGGTTCAGTTCCCAGATCGGCAGGGCGGTCACCTTTGCGTTGCCGATGACGCCCACGTACAGCTCGCGGCCATCGATGTACTGCTCGACGATGGCGGCGGTGTTGAGCTTCTCGTGGATGAACGTGACGCGCTCGGCCATCTCGTCGTGCGAGTTCACGATCGACGCCTGCGAGATGCCGGTCGAGCCTTCCTCGGTCAGCGACTTCACGATCGCGGGGAAGATCATGTCCTCCACCGGCCGAATGGCGCGGCCCTGGTGGAACACCTGGAACTGCGGCACGTTGATGCCGTGATAGGCCAGGATCTTCTTGGCGATCGCCTTGTCGCGCGCGATGGTCAGCCCGCGTGGGTTGCAGCCGGTGTAGGGTTGCTTGAGAAGTTCGAGGTACGAAACGACATGCTGATCGTGCGTGGCGACGCCGTCGAAATCTTCAATGAGGTTGAAGCAGACGTGCGGTTGGAACTCTTCGATTGCCGGCACAATTACGCCAAGGTCGCTCTTCACGCCGCACGGTTCGGCGATGTGGCCCATGGCGCGCAACGTCGACAATACATCGTATTCCGTGCGGAACCGCGTGGTCGTGGCGACGCTCAATCCCTCCACCGAGTCCGGTGGGACGAGCAGCTCATCCATCATGACCAGCACGCGTAACTTTCGCATTCGTTTGGGCTTCCGAAACATTCGCAGGACATTGTGCCACAGATGAGCACGCATGAACACTCAAGAATCGCGCTCGTCGCTCGATTGTAGGGATGCGACTCGGTGTGCTTCTCTCTTCGATCAAGGCATTCGCCTAAGAGTGGCATACAACGGCTTCCATCGCACGTCGGATTCTCTACTAAAGCACTACACGATGGCGGCCGTCGTTCAGGAAGTTCATGGTCTGAACGGCCAGCATCATCATCACGTCGACCTTCGCGCCGCTGGCGGGCTTGGCCAGACGCAGCTTCATGATAGCCACCCGATCAATCATATCGGCGATCGTGCGGTCAATCGTGCACTGCGATTCGCCGGTCCAGCGGGAAATCATCATGCGCGCCTCGGCGCGAATCGATTCCAGGAACGCGGCCGCGGTTCGATTGCGCGCGAACTGCGGGTCGTCGGAGAACAGCCGGCGCAAGTCGCGATCGTAGAAGCGAGGATGGTCGCGGCAGTAGTGGGCGCGCTTGGCGGCATAGTGTTCGCCGAGCGTCATGCGCAGCGTGTGCAGGGGATGCGTGCGGCGGCGCGAGCGCACCGTCGGCTTCAGCGGTCCGATGCGGGTCATCAGTGCGTCGACGTAGTACAACTTCTTGATCGCGGGCCACTTCTCGTAGTGCTGCAGCCAGTGCGAACGCGGGTTCAGCCAGACGGCGAACGTCTCGGCGAAATCCTCGGCGGGGTGCGCTTGCGCGTACCACATGTCGAGGTGAACCACGAACTGCTTCGAGTACGGCTTGGGGCGATAGGACTCCGGGTACGGGTCCCCGTAGTCACCGAACAGTCGCCGGTAGCCCGTGCGGCGATTCAAGACAAACGCGTTGTCGATCGCGTGGCCCGCCTCGTGACGCAGGATGCGCATGCACCAGTCGCGCGTGCCACCTTCCACCTCCAGCATCTGGCTGCGTTCGAGTTCGATGAGCCGCGGGTGGGCGAGGTAGAACGGGATCGCGATGCCCGGCACGTGGTCGGGCGTGAACCACTCGTTGCTCAGCCACGCGTGCGGCTGAAAGGTCAGGCCCTTCTGCTGTAGTTCACTGCTGAGCGCGTCCACGAACAGCTCGACGGCGCTGCCTTCTAAAGTCAGACCGAGGTCGCAGAGGCGAAGATCAAGCAGCCGGCGGTCGGTGTAGCGGGACCAGGGAAATCGTTGGGTGGTGCGGGCGGGCATGGGAGGTTGTGCCACCATAGCGATGGCACGCCCGTTTTGCACCGACGAAGCAGCCAAAGACGCAGTCTGACTAGCAGAACGCCGCGCCGATGCTGAACCGGCCCGTGCCGGTCTGGCGGGACGAGACGATGCGGATCTCGGTGTTCAACTTCTGGTCGCCCATGCCCAGTTCGATGCGGTAGAAGCACCCGACCGGCAGGGTCTGGTTCATCTCGAACCGCACGCCATGGCGGGACAGGTTCACCGCGTTCGCCTCGAGAATTTCGGCCTCGTCGGTCGCGGTGGGGGACGAGATCCAAGCCTCCATCGCGTACGGCCGGCGCACACTGCGGCGGCGGTTCTCGTGGTCGGGCGCGGGAAATACGGCGGACGGCACAGCGCTCATACGAACATCATCGGTCATCGGAACGATGACTTGAGGAAGCGCGGCAAATTGCCGGCTAGCTACGCCCATGCTGCGGGTGGAACTTTCCGATCACCGCTTTGAGACCTTGCGCAACGGCACTTTGACTCGTCATCCTGAGGTACTCCGAAGGATCTCTTCCTTCCTCAATACGGATACGGGGAGAGGTTCTACGGAATACCTCAGAGGGTCGTCATTGAAGGCAACGGAGCTGGCTCCGGTCCCTCTCCCGGTACGCCGGGAGAGGCTAGGCGAGGGTGCCTTTCGAACTGCTGGCGATTTCCGTGTATCGAAATCACCCTCACCTTAAGCCTCTCCCGGAGTACCGGGAGAGGGGACCGGACCTGATAAACACGCTCGCAGGATCACGGTGTTGCGCTTCAATACGTGCGCGCACATTCCGCTCCGTCGCTTCGCCAATGCAAAGCGTCCGCAACCGCGGTGGGCGGTTGCGGACGCTGGTATGCGTTCGGATGACTGAATACGCCTTACCGGCGGTACCCGTACCCGTAGTAATCGTTGTACCCGTAGTCGTCGCCGTAACCGGGATAGCTTGCGGGATAGCCCACGGTGGGGCGATTGCTGCGGTTGATGAAGTAGGCGTAGTCCAGCGCGGCGGCGGTCACGCGGTTCAGCGCACGCGAGTAGGCGGCGTCGGCCACCTTCTCGATGCGGGCGTCCTCCACCTTCACGCGGGCCGCCTCAATGTCCGGGTGATAGCGCATCGAATCGTCGAAGGCCAGCTTCGTGTCGGCCAGCTTCGAACCGGCGGCCACGAACTGGTCGCGCGCCTGCCGCACTGCCGGGTCTTCCGCCAGCGCCTGCGCCTCCATCGCGCTGGCCGTGCGGGCGTAGTTCAGCTTTTCCTCGGCCAGTGGCACGATCGACGACGCCGGGATGTCCTTCACGCTTTGCAGTTGAATGATTTGCTCGCCCAGCTCGTCGCGCAATTTGACGACGGCCTTGTAGTCTTCGTTGTCAACCAGCTTCGCCAGCGCCGCCAGGCGGGCAGACTCGTACTCTTCGTACGCGGTGCGTTCCTCAGCGGCAATCGCGCGAAACTCGGGCGAGCGGTCGAACATGAACCGCATCTTGCGGAACGTGCCGGCCATGTCGGACTTCGTGCGCAGCAGGACCATGCGGGACCGCGCCCGCTGGGACGACGCTTCCGGAATCTGACCCGCGAGCGTCTGGGGGAAGCCAGGCGTGTCCGGAAGGTTGTAGGCCGGTGGTGCAACGGGTTGGTTCTGCGCCATTGCCGACGGCGTGCACATGGCGACCGACGCCATCATCGCGACACCCGAGAGAACCCATTTGTTGTACGTCTTCATCTTGACCTCCCTGGTCACCAAGCTTGGTCCTGGAGCGACTCGTTACATTCAATTGTAGCCTGTCGACCCGTAGCAAGCACTGCGCCAAATACGGGTTTTCCCGGCCACCGCTGGGGCAGACACATCCACGATAGAAAGGTTAGGCAAAATCCGCCATCGTCATTCGCCCGCCTCACGCCGCGCTAGGTTTTTCAGTTCCCGGATCGAACGCAGGATGGGCAGTTTGCTGGGGCAAACGTAGGTGCAGAGGCCGCACTCGATGCAGGCGTGCAGGCCGTGGCGGTCGGCGAGCGCTAGATTGGTCCGCTGGGCGGCATCCAGCAGGCCGGCGGGGTGGATGCGGGGCGGGCAGATCTCGACGCACCAACCACAGCGGACGCAGGGGTCTGGATTCAGCGGCGGTTCGGGTGGGGCGATGTGGAACGTCAACTCGTCGAAGCCGATGGACCGCTTCGGGTCCACACGCAGGTCGCGCAGCAGCTCGCCCGATCGCAGGGTGGCGCCAGTGGGATTGAAGCCCATTGCCAGCAGCGCGGTGGTTAAGTCGGTGCCCACCGGTACGTAGGCCCGGCGGACCTGTCGTGTCATTACGTCGCGGGCCGCGATGAAGACGTCGGTCATCGGCCGATCACCCAACAGCAGCGCGCCGATCGCGACGGCCGCCGGCGCGTCCAGCAGGATCACGCCCACCTCGGTCGGCAATCGCCCCGGACGCAGTCGCCGTTCCAGCAGCGTGTACAGCAGCAGCGTGGGGTCGCTTTGCGGGTAGGGGTTCGACAGCCGATCGAGTCGAATTTTGCCAAGCGTCGCCCAGTGTCGTGCGGGCGCGAGCGCCAGCGTTTTCAGGTGTTCATCGACCGCCGCAATCGCGGTGGCGGCGCCGGTGAGCTTCGCCAGCAGCGCGACGCCCATCATCATCTCGGCGGCGAACTGCTCGACGAGCGTTGACGCATAAGGCAGTGACGACTCGGAATCCAGCGCGCAGCAGACGACCGCGTCGATCGGGCGGTTCAACGACTGCCGCAGCTGCTCGAACAGATTCGGGCAGCCGTGCCGGTCGGCGACGATGCCGGCGGCCCGAATGCGGTCGATCCACTGCCCACGGTCCGCCTCCCGCGCCGCGGAAAGCTTGGCCGCCACGGTGTCCTGGTCCAGGTAGTCGTGGTGCGGCGGCTCGGGCACCACCTTGTAGTCGGGCGACACCTCGATCGTAACGCCACCGGGCCGACCGTCGACGATCACACCATCCACGGGCGCGATGATCGACCCCCCATCAAGCCCGCTGATGCGGTCACCGAGACGGACGGCGTCACCGATGGTCGCGGGCTTCCCTTGCACGCCGTGCTGGATGAGGTCGATATCGATGCGCGACGGGCGCACGCGAATCCACGAACCGGGCGTGGCAATGCTGGAGACGGGTGGAATGGCTTCGGTCATACGACGTGCCCATCGTACGCCACCGGCGGGGGAAATTCACAGGATGGACGGGAAGGGCATTGAGAGGTGGTGTCTCCGGTCCCTCTCCCGGTATTCCGGGAGAGGCTAGGTGAGGGTGATTTGTTCTGCCCGAACCGTCGGCATTTCGAAATCACCCTCACCTAACCTCTCCCATGAATACATGGGAGAGGGACAAGACTTACGCCCGTCCCTACTTCCCCGCCAACGGCACGTTGATCTTCGCTGCCAGCGTGCGGAGCGCCTCGACCGCCGTCTTGAACAGCGCCGGGCCACTGAAGCCGCTGAACTGACCATGGGCGGCCAGGTGGGGCTCGAGGCTCAGGAAACCGCGATAGCCGCTGGCGTACGCGTCGCGCAGGATCGGTTCGATGTCGCCATCACCCTGGCCCGCGGGCACGACCTTGCCACCGGCCAGCAGCGCATCCTTGATGTGGATGTGGACGGTGTATTCCTTCAGCATCGGCCAATTGTTGATCGGGTGCTCGCCGGCCTGCACAAAGTTGGCAAAGTCGAACGCGCTGCGCAGCTTCGGCGAGTTCACCTCTTGCATCAGGATGCGGCACTCGCGGCCCTTCTCGCCGTAAATCTTGCCCTCGTTCTCGTGAACCATCACGACCGGCCGTTCCTTGATGTACTCGACCTTCTGCTTGAACCGACGCACGACCTCGTCCTTGTGCCTGCTCACCAGGTCGGCGTGCGATTCGTTGTCGGCGGGGTAGTAGCTGAAGACGCGGATGAACGGCGCCCCGAAGAACTCGGCCGCGTCGACCGCGACCTTGAACCGCTCGAAGTGCTCGTCCCAGCTATCGCTGATCTTCACCTTGCCAATCGGCGAGCCAATCGAGATCACGCCCATGCCCGCAGCCGTCAGCTTCGTCTTGATCTCGGTGCGCAGGGCCGAATCGAAATCGAGGACGTTCTTCCCGTACACGCCGCGCAGCTCAACATGGGTCAGGCCCAGTTCCTTGGCCGCGCTGATCTGATCGTCCAGTTGCGGCGAAATTTCATCGGTAAAGCCGGAGAGGCGGAGCGCTTCGTTGTTGTTGGTTGACATGGTTCGGCATGGTCCGGTCGATGGCGGGCGGAGTCAAGGGAAGTCGGGACGTCTGACCACGCCACTCCGGTCCCTCTCCCGGTACTCCGGGGGAGGCTAGGTGGGGGTGATTCGAATTGCCTTAGTCGGGTTGCTCGGGGATCTGCCCACGAATGGGCACGAAGGAACACGAATAAGAGAAGCAGTTTAGCTGCGCGCGAAACTTCGTGCTCCTTCGTGCTCGTTCGTGGGCCGTCTGCAATTTGAATCGCCCCCTCCCAGCCTCCCCCGGGGTACCGGGAGAGGGGCCAGAGCGCGATCCCGACCACTTCGCTTCTGACGTACCCAACCATTTTGACACCCCGCGCCAACGTCCGTATCCTCTGCCGTTTCGTCCCTGTGGGAGGCCGTAATCAGATGGTGATGAACGAAGCGATCGATAAGGCCAGCGCACTGATCGAGGCGCTGGGCTACATCCAGCGGTTCAACGACAAGGTGATCGTCGTGAAGGTCGGCGGGTCGATCATGGACGACGAGACCGCGCTCACCAACCTGCTGGTCGACATCGTCTTCATGAACTACGTCGGCATGCAGCCCGTGCTCGTGCACGGCGGCGGCAAGGCGATCAACGACGCGATGACCAAGGCCGGCCTGCAGCCGCAGATGGTGATGGGCCGCCGGTATACCGACGAGCGCACGCTGGCGATCGCCGAGCACGTGCTGTGCAATCAGGTCAACCGGTTCATCGTGAACTTCATCCAGAGCCAGGGGTGCGAGGCGATGGGCCTGCACTCGCTGGCGAGCGTGGTGCTGTTCGCCGAGAAGACCTACCTGAAGGGTGACGACGGCCGGCGGATCGACTTGGGCTTCGTCGGCGACGTGACGGACGTCAACGCCCGCCTGCTTCGGCTGCTGGTGCAGGCCGACAGCATCCCCTGCATCGCCACGATCGCCCGCGACAAGGCCGGCGGTAAGCTGAACGTGAACGCCGACACCGCCGCCGGCGCGGTTGCTGCCGCGATGAAGGCCGAGAAACTGGTCGTCATCAGCGACACTCACGGCATCCGCACCGACCCCAAAGACCCCGACAGCCTCGTGCGCAGCCTGACCGTTCCGCAGATCGACGAGATGGTCAAGAGCGGCGCGATCGGCGCCGGCATGTTGCCCAAGGTGGAGGCCTGCATCGCCGCGCTCAAGGGCGGCGTGACCAAGACGCACATCATCGATGGCCGCATTCCCCATGCGCTGCTGCTGGAGATCTACACCGAGGCGGGGATCGGGACGGAGATTGTTCTGTAATCACCAATGACCAAACCCGAATGACCAAATAATGTCCAAGCACCAATGACCAATGGGGTCGAGATTGGGACATGGGCATTGGTCATTGATTGGTCATTCTGGTTTGGTCATTGAGGCTTGCCATGAAAGACTTCATCTCCATCGCCGACTTCACGCCCGATCAAATCCGGCACTTTCTGGACGTCGCCAAGCGGCTGAAGCAACAGTACAAATCCACGGGGAAGAACGACGCGCTGCTGGCGGGCAAGACGCTGGCAATGGTCTTCGAAAAGCCCTCGCTGCGCACGCGCGTGAGCTTCGCGGTCGCCATGACGCACCTCGGCGGCAACGGCCTGCTGCTGCGCGACGAAGAGGTGGGCCTTGGCAAGCGCGAGCCGGTGCAGGACGTCGCCCGCGTGCTCAGCGGCATGTGCGACGGCATCATGGCCCGCACGTTCGAGCACGCGAAGATCACCGACTTGGCCAAGTACGCCACCGTCCCCGTCATCAACGGTCTGACCGACTACAACCATCCCTGCCAGGCGATGGCGGACATGCTCACGCTCGAGGAACACTTCGGCGACCTGAAGGGCCGCACGCTCGCCTACGTGGGTGATGGCAACAACGTCACGCGCTCGCTGGCGATCGCCTGCGGCAAGCTGGGCATGCGGTTCGTGTGCGCCACGCCCGCCGGCTACATGCTGCCGAACGAGGACGTCGACCGCGTGATGTCGCTCGTGCCGGACATGGAATACATCGTCACGAACGACCCGGCCGAAGCCGTGCAGGAGGCCGACGCCGTCTACACCGACACCTGGGTCAGCATGGGCCAGGAGGCCGAGAAGGCCCGCCGGATCAAAGACTTCGCCGGCTTCTGCATCGACGAACAACTGCTCAGCAACGCCCCCAAGCAAGCCGTCGTCCTGCACTGCCTGCCCGCCTACCGCGGCCTGGAGATCAGCGACGCCGTGATGGAGGGCCCGCAGTCGCTGATCTTCCCGCAGGCCGAGAATCGGCTGCACGCGCAGAAGGGGATCATCGCGGTGCTGATGGCCGGCCAATAGGGCGGGCCGCGCCCGTCTCTCCCGCCGTCTTCAGGCAGAGACGCGAAGACGCGAAGTCGCGAAGGAAGCGCGAAGCGGCTCTCCTACTGGGATTTGGTCATTGGTCATTTGTTTGGCATTGGGGCTTGGTCATTTTGATTTTCGTCCCGGTTGCCCCAACTGAGACAAACCGAGTCGATCCCGCATGCACATTCCCACGCACATCCTGTCCGGCTGGTGCGTCGCCAACTGCTTCAACCTGTCGCCGCGCGAACGGCTGCTGGCGATGGTGGCGGCCAGCGTGCACGACCTCGACGGGCTCGGCTTCTTCTTCGGCGAAGAGGCGTACTGGCGCTTTCACCACATCGTCGGCCACAACCTGCTGGTCGGGCTACTCTACAGCCTCGCGGCCGCGGCGATCTCGGCGCACAAGCTGAAGTGCTTCCTGCTCTACCTCGGCCTGTTTCACCTGCATCTGCTGATGGACTTCTTCGGGTCCGGGCCATTGTGGAAGATCCACTACTGGTGGCCGTTCGACGACCGCGGCTACCTCACGCAGCACGCGTGGGAACTGAGCAGCTGGCAAAACTACCTCACGGCCATCCTGTTGCTCGGGTGGACAATCTGGATCGCCCGCGTAAAGCACGTGACCCCGCTGGAACTGCTGGCGCCCCGACTGAATGCCAAGCTCTTAGGCAAGCAGTAGGGCGGTGGGACGGACATTCTTGTCTGTCTCTCTTCCTCTTCTGTAGGACAGTCATTCCTGCCTGTCTCTCCCCCCGATCTCCCCCCGTCTTCTGTGGCACGGACATTCTTGTCTGTGTCTCCCCCGGATTTCTCACAGCCAAAATCCCAAGCCCCAATGCCAAACAAATGACCAAGCCCCAAACCCCAACAGCGCGTCCCGCATAAACCCCCGTTCACTCCACCATCACAAAGTCCGGCGTCGCCGAGTAGGTCGTCAGCAGCACGCAGCCACCCGCGGTGCCGTGCGGCCCGTGCGGCGAGCCGGCTTTGGCGACGAGGAAGCTGCCGGGGCCGTAGGTGGCGCCCGCGTCGATCAGGTCGCCCTCCAGCACGAACACGGTCTGGTCCGCCGCCGAGTGGCGATGCGCCGGCAACGCGCTGCCCGCCGCCATCCGCGTCATCGCCGTCATCGCGCCGCTCGCGGCGTCGCGGTACAGCATCTTCATCGAGATGCCCCGCGCGTCCATCGGCGACCATTGGACGGCGGACGTGTCGAGGTTCGTGTGGTACATGGGGATTGCTTCTACAGATAACGGATCAACGTTCAATGGCCGGCACCGCGCCGACCGAGAATCGAGTTTACCAGAATGCTCAACGCGGGGCCGGTCCATTGCAGCGTTTGGTTATGCGTTGGCCGCACCGGCGATCAAGCCGAAGTTTAGGGAGCGGGCTTCGTCGTGAGGTATGGCCGCAGGGAGATTGCGGTGGGGCTTGTGGCCTGATCCAGTGCCGACTGCACGCCCTGCCGACTTGTGTCGCCCAGCCGTTCGTCATCTTTCATGCGGATCAGTGCCAACGTCGCGCGCTCCGATTCTGGCTTCTGTCTGGCCAGGTCGACTATCTTCTTTACGAACGACTCGGTCTTTTCTTTATCATCCATTGCCAAGGCGGCATTGGCTAATGCCAAGTTGAGCTGAGCATTGAAGGCCGCCTCATCGTTGCCCGCGGCTTGTCGTTGGACGAGCCGTGTGAACTCCTCGTCTCCGAAGAAGATGAGCATTGGCTCCCATTCCGCCTTCATCGGCGACATGTTTCCGCCGCCGCAGGTGAGCGGCGCCCGATCGATGGCTGCCAAGGCCTTCTTCACGATCGGTATGGCCAATTGTCCAACCTCAGCACGTTTGACGGGATCTTTCAACGCGGCTTCGTCCGCTGGCATCACATCGAGTAACGCCATACCCATGGCGTTGATCTCTTTCACGAACGCATCGCGTGTTACTGTTGGTTGCGTGGCGGGAACGTCCTGGCCCCGACCTTCGAACGCGGTCGCACACACGATGACGACCGCCAATACGGACCGGATCAGTGGAGGAACGTTCATGCTGCATCTCCTCAACGCATAACTAGTGATTGACCTGACCGGCCGATTCACGTTGATTGGCGCAGTGCGCATCATAGCATTCCCGTAGTAGATCATGAAAGTGCACGCAAGAGCGGGGTTGACCGCCAGTTGCAGCGATGGGGCGGTCGGGCGAGTGGGGATGATGATCGGCGCGCGGCGCACAATAGCATGATTGATGGACGCGATGGGGGTTACGCCGCTTGTGCTTAGGGGATCGGAGCCGTTCCCGGGGCGGGCGGTCGACCGTTTGGGTGGGACGGTCGACCGTTTGAGGTGACACGTCGACCGTCCGAGTCGAACGGTCGACCGTTCAGGGCGGAACGTCGACCGTTCAAGACGGAGCGTCGACCGTTTGACGTGAACGGTCGACCGTTTGGCCTGAAACGTCGACCGTTTGTGGCAAAACGTCGACCGTTTGGCGCGAAACGTCGACCGTTTGAGGCGGATGTGCGACCGATAACGATGATTTTGGCATGAAAACGCCTCTGCGGGTGAACTGGGCGGGCGGGCGCGTCGATAGAGACGGGGAAGCGGGCATGGGCGGCTAAGGCCGCGGGCGGATAAAGGGAATTCATATGAGCAAGAGCTTTTTCACGGGCACGGAAGCGGAGTTGGCGATTGGCTCGCGGGCGTTTGCGGAGAAGATCAGCGCGTCGTGGGCCGAGTACGGTTTACCCGAAGCAGCAGCGGCGGCTTACGTGGCGGCCGATGCAGAGTGGCAGGCGGCGTATCAGGCGACGAGCAATCGGAACAACCGCACTGTTGCTGAGGTGACGACGAAGAACAGCGCGGAAAAGTTCGTCCGGCAGATGGCATCGGCGCTGGCGAAGGTGATCGCGGGCAACGCAGCCGTAAGCGACTCCACGCGGATCAAACTGGGACTAAGCGTCCGCGATGCCGCATCGCCGTTGCCGCCGCCGGGGATACCAGTTCGCTTCACGTTCGTCCTCAACGGCATCGGAACGGGACTATTAAAGTGGGCGTGCGACAACCCGCGCGGGGCGCGTGGCACCATGTACGAGGTATGGCGCAGCGGTGGGTTCGGCACCGAGCGCGTCTTCCTGGGCGTGGTGGGGACCAAGCGGTTCCACGACACCACGCTGCCGGCGGGGGTGGCGAGCGTGACGTACCACGTGCGGGCGGTGCGGTCGCGCAAGGCCGGCGACTGGGTGCAGCACAACGTCAGCTTCGGCGTGACGCCGGGGATGGCGAAGCTGATTGCGGCGCAGACGCGGACGATCGCGGCGTAGCGCGCGGGGGTGAACGTTGTTGGGGGGTAGAGGGAGGCCCCCTCCCTAGCCCTCCCCCGGGGTACCGGGAGAGGGGATAAGAAGGCGGCGGTCGGACGGCAGATCAGGTCGTTAGCGCACGCGTGAACGCGGCACTGACGGGCACGGCGGCCAGCACTTCGATCGTGGCCTTGTCGCCGGTGCCGGTGACGACGTTGTAGAGCAGCTGCCCGCCGTGGCAGGTGTCGCAGTACTGCAGGCTGATGTCGATGCGGCGCGGCAGTTTCTTCACGTCGCTCTGGTTGCCCTTGTACTCGTTCAGTTCCGCGAGATAGCCGGCGCTGTCGTCGGCGGTCGTCAGCTCGTTCAGGCGGGCGAGCTGTTCGCTGCCCTGCTCGGCGGCCTTGGCCTGCTCGGCCACGTAGGCGGCCTGGCCTTCGGTGTCGGACTTCTTCACCTTGCGATGGGCAACGCTGGCGGGCAGCAGGCCGAGGTTCCTGGTCTTCTTGTAGGTCTGGCAGGCGTCGCAGTAGGGCTTGGCCATCAGAGCGGCAGGCACGATCAGCCCGCCGGCGATGAAGCCGATTGCGCCGAGGCCGACGAAGAGGTAACCCCACCCGCCCATCGGTTCGCCTTCCCCCTCACCGTTCTTCGGCTGCCAGGCGAAGCTCTCGGCCTTGTCCTGGTAGTACTCGACGAAGCCGGGGATCTCGAACGACTCGCCGGTCTCGGTCACGATTACGTTGCGGAACTGCTCGAGCATGCCGCGGAACTCGCGGTACTCGACGTACTCGGCGGCGAAGTAGGCGGTCGTCTGCAGCAGCACCACCGCGCCCAATAGCCCGCGGCTGATCTTGGCGCCCGTGAACCACGATGCGATGCCGTAGCCGCTGCCGGCGATCAGCCCGACCAGGATCGCGCCCAGCGGAATCACATAGTTGGCGTACCAACCCATGATGTTCACGTCCTGGGCGTGCTTGTTCAGGAAGTAGACCGCCGCCAGGGCGATCGCCGACGTGATGATGCCGCTCTGCAGGATGAACAGCATCGGCTTACGCGGTGCGGGCGTTGCGGGCGCCGTGGTGCCAGTGGAAACAGTTGAGTTGGTCACGAGATTCTCCCCAAGAGCAGGTATTCGGTCGCTCGCACTATTGTGCAGGCGACGTGTTGATCGTCAAAAATTGCATCGCTACGCGTCACACGGCGTGGCGGGACATCTGGTTGATCGTGGCGCCAAAATCCTTCGGCAGCGGGGCGACAACCTCGATCGGTTCGCCGTTCATGCCGACCACGCGAAGCTTCTCGGCGTGCAAAGTCAGGCGGCAGATGAGGGCGCGTTCGTAGTGGCCGCGCGGGGGGCGGTAGTCCTTCTTGAAACTGCTGAGGAAGAGGTCGTCCGGTACGCCTGTCGCCCGGCGGTTGTAGAGCGGGTCGATCGCCAGCGGCAGGCCGATGTGCTTCAGGTGCACGCGGATCTGGTGGGTCTTGCCGGTCTTGGGGAAGACGCGCAGCAGCGCGAAGCCGCGGAAGGCTTTCTCGACGCGCCACTCGGTGCGCGCGGGGCGGCCGCCGTGTTTCACGACGGCCATGCGCTTCTTGTCGGTCGGGTGGACGGCCAGCGGGGCCTTGATGTCGCCGTGGTCGGAATCGGGTCGGCCGGCGATCAGGGCGAGGTACTCCTTCTCGATCGTGTTGTTCTGAAACTGGTGCGACAGGTGCCGCTGCGCTTCGGTGTGCTTGGCGAAGAGCAGCACGCCGCTGGTTTCCTTGTCCAGGCGATGCACGACGCGCAACCGCGGGTCGGCGGTGCCGGTGGAGGGCAGGTTCAATTGCCGGCCGAGCCGTTCGAGGACGCTATCGGTCTCGGCGCGCCCGGGAATCGTCGCCAGCCCCGCGGGCTTGTTGATGGCCACGAAGTCGGGCGTGTCGAGGAGGATCGTGAGGGTGGTGGAGGACTTGGGTTTCATTGCGCCTGGGCGTTGGCCTCTTCGACGTGGCATGGGCGTCTCGCCCATGCACTTGATGAGGTCATGCAATCTGATTTGTTGCAACAGCTCAATCGAAGTGGCCCGCCATCAATAGCATTTCTTGTTCCATTCACACGCATGGGCGAGACGCCCATGCCACGGTCGGACTACATTCCCTGCTTGTTCCACTGCTCAAGCGATTCGCGCACGCGGGCCTGTTGCGGGTTGATCTCCAGGCTCTTATTCCACGCGTCCACCGCGGCGGTCTTCAACGTTTCGTCGAGTTCCAACCCCTTCTTGTACTTGGCGATCAGCGTGTTGCCCTTCTCGGCCAGCGCGTTGGCGTAGCGGCCGTTCTGCTTCAGGGCGGCGTCGTACTGCTTCAGGGCTTCATCGAGCCGGCCCGCCTGCGCCAGCGCGTCGCCATACAACTTGCGGGCGAAGGGGTCGTCGCTTTGCGACAGCGCTTGTTCGAGCACCGGGATGGCTTCGCTGGCCTTCTTCTGGCGCACGAGGTTGGCGCCCAGGTTCATCAACGTCGACCGCTGATCGCTGCGCAAGTCGATCGACGTGCGATAGGCCTTCTCGGCCTCGGGGAAGTCGCCCTTGGCGTCCAGCGCCACGCCAAGGTTGGCCCAGGCGGCGGCGTTCTTCGGGTTGATCTCGGTCGCCTTGCGCAGCGTGCGCAGGGCCTCGTCGGGATCGTTCATCGCCAGACGAACGGAACCCAGGTTCATGTTGCCTTCGAAGTGGTCCGGCTCCAGCTGCAGCAGGCGCTGATAGCTCGAGGTGGCCTGTTCCAACTGGTCCAGCAACTGGTAAGTCAGGCCTAAGCTGTAGTGGTTGTCCGGCGTGTAGGGATCGAGCTGGGCCACGCGCTCGTAGACCTCGCGTGCCTTGTCGTATTCGCCCTGGCTCTTGTACAGGTTGCCCAGTAGCGTGGCCGCCATGATCAGGCGCGTGTTGGCCTCGGTGGCGGCGCGTAGGTTGGTGATGGCGGCGTCCTGGTCACCGCTTTGGTAAGCGCGCACGCCGGCGACGTAGAGGTCGATGGCCTCCAGCGAACCCTGCTGCCGCCCGGACGACTTACAGCCAACCAACAACGTGGCAGTCGCCACCGCGGTCGATAAAAGGGCCACTACGATCGTGTTCTGTTTCGGCATCGATTTTGTTTCCTCGCCTCTTCGGCACTATACCGCGTCGCCAGTGCGCGGGGCAAACCGACCGCTTGCCTGCGACGGTGTTTGGCGGTTGACCCACTCCACTGGCGCTTCTACGATCGGTCGCGTCTGCGTCTTTTGTCGCGACTGGGACGGTTAACTCGGAGTCTTTTCACCGTGCGAACATTGATTGCGATCCCGGTCCACAACGAGCAGAAGTACGCCGACGACGTCTTAGATAAGGTAGCACGATATCATCGCGATGTGCTGGTAATCGATGACGGCAGTAACGACGACACCCCCCGAATCCTGGCGGCCAGGAGGGATATACAGGTTCTAACGCATCGCCCCAACCAAGGGTACGGCCGGAGCCTGATCGACGCCTTCTGCTACGCCGACGCCCACGGGTACGACTGGGTCATCACCATGGACTGCGACGAGCAGCACGAACCGGCCCGCATCCCCGACTTTCTGGCTGAGATCGCGACCGACCAGTGGGACGTCGTCAGTGGGTCGCGCTATTTGACACAGGAAGATGGAGACGATTTGCCCCCGGTCGACCGCCGATCGATCAACGCCAGCCTGACCGCTCGCCTGAACGATTTGTTTAAGCTGAATATCACGGATGCATTTTGCGGCTACAAGGCGCACCGCGTGAGCGCGACGGTTAAGCTGGGACTGACCGAGCCGGGCTATGCGTTTCCCATGCAGCTCTGGCCGCGCGTGGTGAAGCACAACCTGCGGCTGAAGGAGATCCCGGTCCGGTTGATCTACAACGACCCCTCGCGGCACTTCGGCGGGCAGTTGGATGATCCGACGAACCGCTTGAAGCATTATACCGCCGTGCTCGATCGCGAGATCGCGCTGATGAACGATGTCGACAGCGACGCGAACACCGCCGATGCGGCGTGCGAGGCGTCGTCGTGTTGTTGTTCCAAATGAACGCCGCCGCGCGTCTGACTGATTCCACGAGGCGTTAAGCGATGCCGGCCACCACGTCCCTTTCCACCGCCCGCTACGCCGACTGGAAGGCGCCGACCGGCGACGGTCAAACGCTGATCTGGCCCGAGCCCGCTGCGCTACTTCAGCAGACGCGCGACAATGCCAAACATCTGGGTCACGCAACGCAGGTGCGCATCCAGAACGTGCCGCTGCCCGAACTGCGCACGCGCATGCGGGAGTGGATCGGCCACACAGACGCCGATAAGCCATTGATCGCCACGGGGCACCAGACCGAACTATATCATCCCGGCGTGTGGGCCAAGCACGCAATGATGGATGCGCTGTCGCGCATCGCCGGTGGCGACGGCTACTTCTTCGCCGTGGATACGGACGCGCCTAAGCACCTGCAGCTGCGCTGGCCCGGCGGTGGGGCGCCGATCACCGACGACCCGGACATCACCAAGGCCGACTGGAGCGGCCGACTGGCGCAGCCCACGCCGGCGCACCTGGCGCAGCTGCAACACGACCTTCACGCGGCCGCCGGCAGTTGGGACTTCAAGCCCGCGGCCGAGCCGTTCTTTGCGTCGATGACGAAGCTGGCGCTGGAGGATGTAACGCTGTCGAACGCGTTGACGAACGCGACGCACGCGCTCGACTGGTCGCTCGGCCTGCGGCACCACGCGATGTTGGCGTCGCCGATCTTTTTCGCCGAGCCGTTCCTGGCGCTCGCGCACCATGTCTGCGCCAACGCCGGCGAGTTCGCGGCCGCCTACAACGCGGCATTGCATGAGTACCGGGATGAGAACGCGATCGACAATCCAGGCCGGCCCATGCCCGACCTGAAGGTGGGCAGTGGCGCGTGCGAAGTGCCGTTGTGGTTCGACAACCTTACCGACGGCTCGCGACAGCGCGCGGTGCTGGTGGAGGTGGACGGGCAGTGGTCGCTGGTGCTGGCGGATGATGCGTTCGTCTTCGACCGCGCGCTAAACGCCTGGGACGCCGCCGCCGCGCTGGGGGCATGGCTCCGCCGGCACAACCTGCGGCTGGCGCCACGAGCGCTCACGCTGACCATGTTCTTCCGGCTGCTGCTGGTCGACCAGTTCATCCACGGCATTGGCGGCGGGCGCTACGACCAGGTGCTGGACAAGCTGATCGCGCGATACTTCGCGATCGACCCACCGCGCTTCAGCGTCGCGACCGCCACGCTCTACTTCCCCGGCGCCGTCGGCCAGGAGCGGGCCTGCCTGCCCTGCCTGCGGCTGGAGGGGCACCAGATCAAGCACCGCGTGCTCGGCGAGGCAAAACGGGAACTGGTCACGGCCATCGCCGAGGCCCCGCGCAAATCGCTCGAACGCGCCGCGTTGTTCGCCAAGATGCACCGCGAGATGAAGGCGCACGCCCACGCCCCTTCCATCGAAGACTGGCAACACCGCATGGCCACCGCCGAGCAGACAGCCGTCCTGCAGCGCACGCTGTTCGACCGCGAGTTGTTCTACGGGATTCAGTCGCAGACGCGGCTGGTGGGGATCATCGAGCGGTACGCCGAGGCGTTCTGAGGACGCCGCCGTTGTCATCGAAGGTGGCGTCCCGACTTTCGCTGATTCTACCGCCGGCGCTCGGCGGCCTTTTCCAGAAGGGCCAGGTTCTTCAGATTGGCCCTGAACGCCACGTCGGCCAGATCGCCGATGAGCGGGATCAGGCCGGTCACGTAGTCGAGCGCCACGTTGACCATCATGCGGGCGACGACGTCCTGCCCGAGATTGTGTTTGCGGGCAACGTAGATCGGGTACAGCGCCGCGACGGCCGTGACGGTGTCGCCCACGACCGGGACCAAGCCCGCCAGGCCGTCCAGCCCGAACTTGATGCCGGCGATTTCGAACTGGCTGTCCAGCAGGACGGCCAGCGTCCGCGCACGGCGAAGATCGGTGTCGAGGTCGCTGCTAAGCACGCTGTTGATGTTAATGGTTGCGCTCTGCATAAGAAATAAACGTTCGCAGAACCCGTTCGTTCGGCCGACTATAAACTTATCGTCAAAATCGAACGGCTGAGCCGCGCGCTGCTGCTGCTACGGCACGCGGGCGGTCGGATCGGCGGACGTGTCGGGCGCCATCACGCTTCGGCGCTCGATGTCGTCGACGAGGCGCAAGCTCGCTTCGGCGCGAAGCTGCGTCGCGTCGAACGGCACCGCCGGCCTGACGAAACGCTCGCACATTGCGTCGATACGCCGATTCGCCTGTGCAATTCTCGCCTGGCTTACGCGGCCGTCCTTTACCGCCTTCACCAGCGCTTCAATGCCCTCGATCTGCACGTTCGCATGGTGGCAGATGAGGAAGGAGTCGACACCCGCGTTCATACCGCGGATGACGGCTTGTTCGACGCCGTAGTGCTCGGCGATCGCGTTCATCTGCAGGCAGTCGCTGAAGACGACGCCGTCGTAGCCGAAGCGGTCGCGCAGGATGCCCTGCAGCACGGGCGCGCTCATCGTTGCGGGATATTCTGGGTCGATCGCCTCGAACAGCACGTGTGCCGACATGATTGACGCCACGCCCGCCCGCACCGCAGCGGCGAACGGGGCGAGTTCGACGGCCTCCAGTCGTTCCAAATCGTGCGGCAGGCGCGGCAAGTCGAGGTGGCTGTCCTGCGACGTGTCTCCATGCCCCGGGAAATGTTTGGCACTGGCCGCCACGCCCGCGGATTGCAGGCCGGCGATGAGCGCGGTGCCCATCTCGCTCACTAGCGCCGCCGTGGCACCGAACGATCGGCTGCCGATGACGGGGTTGGCCGGGTTCGTGTCGACGTCGAGCACCGGCGCAAAGTTCACGTCGATGTTCACCGCCCGCAGCTCGCGGCCGAGCACTTCACCCGCCCGCCGCGCGAGCGTGGCGTCGCCGGTTGCGCCCAGTTGCCGCATCGAAGGGATTGGGGTGAAGCCGTCGCGCAGTCGTGCGACCCGGCCACCTTCCTGATCAATCGCGATGAACAGCGGTCGACCGTTCGCCAGGCCCTTCAACTCGGCGCACAGTGCGTTCAGTCGTACCGGCGATTCGACGTTCCGCGTGAACAGGATGACGCCCCCGATGCCGCGGTCGATTAGCCGGCGGACGTCATCGGTAATGTGGTGACCGTCGAACCCCACAACGAACATGCGTGCGATCGCGGTGTTAACGTCCATAATACGCGTTATATGCTGGTGTGTTCCACCTGTCATCCCGAGGGAAGCGGTATCGACCCGAGGGATCTCGAATGACCGGTACGCGTGCGGCACCGGGAGATCCCTCAGGTCGCTACCGCTCCCTCGGGATGACAGTGGGTCCGTCTGCCCACGAACTCAGTACGCTGCGTTGCCACGCCTTCGTGCTCGAATCCTCAGGTCGTCGCGTCTACGCCGCTTCGTGGTTAAAACTATCCGCGTATGCCCGTTCCACTGCCCATCGACAACCAACTGCCGCAGATCGTCGCGCACGTGCGCGAGGCAAGGCGGCTCGTGCTCGTTGCTTCACCGGGTGCCGGCAAGACGACGCGCGTGCCACCGGCGATTTTGCGGGCGGGGCTGCTGGGGCAAGAGCATCCGAACATCGTGATGCTCCAGCCACGTCGCGTGGCGGCGCGGGCGGCGGCGGAGCGGATCGCGGATGAAAACGGATGGCGCGTCGGTGGCGAGGTCGGGTACCACGTTCGGTTCGATCGCAAGATCGGCCGCGATACCCGGCTGCGCGTGATGACCGAGGGCATCCTCACCCGCCAACTGCTCGACGACCCACTGCTGGACGGCGTCGGCTGCGTGATTCTGGACGAGTTCCACGAGCGCAGCATCCACACCGATCTGGCGGCCGCCCTGTTGAAAGAAGTGTGCGCGGCCCGGCCGGAACTGATCATCATCGTGATGTCCGCGACGCTGGATGCGCAGCCAGTGGCGCGCTTCCTGGACGATGCGCCGATCGTGACGGTGGAAGGGCGTACGTACCCGATCGACGTCGCCTACACACCGCCCAGTGGCAACCCGATCGAAACGCGCATCGCAGCTGCATTGGATGAGTTGCTGAGCGACCCGACGCGGGACGATGCGGGTGACGTGCTCGTCTTTCTCCCCGGCGCGGGCGAGATCAATCGGGCGGCCCGGGCGCTGTCGCCGTTGGCGTCGCGGAACGATCTGCTCGTCCTGCCATTGCACGGCAGCCTGCCGCCCGATCAACAGTCGCTCGCGTTGCGACCGGCGAACCGCCGGAAGGTGATTCTGGCGACGAACATCGCCGAGACGTCGCTCACGATCAACGGGGTACGCACCGTCATCGATAGCGGCCTCGCCCGCGTGGCCGGTTACGACGTGCGGCGGGGGCTTGACCGGTTGGAAGTCCGCCGGATCAGCAACGCATCCGCCACGCAACGCGCTGGCCGTGCGGGGCGAACGGCGCCGGGGCGGTGCATTCGGCTGTGGACGCAGCGGGAGCAAAACGAGCTCGAACCGTTCGAGTTGCCCGAGATTCGCCGGGTCGATCTGGCCGCCACAGTGCTCACGCTACACGCGTGGGGGCGGGCGGACGTGCGGGCGTTCGAGTGGTACGAGGCGCCCGACGAGCGCACGCTGGCCGCCGCCGAGCGATTGTTGTTTCTGTTGGGACTGACCGACGCGGAGCGCAACGGGCGCATTACAAAGCGTGGCGAGCAGGCGGCGCAGTTGCCGGTGCATCCACGGCTCGGGCGCATGCTCGTCGACGCACGGCAAGCCAACCTCTGGCCCCAGGCGGCCACGATGGCGGCGCTGCTGAGCGAGAAGGACATCGCGACGTTCGAGGGCCGCCCGCACGAGCGTGTCGCGCGCACGCACGGTCGAAGCGATCTGCTCGTTCGACTGGAAATGCTGGATCGGGCCGAGCACGAACGCTTCGGCGGGCACCTGCGCGATTCGGGAGTCGACCCCGAGGCCGCCCGTACAGTCGCGCGCGTGCGCGACGAACTGCGGCGTGGTGCGCCGGGCGCCAACGAAGTGCGCAACGCCACCGTTCCTGATGACGACGCGCTGCTGCGCCTGGCGCTGTCGGCCTACCCGGACCGCGTCTGCCGGCGGCGCGGTGGGGATGCCAGCGCGGCCGTCATGGTCGGTGGGGCAGGCGTACGGCTTGCGAACGAGTCGATCGTGAAGACGGCTGAGTACTTCGTCGCCGTCGACGCCCGGGCGGACGACCGCGCGCGGGCCGGCGAGGCAATCGTCCGCATCGCCAGCGAGATCGATCCGACGTGGCTCGCGGAGATGTTTCCGCAGGCGGTCGTGCGCGAGCGCGTGCACGTGTTCGACGATGCAAAGCAGCGGGTCGTCGCGCGGTCGACGACCCGCTTTCTCGACCTGCCACTGGCCGAGGACGACAACGCCGCCGTCGACAACGCTGTCGCCGGTGCGATCCTCGCCGCGGCGCTGCGACCGCGTGCCCGCGCTTGGTTCAGCGACGACGAGGCGGCCGCCAACGTGCTGGCGCGCGTTGCGCTGTTGCGCCAGCACATGGCCGAGCATGATTGGCCGTTGTTCGACGATGCGGAACTAGGAGACGTGCTCGCTGAGGCGTGCAGTGGTCGTCGGTCGGTCGATGAAGTACGTCGGACGTCACCGGTATCGTTGTTAGAATCTCGGCTGCCGTTTCCGTTGGACCGGTTGCTCGAACAGCAAGCGCCACAGGCGATCGCGGTGCCCAGTGGCAGCCGGATGAAACTGGACTACACAACCGGCCCCTCGCCTGTATTGGCGGTGCGGTTGCAGGAATTGTTCGGCTGGACGGAGACGCCGCGCGTCGCCAATGGTCGCGTGCCGATCGTGCTGCATCTACTCGGGCCCAACTATCGCCCGGTGCAGGTCACGCAGGACCTGAAAAATTTCTGGGCGACCACGTATTTCCAAGTGAGAAAAGACCTGAAGGCGCGGTATCCGAAGCACGCCTGGCCCGAGGACCCGCTCAAGGCGCCGGCGGAGCGGAGAGGGCGGTCGACGAAGCACTAATCAACTGCGTATCTCGTTCAACTTTGTCGCCCATTTGTGGTATGACGTTTAACCCCACGATGCTCGTGGGTCAAATCGAGGGTCTGCTTATGAACATGTCGATCGTGGCGAGTGTGGCGGCATTGGCGTTGTCGTCGGTGGCAGTGGCGGCGGTGGAACTACCGGCCATCATTTCCGACAACATGGTCCTGCAGCGGTCGGCGAAGACCCCGCTCTGGGGCACGGCCGATGCGGGCGAGAAGATCAAGGTGACGTTTAACAACGTCACCGCCGACACGGTTGCCGACGACAAGGGCAAGTGGCGCGTCAACCTCGATCTTGAATCGATGGCCGCCAATGGCCCGTTCGACCTGACGATCGCCGGCACGAACACGATCACGGTGCGCAACGTGCTGGTGGGCGAGGTTTGGCTTTGCTCCGGTCAGTCGAACATGGAATGGAGCGTGGCCAACAGCAACGATGCGAAGAATGAGATCGCGGCTGCCAACTTTCCGGAGATCCGCCAGTTCCGTGTGAAGAAGGTGATCGCGAACGAACCCATGCAGGAGTTGAGCGGCACTTGGGTCGCCGCGGCACCCAGCAGCATCCCGTCCTTCACCGCGGTTGGTTACTACTTTGGTCGCGAGGTTCATCAGAAAACCGGCAAGCCGGTGGGGCTGATCAACTCGTCGTGGGGCGGCACGATCGCCGAGGCATGGACGAGCGAGCCCCAGTTGAAGACCGACGAGCGTTACCACGCGTCGATCGAGCGCCGGAATCAGACCGCTGCCAACCCCGAGAAGGCCATGGCCAAGTACAAGGCCGAAACCGAAGCGTGGGAGCGGCGCAACGCGGATACCGGTGCCAACAAGGGCGAGGAAGCCGGCTGGATGAACGCCGACCACGACACCAGCGACTGGAAGTCGATGGAGCTGCCGATACCCTGGCAGCAGGCGGACGTAAACCACAACGGCATCATCTGGTTCCGCAAGACAATCGACGTGCCCACCGGCGCCGCCGGCAAGCCCGCGACGTTGGCGTTAGGCGCGATCGACGACTTCGACACGACCTACGTCAATGGTAAGGAGGTGGGCAAGACCGGCGTGAGCACGCCGAACTTCTGGTCGCACCCGCGCAAGTACGAACTGCCCGTCGGCACGTTGAAGGCGGGTAAGAACGTGATCGCGGTGCGCGTGGTCGACATCGGTGGCCACGGTGGCTTTTATGGCCCCGCCGACGCGATGAAACTAACGACGGCCAATGGCGACCAGGCGCTGACCGGGCCGTGGCAGTACACGGTTGAGAGGGTGATCGACCCGAAGACGATCCCGCCCCGCCCGGCCGAGCCGGCGACGAAGAGCCCGAACCAACCGGCGGTGCTGTACAACGGCATGATCGCGCCGGTCGTCCCTTACGGCATTCGCGGCGCGATCTGGTATCAGGGCGAAAGCAACGCCGGTCGGCCCGCAGAATACGCAGACCTGATGAAGCTGCTGGTTGAGGGGTGGCGCAAGGATTGGGATCGCGGCGACTTTTCGTTCTACATCGTGCAGTTGGCGAACTTCATGAAGCGCAGCGAGCAACCGAACGACACCAATTGGGCCAAGCTGCGTCAGGCGCAGGCCGAGGTAGCGCACTCGCTGCCCAACAGCGGCTTGGCCGTCACGATCGACATTGGTGACGAGAAGGACATTCACCCGCGCAACAAGCAGGACGTGGGCAAGCGGCTGTCCGCCATCGCGCTGGCGAAGGACTACGGGCAGGACGTCGAGTACGCCGGTCCGACCTTCGAGAACCTGGGAAGCACGGGCGACAAACTGCGCGTGCGCTTCTCGCACGCCGACGGCTTAACAACGACCGATGGTGCGGCGCCCAAGGGTTTCGCGGTCGCCGGTGACGACGGCAAGTTCGTCTGGGCCGACGCGAAGATCGACGGCCAGGCGGTGGTCCTGTCGGCCGAGGGTGTCGAGTCGCCCACTAGCGTCCGCTACGCCTGGGGCGACAACCCCGAGGTGAACCTGAAGAACGCCGCTGGTTTCCCCGCGGTGCCGTTTAAGGCGACGAAGTAGGGTGCGCCAAGCGTAGTTGCTTAGGCATGCGTTCCGGTCCCTTTCCCGGAGTACCGGGAGAGGGACCATTGAGTCCCGCGCAAATGTCCACGCCTACTATCTCATGAGCTCGCCAGGGGCCTGGGCGCGGTCGTTTCCTTGACAGGCTGCGCCCGCTGCCCTAATTTTCCCGCGCACGCGCCGTGGGCAACGCCCGTGGCGATTTATCAGTTTCGTCTCGAGAAAGGCTTCGTCATGGCATTGAAAATCGGCATCAACGGGTTTGGTCGCATCGGTCGTCTGGTCTTCCGCGCGGGCGTGAAGAACCCGAACGTGCAGTTCGTGGGCATCAACGATCTCGTCCCGCCGGACAACCTCGCCTACCTGCTGAAGCACGACAGCACGCACGGCAAGTACGATGGCACCGTGGAGGCCAAGGAGGACGGCATCGTCGTCGACGGGAAGTTCATCCCGTGCTTCGCGGTCCGCAACCCCGCCGAGCTGCCTTGGGGCAAGGTTGGCGCCGATTACGTGATCGAGAGCACTGGCCTGTTCACCGACTTCGCCGGCGCTGAGAACCACATCAAGGCGGGCGCCAAGCGCGTGATCATCTCGGCCCCCACTAAGGACCCCGAGAAGGTCAAGACGCTGCTGGTCGGCGTGAACCACAACAGCTTTGACCCCGCGACGCACACGGTCGTCAGCAACGCCAGCTGCACGACGAACTGCCTGGCCCCGATCGCCAAGGTGATCAACGACAAGTTCGGCTTAGCCGAAGGCCTGATGACGACCGTGCACGCCACGACCGCCACTCAGCCGACCGTCGACGGTCCTTCGAAGAAGGATTGGCGCGGTGGCCGCGGCGCCGGGCAGAACATCATTCCCGCTGCCACGGGCGCGGCCAAGGCCGTCACGCTCGTGCTGCCGGAACTGAAGGGCAAGCTGACGGGCATGGCCTTCCGCATTCCCACGCCCGACGTCTCGGTGGTCGATTTGACCTTCAAGACCGAAAAGGCCACCAGCTACGAAGAGATCGCCGCGGCCATGAAGGCCGCCAGCGAGAGCGGTGACCTGAAGGGCATCCTGGGTTACACCGACGAAGAGGTCGTCTCGACCGACTTCCTCCACGACCCGCGCAGCAGCATCTTCGACAAGGGCGCCGGCATCGAGCTGAACAAGAACTTCTTCAAGGTCGTCAGCTGGTACGACAACGAATGGGGTTACAGCAACCGCGTGATCGACCTGGCGCTGTCGATGGGCAAGAAGGAAAACATCGTCAAGTAGGTTTGACTGGGCCTACGGAAGATGAATTGATGCGCGGCCTGGTTGCTTGAGCAACCAGGCCGCGATCGTTCATACCAAGCCAGAGGATCGTCATCCTGAGGTATCCCGAAGGATCTCTTTGTAACCTAATACGGGGGACGATCCTTCGGAGTACCTCAGGATGACGAGTTACGGCGTACCGAGGAAACACTATGTCCCTCTACCCCTTGATGTTCAAACCCCGCTTCGTCGAGAAGATCTGGGGCGGGCGAAAAATTGAGACCGTCCTCGGCAAACCGCTGCCTAGCGAAAAGCAGGTCGGTGAAAGCTGGGAAATCTACGACTTCCCACCGGGCGTGGTGGACGGATCGGACCGCTGGGTGAGCGCGATTGTCATCAACGGCCCGCTGGCGGGGAAGACGCTGCACGAACTGGTGACGGCGCACGGCGTTGCGCTCACCGGCAATGTGCCGCTGGTGGGTGACCACGGTCAGTTTCCGATTTTGATCAAGTATCTCGACGCGCGGGAAGATCTGTCGGTGCAGGTCCATCCCCCGCAGGCATACGCCGACGCGCACCCCGGCGCGCACCTGAAAACCGAGGCGTGGTACGTTGTGCAGAACGATCCCGGCTCACGGCTGCTGAAGGGCTTGGCGCCTGGCGTCACGCGCGAAGCGTTCGAAAAGTCGATCCAAGACGGCACCGTCGAATCGAAGATCCAAGCCATCCCCATCAAGCCCGGCGATTGCCACTACCTGCCCAGCGGCACGGTGCACGCACTGGGCGCGGGCATTCTAGTAGCCGAGGTGCAGACGCCAAGCGACACCACGTTCCGCGTGTTCGACTTCAACCGCATCGAACCCGCCACCGGCAAGCCGCGGGCGTTGCACGTGCAACAGGCGATGGAGTGCATCGACTTCAGCGGTGTCGACAAGACGCAGCAGACGCGCTCGCACGTGGCCGGCTATTTCACCACGGTCACCCGGCTGGTGAAGTCGCCGTTCTTTCAGATCGAAAAAGTCCGCATGACCGAGGGCGTCGAGGAAGCGGTGCCGTACGACGAGCCGGTGGTCTGGATGATGTTGGAAGGGAAGGCCGAGGTACGCGTCGATGGCATCAAGGAACCGACCACCATCTCCCGTGGCGACACCGTCCTGCTGCCGGCGGCGATGAAGAACCCGACCATCAAAACGCTGGCCGACTGCGTCTGGCTGGAAGTGACGTTTCCCACACGCGAGGGGTAGTCGTCATGGCCCGCCGGGATACGGAAGACACCACCGACGACTGGGACGACGACGAAGGTCCGGACGATGCGGACATCGGCGACGCCGACGCGGACCTTGCCGACGACGATGACGAGGTAGACACGGTGGAGTGCCCGCGCTGCGGCGCCAGCGTCTACGAACAAGCCGAGCGCTGCCCGCGATGTGGGACTTACATCGAAGAGGCCAAAACGGGTCGGCGGTTTCCGCGGTGGGCGGTGGTGACGGTGATCGTCTGCATCTTCCTCGTGTTGCTGTGGCAGTTGTAGGGTGAGAATGGACGGTCAGTATCTCCTCACAAATCCATTTTCGCCTTATCGGACCTTCGCCGCTAAGATGTGGAAGTGAAAGAACGCATTCAAAAAGTACTCGCCAATGCCGGTGTCGCCTCGCGGCGGAGCGTCGAAGAGATGATTCGCCAGGGTCGCGTCGCGGTGAACGGCACGACGATGACCGAGCTGCCGATCCTCATCAATCCCGCCAAAGATAAGGTGACGGTCGACGAGGAACCGGTGAAGCTGGTCTCGCGCGAGGGGAAGGAATCCACCGAGCGGTTCTACCTGCTGATGAACAAGCCAAAGGGCGTGGTCAGCACGAACGTCGCCCAGGGCGAGCAGACGCGCGCGATCGACCTGCTGCCGCCGGGCCACCCGCGGGTCTATCCGGTGGGGCGGCTGGATGCGGAATCGAAGGGGCTGCTGTTCCTCACCAACGATGGAGAACTTACCAACCGGCTCACCCACCCGCGGTACGGCGTTCCGAAAACCTACCGGGCGGTGGTCGACGGGTTCGTGACCGGGGAGGTCATCGAAGAACTGGGCAAAGGTGTCTGGCTGGCCGACCGCGAAACCGGGGCGGGTTTCAAGACCGCCCGCACGATGGCGAAAGTGGTCAAACGTGGACGCGATTCGAGTGTCCTAGAGGTGACGCTGCGTGAAGGTCGCAACCGGCAGGTCCGCCGCATGCTGGCCAAGCTGGGGCACAAGGTGCGAGACCTGACGCGCGTGCGCATGGGCCCGCTGACGTTGGAAGGCCTGAATGTTGGCCACGTGCGGGCGCTAACGCCGCGCGAAGTGAAGGAACTGAAGAAGTTCGGTCAGGAGGTCAACGAACGGGCCGCCAAGCGGGCTGAGACTGGCGCGGCCGCAGCGCATACCACTCGCAAAGCGCCACCGCGAGCGCCGCGGTCGGCACCGTCTGGTCCGCGTTCGGCATCGCCTAGTCTACGGACTGCACCGCCCGGTCCACGGTCAGGCCGGCCTGCCCGGGCGGGACGGCCACGGAACAACAGGATGTGAACTCGTGGGTAAGGCCATCAGTGGCTGATGGCTCAAACCGGGATAGTGGGTGTTGGGTCGCCTGAGGCTTCGATTGGCACGCGTTGCTTGCGACGTGCGGCGGTCCCGCGGCCAGCGGCGCGGCTGGGAGCCGGGTCGCAGTGAAAGTCGACCGACGACGGAAGCGCCGGTCATCTTCCGAATTGGATTGAAATCCGGTACCTTCCGCAGGACCGACCCGCGGTGTTCTGCCGATAATAATCGGCCCAGGCACCTCCGTGACGCGTGATAACGATAAAGGTGGATCTGATCCGATGGCACGAGACTGGCTCAACGCGATGATGCTGGCAACCGCGGTTTGCGCGGCCACGCCCATCGTGTCGCTGGGTCAAGCGGTCACTGAAACCTCGCCGGGCGCTGCAGTTACGGCCTCCACCACGCCCTCGGCCCGCCCGCTGCCCGAGGCAATCCAAAGCGATATTCAACAGCTGGGTCAGACGATCAACGACCCCGTGGCCACCCAGGGCCAGCGCGACGAGGCTGCCCGCCGGCTCACCGAGCGCGCGACGTCGGCGGCGATGGCTCAGTTGCGGGCCGTCCTGACCGACACCAGCAACGTGCGTGGCCAGATCGCCGTCGCGGCCGCGCTGGCGGACAACCCGCCGGTCGACGAGTCGTTCGTCGATCCCCTTACGAAATTGCTGGGCGGTGATGTCCGTCTGGCGGGCGCGGTCGCCAGCGCGCTCGCTGCGTATAAGGACAACCCTGAAGCGCTGCGTGCCCTCGTGACGTTCGCCCGCAACGCCCCGGCCGGTGCCGACGCACGGCAGCGCGAGGCGGCCCGCATCGCCGTGATCGGCGCGCTGGGCCTGCTGACCGACAAGCGTGCCGCCGCGGCGCTGGTGGAACTTCAGCAGAGCGATCTAGAATCCGAGGCCATCCGCGCCGCCGCCGCCGAGGCGCTCGGGGTGCTCACCGGTCATCGCGATTGGGGTCGCGATGGGCAGCGTTGGTCGCGCTGGTGGGCTGAGGCTGGCCAGCAGAACGACACGGCGTTCCGCGCCGCCGTGTTGGCATCCCGGGCCAACCGCTCTGACGTGCTCTCGCGCCGCGAGCAGGCGCTGGCGACGCGCCTGCGATTGGTGATGAGCGAGCAGTACCTGGCCATGCCCCGTGCACAGAAGGATTCAGCTCTGGCCAAATATCTGTCCGACGACAGCCCGACCGTGCGGGCGCTGGGCGCCTCGCTGGTGGGGGACGACGCGCGCGGCGCAAACGCGCCGTCGCCGGCCACGCGCGAGCGAATGCGGACCATGGTCGGCGACAGCGACCCGGCCGTCCGCATCGAGGTGGCGTTGACGCTGCGCGCGGTGAACGACCGCGAGGCGATCGAGCCGCTGCGCGTTCAACTGGCGCAGGAGACGCACGTCGACGCGCTCATGGCGCAGCTGGTGACGCTTGGATTCGTGGGCGACGCGCGGGCGGCAGGGTCGATCCTGCCGTTCCTGGATAGCCCATCCGACGCCATCGCGCTGGTGGCCGTTCGTGCGATGGGGCAACTGGGCGCTACGATGCGCGAGACGGACCCGGCCGCTGCGACCGAGGCGCGCACTCGACTGGTCGCCGTGTTGCGCGGCCGCGCCGCCAAGGCCGGCGCCGAGACGCTGCGGGCCGCCACCGTGACCGCCCTGGCGCCGATCGCCGACGCGTCGCTCACGCCCACGTTTATCCAGTTGCTGAACCCGCGCGAGGCGCGCACCGTCCGCGTGGCCGCGCTGAACGCGATGGCCGTCGTGGGTGACCCGAAGGCCGCCGACCGGTTGTCAGACCTGTTCGACCCGGCCACCACCGAGCGTGAGGTGCGGCTGGCGGCCGTTCGCACCATGGGCTCGGTCGGCAGCTTCGACTACGTCTCGCTGCTGCTGCGACGCATGAACCGCGCGGACGAGCCCGACGACGAGATCCGTGCCGCGGCCAGCGCGTCCGTCAACCGCGTGTTGCCCAGCGGTGACAAGCGCGGCCTGAAGCAGTTAGCCGACCAGTTCCGCCAAAATCCGGCGCTGCGGCTGAGCGTGCTGAAGGTGCTCGTCGACAAACTGCAGCAGGAAGGCCGCCAACCCAACGATTCGGACCTGGCGCTAGAACAGCAGAACCTCGGCGAGGTGCAGGCACAGGTCGGCCAGCACCGTGAGGCCGCGGGATCGTTCAAGGCGGCGCTGGACTTCTGGGTCGCCCAGAATCAGCCGGCGCCCGCGGTCGTTGAGACGCTGATCGGCCAGTATCTGCAATCGCTGCTGAAGAGCGTGCAGTACCCCGAGGCCGCGCGGTTCGCCACCGACACGATCGGCCGCGACACCGCCAACATGCCCACCGTCTTCCAGGAGGTCCGCCGCGAGGCCGATGCGCTGCGCACCAACGGCGACCTCGCCGGCGCGCTGCGGCTGGTGGGGACGTTCAAGGGCCTGCGCCTCGGGCCGTACAACAACCGGCTGGAAGAGATGGAGCGCGACCTCCAGCAGGAACTGAACGCCAAGACCAACACGCGCCCCTCCGGCAACGCCACCGTGCCCGACCACCGCGAGTACTTCGCGATCGTGCAGCAGCGCACGATGGCTTAGGCTCGCTCGGCCGGACCCCGTCATGCCTGACATCGATACCGACCCACTGCTCTGGATCGTCACCGGCGTCAGCCTGACCGCCGAGCTGGGTGACCGCCCGCTCGCGTACCGCATTGAGGAGGAGGTCCGCCAGCGCCTCCGCACCCGTCTGCCCGCCGTGGCGCCCGGCCAGTCGCCCCGGCTGTCGCCGGTGGTCGTCAGCGACGTTTTCTTCCTGAACAACGAGGAACTGCAGTCCCGCCCTGCGATCAGCGTCGGCGGCCCCGGCGTCAACATGCTGTCTGGAACCCTCGTCGAGCGACTGCCCACCGTGCTGGCGGTCGACAACGTGCTCGTGGTGCAGATGGACCCGGAATTCGAGCATCTGCAAGCCTCCGTCTGGGGGATGACCCATGTCGACACCGTGCGGGCGATCGATCTGTTCGTGACCAAGTACCTCGACGCCTATCTGGATGGCATCGTGGAACACGGCTTGGCCGACGACGATTCGGACGACGACGAATGACGGCCCGCCGCGTTGTTCGCGCCGCTCTTCTGTAGGACAGGCATTCCTGCCTGTCTCTCCCCCCGTATTCTCTCCCCCCGTTCGCCTCTCTTCTGTGGCACGGGCATGCTTGCCTGTATCTCGTTCTCTTATCAGGAAGGAAGAGACGCGAAGGCGCGAAGGCGCGAAGGCGGACGCGAAGGAAAAGGAAGGGCGTTGCGCTAATCCGACGTCTAACGCGCAGCGCGGGCGTAGAGATGGATAGTGTGCTCTTTGACAATTGAATAGCCGACGAGCAAGACAGGTTGGGGACCCCTTTACCCTCACCCGATGGTGCACAATGGTGCAAAATGGTGCATAGATTCGCGTTTTGCCTTATCCAGACCGCCGTTGCAAAGCGGGGTCGCGTTCGTCTCTCCCTCTTTCTTCGCGTCTGGCTTCGCGCCTTCGCGACTTCGCGTCTCTTCTGCATTCATGGATGCGCAACGCAAAGAGAGACAGACAAGAATGTGCGTCCCACTCGGCAAGGCGAAGACAGGCAAGAATGACCGTGTCACAGACGAGAGACAATCGAATACCGGGGGAAAAGCAGACGGGGGGAGAGACAGGCAGGAATGCCTGTCCTACAGAAGAGAAGAGGTCACCCTGTCTCTGTGGGTCAGCTGATCTTGGCGACGACCATCGTCACGTCGTCGGTGCGTTTGCTCATGCCGACGAACTTGCGGAGTTCCCAGAGGATGTTCTGCGCGACCACCTCGGCGGTGTCGCCGCCTTTGCGGAAGGCGTCGATGACGCGTTGGCGGCCGAAGGTTTCGTTCTGGAAGTTCATGCCGTCGGGCAGACCATCGGTGTAGAGCAGCAGCAGGTCGCCGCTCTGCAGGTCCATGAAGGACTGCTTGAACTCCTCGTTCGGGTCGACGCCCAGCACCATGTTCTCGCCGGCCAGCTCGATGATCTCACCGTTGCGCAGCACCAGGGCCGGCGGGTGGCCCGCGTTGCAGTAGGTCAGGCGCCTGGCCCGCGCATCCAGCACGCCGTAGAAGACCGTCACGAACTCGCTCGGCTTCGTGTCGCGGTAGAGCATGAGGTTCAGCCGGCGGATGACCTCGTACAGGTAATAGACGTTGTCCACCTGTGCCCGCAGCGCCGCGCGCACGCTGGCCATGATGAGCGACGCCGGCACGCCCTTGCCGCTGACGTCGGCGACGACGAGGCCGACGTTATCGTCCGGCAGCTCGATCGTGTCGTAGAAGTCGCCGCCCAGCTCGAAGCAGGGGACGTAGACGCACGACAGCTGTACGTTCGGCAGGATCGGCGGCTTGTCCGGGATCATCCGCATCTGCACTTCGGCCGCCATCTGGACCTGTTTTTCCAGCGCTTCCGCCTCGATCGTCTCCTGCAATAGCCGCGCGTTCTCGATCGCCGCCGCGGCCTGGGCGGCGACGGCCTTCAGCAGATCGATCTTCAGCGGGCTGAACGACTGCTCCTTTTCCGTGTAGACGCGCAGCACGCCGATCGGCCGGCCCTTATAGCGCATGCCGACCGACAGCATGGACACCACGCCCTCGCGCCGGCTTTCCTGCGGGTACTGCACGCGCGGGTCGTCGGTCATGTCGCGCACGTACTCGGCCCCCTGCGGGCTCAGCGCCAGCCGATCGATCTCGGCGGTGCTCATGCGGATCGGGCCCTTGTTCAGGTACTGCTGCGATAAATTGAAGACGGCCTTGATGACCAGCTCGTCCTTATCGCGATCGATGAGCCGGATCGACGACGCCTTCGCGTCCATCAGTTCGCACACGATCTTGGCGGTGCGGTCGAGCACGCGCTGCAGGTCGCGCGCGTCGGCGAGCATCATCGTCACGTTGTAGACGGCCGTCAGCTCGTGGATGCGCTGGCGCAGCTGATACTCCTGAAAGCACATGCGCGCCACCGCGTTGGCCAGCAGGAACATGAACTGAATGGCCGCCGGCCGCGTGCGGGCCGAGCGGGTGAGCTGGCTGATCAGCGCCTTCATCTGGCGGGCGTCCAAGCCGAACTTCTCACCGAGCGCGCGGGCCTTCTCGTCGTCCAGCCCACCGATCGTGCCGTTGGGGCTCATGCGGATCGTGCCGAGCCGCTGGTTGTTGACGATGATCGGCGCGACGTACTCGCCCCCCTCGCGCTGCGGACCGTCGGCGACGTCGCGCTCCTCGGCGTCGGCGATCGCGCCCTGGCGGCGCAGGAACTCCTTCGTCGGCGTGGGGGACGTCAGGATCTTCCCATCCGCATCCGTAATGGTGGCGCGCACCGACGCGACGGCCGCGAAGCTGTCCTGGATCTCCTGCAGCGTGGGCAGATCCATGAAGTCGGTCAAATGCAGATGCTCTGGTTGTTGCTCGCCCATCAGTCGTCAGCCAGCCCATTCGGTGTTAAACCGGGTAGACCTGATTGTAGATGAAGGCGCGGCGCAATCAACGGAACGCAACGACCGGTAATCTTCAAGTTACGTTTGCTTGCGCCCGCTGCGTGAGATTGCGAGCGGCGATCGACTGGGCAGGACGGTCAACAGCGGGGGTGCCACGGTCTGGCACTCCAGGCCGTGCCTTCCTCGGGCTGAAAAGACACGGCCTGGCGTACCCCACCGTGGCACCCGGCAAGTCCGGTTCTCCCCGAGAAAAGTTGGATCGTCCCCGGGTCCAACGGAATTGTCCCCGGGTCCAACGGAATTGTCCCCGGGTCCCACGGCATTGTCCCCGGGTCCAACGGCATTGTCCCCGGGTCCAACGGCATTGTCCCCGGGTCCAACGGCATTGTCCCCGGGTCCAACGGCATTGTCCCCGGGTCCAACGGCATTGTCCTCGGGTCCAACGGAATTGTCCCCGGGTCCAACGGCATTGTCCCCGGGTCCAACGGCATTGTCCCCGGGTCCAACGGCATTGTTCCCGGGTCCAACGGCATTGTCCCCGGGTCCAACGGCATTGTCCCCGGGTACAATGCAATTGTCCCCGGGTCCAACGGCATTGTCCCCGGGTACAATGCAATTGTCCCCGGGGCAAATCGAATCTTCCCCGGGTACAACGCAACCTTCCCCGGGCAAAATTCGATTTTGCTCGGGCAAGAATGGACTTCGCGGGCGTAACGTTGGCATCTTCACTCGGCATTCCAGCGTTCAGTTGTGTTATTACAGGACCGTCAGTCGGTTTCAGGAGGTGAGGTCATGGCCAGTCAGACACCGGCAATCTCACGGGCGTTCGACGATGTGGGCAGCGGTGCCGCCTTGGTGTTGCTGCACGGTTTTCCGCTGGATCGACGCATCTGGTCGCATCAGGTGGCGAAGCTATCGGGCTCGATGCGCGTCATCGCGCCCGATCTGCGCGGCTTCGGCGAGAACACGGATGAAGGTCCGTTTTCGCTCGACGAACTCGCCGACGACGTGAAACGGCTGATCGATTCGCTGGGGCTGGATAAGGTCGTCCTTGCCGGACTTTCAATGGGCGGTTACGTGGCGGCCGCGTTCGCGGTGCGGTATCCGCAGTCGCTGCGCGGCTTGATCCTGATCGACACGAAAACCGAGGCCGACACGCCCGAAGGCAAGGCGGGGCGCGACAAGATGATCGCGCTGGCCAACGAAAAGGGCAGCGCCGCCGTCGCGGAACAGATGCTGCCGAAGATGCTGGCCCCAGAGGCGCTGAACGCCAACGGCCCGGCCGTCGCGCAACTACGGCAGATGATGGAGGCCTGCCCACCGGCCACCATTGCCCACGCCCTGGCCGCGATGCGCGAGCGCCCCGACCGCACCGCCGACCTCGTCCGGCTCGCGGTGCCGACGCTGATCGTCGTCGGCCAGCACGACGCCATCATCCCACCCGCCACCGCCGCCGCGCTGGCGAGTAAGATCCCCGGCGCCCGCGCACACGAGGTCGCTGGGGCCGGTCACATGGCGCCGTTCGAATCGCCGCAGGACGTGAACGGCGCGATACGCGATTTCGTTACCCCGCTTGTATGAGCAGTTCCTGGTCCTCTCGTCGGTACGCCCGGAGGGTGATTTCGGAATGACCAACACCCAAGTCCGAATGACCAATGAATGACCAAGCACCAATGACCAATGAGGACCGCCTTCTGTTGGTCATTGGTTATTGAGGCTTCATTGGTCATTGGGATTTGGGCATTGGTCATTTCCCCCAAAGCAGCATCGTTTCCCCCGTCATCCTTCCCTGCATACAATCCCGGCATGAATCGTGAACGCTTCGCATGGACGGTGGCCGCGTTGTTCATCTGTGCCCTGGCCTTTCGGCTGCCCGGCACGTTCGCACAGCGGGATGACGACTACGCCTTCGTGCGCACGCTGGTCGATGTCGAACGGCAGGTGGCGGCCAACTACGTCGAACCGGTTGACGCAGGCCAACTCCGCCAGGCGGCGATCGATGGCATGCTGGCCAACCTGGACCCCTACAGCGTCTACGTGCCGCCGGCCCAGCAGGAGCAGTTCGACCGCATGCTCGAGGGCAGCTTCACCGGCGTCGGCATCCTCGTCGACGCACGCGAGGATGGCGCCGTCGAGGTCGTCAGCCCCGTCGAGGGCAGCCCGGCGTTCAAGGCCGGCGTGCAGGCGGGCGACGTGATCGTGAAGGTGGATGGGGAGTCCGTTCAGGGCCTGCGCGTCAACGAGGTGACCAAGCGCATCGGCGGCAAGGTCGGCACCGACGTGAAGCTGACCGTCCGCCATCCGAGCGGCGAAGAGGTTGAGCTGACGATCACGCGGCAGGAGATCCGCGTGCCCACCGTAAAGGGCTACAAGCGCCGCGCCGGCGACAACAGCTGGGACTACTTCGTCTCGAACGACCCGAAGATCGCGTACGTGCGTCTCACGCAGTTCACCAACGAGACCTACGCCGACTTCACGAAGGCCGTGACCACTGCGCTCAACGATGGCGCGAAGGGACTGATCCTCGATTTGCGCTACAACCCCGGCGGGCTGCTGGAACAGGCGAAGCTGGTGGTCGATTTGTTCGTGAAGGAAGGAGCGATCGTCTCCACGAAGGGCCGCAACCGCACGGAGGAAGTTCTGTACGCGGTGGACGAGGGCACGCTCGGCGAGTTCCCGATGATCGTGCTGGTGAACGAACACAGCGCCAGCGCTGCTGAGATTGTCGCGGGCGCGTTGAAGGATCACGGGCGCGCGACGGTGATCGGCACGCGCACGTACGGCAAGGGGAGCGTGCAGGAACTGATCCCCCTCGACGAGCGCGGCGGCGAGCTGAAGCTGACGACCGCGTACTACTACCTGCCGAGCGGCCGGCTTGTGCATCGCAAGAAGGATGCGACGGATTGGGGCGTCGAGCCGCATATTAAGGTCGAACTGGACGAGGAGACGAGCCGCTTCGTCGAACGCAGCCTGGCCAATGCCGAGCTGTTCCATCGCCCAGCCGCCACACAACCGACGACGCGCGCGACCACGACGGCCAGCACGCAGGAGATCGATGCCCAACTGGAGACCGCCGTGACAACGCTCGTCGGCCGACTGGTGCTGCGTGATCAGAAGCCCGCGACCACGACGACCGCACCGGCCCAATAAGCGTCGACCGGCAGCTCTGGCCCCTCTCCCGGTACTCCGGGGGAGGCTGGGTGGGGGTGGTTTGCTATATTCCGGCAATCGCCAGCAGTTCAAATCACCCTCACCCAACCTCTCCCATGAGTACATGGGAGAGGGGCCGGAGCGCGTTCCGCTGTGCATGAAAGGTTCTCATGCCCCTGATCCTCGGCATCGAATCCACTTGCGATGAAACCGCCGCCGCGGTGGTGGCGGACGGCGCGCGCGTGTTGAGCAACGTGGTCGCGACGCAGGTGGAACTGCACGCGCGGTATCGCGGGGTGGTGCCGGAGATCGCCAGCCGGGCGCATATCGAGAACATCCTGCCGGTGGTCCAGGACGCGCTGGCGGCTGCCAATTGTGGCTTGGCGGAGGTGGATGCGGTCGCGGTTGCGCATCGGCCGGGACTGGTGGGCTCGCTGCTGGTCGGTGTGACCGCGGCGAAGACGCTGGCGTGGGCCGCGGGGAAGCCGCTCATCGCGATCGATCACGTCCACGCGCACCTGTACAGCGTGCTGCTGGACCAAGCGGTCGACGTGCGGTTTCCGGCGGTGGGATTGGTCTGCAGTGGTGGGCACACGGCGTTGTACGCGATCGACAGTTGGCGCGAGGTTCGCCTGATCGGCGCGACGATCGACGACGCCGTCGGTGAAGCCTACGACAAGGTCGCCGCGACGCTCGGGCTGGCCTATCCGGGTGGCCCGATTCTGGATCGGCTGGCGGCGGCGGGGGACCCGAAGCGTTTTCAGTTCCCGCGCACCACGCTTGGCCGGGACTCGCTCGACTTTTCGTTCAGCGGCATCAAGACCGCGCTGCTGTACCACGTGCGCGGCGTGCCGGGCAAACCCCCGCGAACGTCGCCACCGGATGAACAGGAGATCGACGACATCGCCGCGGGCTTTCAGGCGGCGTGCGTCGCGGTGCTGACGGAGAAGATCCGCCGGGCGGCCCGGCAGGTCGGCGCGCGCTCGATCGTGGTCGGCGGTGGCGTCAGCGCCAACGCCGGCCTGCGGGCTGCCCTGGCGCGATTCCCACTGCCGGTCTTCTTCCCGTTGCTGAAGTACTGCACCGACAACGCCGCCATGTCCGCCGGGTTGGCCGCGGTGGCGCATCAGCATGGGGACGCGGCGGGGTTGGACCTGGACGCGGTGACGTACAGCAGGTTCGCGCGGTAGCCCGCCGTCCTGCGCGGAGTGAAGTTACTCCACCTCGCGCGCCACCGCGGGAATCTTCACGACGTGCCCGACGCGCACGCCGCTCTTGTCGGCGGCGCCTTCATTTAGTTCGATCGCGAACCGCGCGGGAAACCAGCTGCTGATCGAGGTTTCATCGAACGGCTTCAGTTGGCGGATCGAGACGATCGTGCCGACGGAGTCGAGGTAGAGGATGTCGAGCGGGATCTTCGTGTTCTTCATCCAGAAGGCGCGTTCGCGCTCGTCGGGGAAGACGAAGATCATGCCGTGGTTGGGCGGCATGGAATCGCGATGCATCAGGCCCTGTTGCCGCTCGGCGTCGTCGTTGGCGATCTCGAGTTGGAACGTCTGCTGGCCGATGCGCACCGGCACGGTCGGCAGGGCGGTCGGCGCGGCATCGTTGCAGCCGGTCAGCAGCAGCAGCCAGAGCAAGGCGGGCAGGCAGAATTTGCAAAGAGCGGTCACTGTATTTTATCCCGTTCCAGTCGTGCTCGCCGGCGCAGGCGGGCGGTCCATGTGAGGTCGATGAGGGCCAGGACGACGAGGATCAGGATCAACAGCGCCACGGCCAGCCAGACCAGCACGAACGTGTCGGCCCGGCCGCGCAGGTTGTCGAGATCGAAGCCCCAGAAGCCGATGAAGAAGCAGGCGCCCAATGCCAGCATGCAGAGCCCGGCCATGCGCCGCAAAAGGATGCGCCGCTGGTTCAGCCGTTCGTTTTCAAACTCGCCAAGCCGGTGGGCCGCCCGCGAGTAGAAAAGGTAGTGCCACCCCGCGATCGCGACGAGCAACGCGAAGATGGCCGACAGCACGTGCACGAAAGCATTGTATGCCGCGGAGGGCCTTCGACCCACCCTTAGACCGATGGGACGCGCTCCGGCTCCTCTCCCGGTACTCCGGGGGAGGCTGGGTGGGGGTGATTCGTTCTTCCGAGAGTCGTCAGTAGTTCGGATCACCCTCACCTAACCTCTCCCGAAGCATGCGGGAGAGGGACCGGAAAGAGCATGACCACGGACGCCTGCTATTCCAAATACACGTTCTGCCACCCCTTCACCGAGATCGACGATGCCCTCTGGGCCAACTGTTGCTGGTTGGCGGCGAACAGGGGCGAGATCTCGATCGCGGCGTCCGGTTCGCCGTACTTCTGCGGCACCTCGACACCGGATTCGATCAGCCACCGGGCAGCGCGGCGGCTCTGGTCGCGGCGACTGGTGGCGGGGCTGTCGACGCCATCCGCGTTCTTCACCGGGCTGAATTCCTCGGCACGTTCGGTCGTGTAGACGATCGCGTTCTTCGCCAGCGGGATCGCGTCGAACACGAACTGCTCCAGCTTCACGGCGTTCGGCTTCTCGGGCTTCACCACGTTGCCGCTGGCGTCGACGAACGGCACCTTCTTTTCCGCGCGGTGCCATGGCAACTTCAGTTGACCATCGGCATTCAGCGCTTCTACGAAGCTGACGCGCAGCGCGTGGATGCCGATCGAACCGGTGTTGAACTTCAGCGAACCGTCCGCGTTCGTCTGCACCGCCAGCGATTCAGGCAGGTCGCTGTACTCGATCACCTGCGTCTTGCCGTCGCCAATGACGAAGTTGCCGACCTTTTCGAGTGCGTTGGCCTTGGGGATGGCCTTGGAGCTCATCTCCGAGCCGGTGAGGTCGTGCAGGCCGATGAAGAGCGGGTCGATGACGTGGACGAGCGGGTTGTCGACCTGAAAGTAGGAGAGGTGTTCCACGCCGCGCTTGCGCATGTCGGCTAGCGCGCCCGTCTTGGCCAACGCCCGCAAGCTGCCACCGTGCCCGTCGGCCGACAGCGCCAGCGAGTCCTTCTCGGCCAGCAGCATCGTGCCGTCGAACGCGAAGGCGGGCATCATGCCCTGAACGAAGAAGACGACGTTGGCGCGATCAAGGCCGAAGTAGTCGTGTTTCTCGAAGAAGGCCTTCGTGGCGGCGTCGTTGGTGTCGCTGGTCATGATGTACCAAGGGATCGCCTTGCTGAACTCGCGGCCGTGCGCGATCAACTGCTCGGCGAATACCTGGAACAACGGCTTGTCCTTTACCGGCGTCACGGGGTACTCGCCCTTGGGCCCGTCGTAGCCCAGCCGCGTGCCTTGGCCGCCGGCGACCAGGAACGCGGCGACCTTACCCGCACGCAGCAGCTCGCGGCCGCGTCGTTCGGCGTCGGCGTACAGGCCGCGGTGCTTGGCGTCGGGCTTGTTCGGATATGCGGTGACCGGCTTGATCTCCTTCGGCAGATCCAGCGCCGCCTTCGTCTTCACCTGCGTCTCGGCCAGGTGCTTGACGTACTGCGGATCAAGTGCTTCCAACTGGCTCGTGAGCTTCTGCTTGCCGGCAGCGTCAAGCGAGTCGAAAAAGCGGAACACCTGATCTTGGCCGATGGCGGAAAGGCTGTCGCGGAGGGTCATAGGTGCGTGATGCTAATGTCGCGCGTGGGGCGTTGGCAACGGGTGAAGCAGCGGCGAGCGGAGAGAGGGTGGACGTTGCGTCCGTGGCATGGCGTCCTGCCAATGCGTGTAGATCGAATAGAAGATGTAATTGGTGGCAGCCAGCTTCGACCGAGCCCCTGCCACCAAGTGGATTATTCGGCTTCATCACATGCATGGGCGGGACGCCATGCAACGGGAAGGAACTGCCGTTCATCGCGCCGCGGGACCGGGGTTGGCGGCGGCTTCACCGCGGCCGCGCGAGCGCGGTTGCGGGCGGCTGCTTGCGCTGCCGCCACCGCCACTCGTGTAACCCTCGTTCAATCGGCCGAAGATCATCTTGCCGGCACTGGTCTGCAGCGCGCTGGTAACGGTGATCTCCACCTCTTCGTTCACGTGCTGGCGGCCCTGTTCGACGACGACCATCGTGCCGTCTTCCAAATAGCCCACGCCCTGGCCGGCTTCTTCGCCGGGCTTCACGAGGCGCAGGATCATCTTCTCGCCCGGCAGCACCACGGGTTTGAGCGCGTTGGCCAGGTCGTTGATGTTGATGACGTCCACACCGCGGAGCTGGGCGACCTTGTTCAGGTTGAAGTCGTTGGTGAGCACGCGCGCGTTCAGGTCTTTAGCCAGGTTCAGCAGTCGCGTATCGACCGGGGCGTCCTTTTCCTCTTCCCGTACTGACGAATCGTAAAGCACCACCGACACCCGGCTGCTGCCTTGCAGCTTGGCCAGCACGTCCAGCCCGCGCCGGCCACGGTTGCGCTTCAGCTTGTCGCCACTGTCGGCAACCTGGTGCAACTCGAGCAGCACGAAGCGCGGCACGATCAGCTGGCTCTCGAGGATGCCGGTGGCGCAGATGTCACCGATGCGCCCGTCGATCAGCACGCTCGTGTCGAGCAGGATCGGGCGGGCGCCCTTGGTTTGCTTGGAGAACTCGACGAAGGGGATGATGAAGCGGAAGTCGTCCTTCGTCTGCATGATGAAGCTGATCGACAGGTAGCACGCGGTCACGCCGATTACCAGGTTGAAGAACTGCGTCAGCACTTCGCGATGCTGCATCAGGCCGCGCGGCAGGTATTGGTCGACCAGCAACTGCACGACGAAGCTCAGCGCGTACGCCAGCACCAACCCCACGACCAGCCCGAGGAACGTGCCGGAAAAGACCGCCAGCTTCTTGCGCGGCGCGAGGATATCGATGCAGACGACGATGACGCCCACAACCAACGTCGCAGCGGGAATCAGCCAGTTCCACTCGCCTTCAATGCCGAGGCGAAACCCGGTTTGCTGAAGGAAGAACATGCCCACGCCAAAAATGACGAGGATGAACAAGGCCCGGAGGATATGTAAGACCATTCTGCAGACCCCACGAAATGATCTTATGACTATATGGGCAAACGCAGTGAGCGTCCAACGTTATGTTCGGAATCGGTCCCGTATGCCGCGCGGAGATGCCGGTCGTGCAGGCGGCGCTAATTTGTAACGCTTACAGCGCCCTTGCCCAGATCAACACTACAACGCCCACGACGATTCGGTAGATCGCGAACGGCGTAAACCCGTGTTTGCGCACCCACGCCATGAACCATGCAATAACCGCCCAGGCGACGAAGAAGGAGACGACGAACCCAACCGCCAGCACGCCCCATCGGTGGCCCGTCATGATGAGGGTTTCTCCCTCGTCGGACCCACGCCCCATGATCGCCTGCAGCAGCTTGAAGCCGGTGGCAGCGAACATGACCGGGATCGACAGGAAGAACGAAAACTCGAGCGCCGAGGTACGCGTGAGACCGGCGACCTGACCGGCGGCGATGGTGGCCATCGATCGGCTGACCCCGGGAAACGCCGCCGCGAGGATTTGGGCGGCGCCGATGAAGATCGCCTGCCACCAGTTCATCGTGTCCATCGTGTGACCTGCGTGCCCGCTTGCCACTGTCGAGTCATCGACCGGGGCAGGGGTGTGCGCAGCGTCTTGAGGCGGTGTGGCGGTCGCGGTGACGGCGGCAGCCGCCCGCTCTTCTCGGCGGCCGTAGATGACGTCCACCACCCACATCACGATGCCACCGATCAGCAGCGACCAGCCGATGACCTGCATGTTCTCAAGGTTCTTACCGATCGTCTTATCCAGCAGGTACGCCGGTCCCGCGGTGACCAGGAAGGCGCCGATCACCAGCGTCAGCGGGTGCGTGAAGGCCGTCCGCTGGCCACCCTTACCGGTGGGGAACGACCGTACGAAGTCGGTAATGCGTGGCCAGAAGTAGACAACCACCGCCAGCACCGCGCCCAGTTGGATGACGACCGAGTACATCTTCCAGTACGGATCGTCCAGCGGTTGGTTGAACAGCGCCGAGGCCAGCCGTAGGTGCGCAGTGGAGCTGACGGGTAGGAATTCGGTCAGGCCTTCGATGATGCCGAGAATGACGGAGATCAGGTAGTCGTTCACGGTGCCTTGTCCTGGGGTGCAACGGTCGCCGGTGCCGCGTCAACTGATGAACCCCCGGACTGCAAGGACTGTCGGTACATCGCCACGGCCCGCTGCACGTATTCCACACCGCTGTACAGCGTGATGAGCACCGTTCCCCAGATCCCGATGTCCCGCAGTACCGTAGCGACCGTTTCGGTGCGGGTGTAATCGTGGTCGCGTAGCCAGGGCAACGCGGTCACGTAGACTAGAATCGCCAGCACAGTGCCCGACTGAAAGGCCAGCTTGAACTTGCCGATCCAAGCGGCGCCGAAGCTGGCGCCGGCGCTTTCCACCAGCCCGCGCAGGCTGGTGACGAGCAATTCCCGGCCGAGCATCAAAACGACCATGCCCGGCGCAACGCCGGTGATCGTAGTCACTACAAACGAATCGGCACGATCGGATTCAGGAATGATGAAGTTTTTGCCCGCGAAGAAGATGAACGCCCCGAGCACCAGAATTTTGTCCGCAAACGGGTCCACCACCCGCCCAAACGCGCTGCTGACGTTCCACTTGCGCGCGAGGTGACCGTCGAGGTAGTCCGTCACCAGCGCGATCACATAAACCACAAATGCGATGCCGAGCAGGCCAGGATCACCACGTCCTTCGTACTGATAAAAGCTAAGCAAAACGAAGAACATCGCCGCCAGGACCAGGCGGAAACCGGTGAGAGCATTGGGAACGTGACGCTGCATGAGCGGCGGCATTGTACGTGCGGGCGGCGATGGGGGAAGTGGCCCACCCATGGTGAGCCGTCCACCCCGCATGGAAAACGTCTCACCATGCATGGTGAGCGGTCCACCACGCCTGGAACTCGACCCACCACGCACGGTCGGCCGTCCACCATGCACGGAAAATGGCCCACCACGCATGGTCAGCCGTCCGCCATGCACGGAAAATGGCCTGCCAAGCGGGATCAGCGCTGGCCTGCGGTTCCCACTTCCTCGTTCCAACTTCCCACTTTCATTCCGCTGCCCTAAGATTCGCCACCCATGTTCCTCCCGATTCGGACCGACAGCCCGCTTCGTTACACGCCCTACATGAACTGGGCGATCATCGCGCTCAACATCGTCGCGTACGTGTTGCAGCAGCAATTGGGGTATGGGCGCTGGGGGGCGTACATGATCTGGCCCACCAATCCGGAAGTGCCCAGCTTCGTCAGCTACGCGTTCATGCACGATGGGTTCATGCACCTGTTCGGCAACATGCTGTTCCTCTACATTTTCGGGAACAACGTGAACGACAAGATGGGCCATGTCGGCTATCTGGGCTTTTACCTGTCGGCGGCCGTCGTTTCGGGCATCGGACACATGATGACCTCGATGGCGCCGGTGCTGGGGGCCAGCGGGGCAGTCAGCGCCGTTACGGGGGCGTACCTGGTGCTGTTCCCGCGGTCGAGCATCACGATCATCTACTTCTTCTTTTTGATCGGGTCGATCGAGATCCCGTCGATGTACTTCATCCTGCTGTACTTCCTGAAGGACCTCGTCGGCTTCTCGGGCATGACGGGCAACGTGGCGTACGGCGCGCACATCGCCGGGACGATTTTCGGCTTCCTGCTCTGCCTGGGGCTGCTGGCCGTACACTTGCTCCCGCGCGACCAGTTCGACGTGCTGGCGCTGTTCGGCCGGTGGAACAAGCGCCGGCAGTACCGCGACATGGTCTCGCAGGGATTCGACCCGTTCGCGCCGACGACGAAGGTCGACCCCCGCAAGCCTGCGGCCCCGCCCGACCCGCGCACGCTGCGCATCGCCGAACTGCGCGCCGAGGCCGCCAACGCGATATCCAAGCACGATCTGCCAACCGCGGCCAAGATCTATCTGGAACTGAAGAACCTCGACGAGACCCAGGTGCTCGCCCGCCAGGCGCAGCTGGACGTTGCCAACCAGCTCGCCAGCCAGCAACTGTTCACCGAGGCCGCCGACGCCTACGAGCGGTTCCTGAAGGCCTACCCCAACTTCGAGCAGATCGAGCAGGTCGAGCTGATGCTCGGCCTCGTTTACGCCCGCTACCTCAACCGCTACGACCAGGCCAAGCTGCACCTCGTCCGCGCCATCGCCCGCCTGCACGGCGAGCGCCAGCTGGCGATGGCCAAGGGGGAACTGGCCCGCATCGAACCGCTCATCAGGGTCATCGGCGCTCGCTAGCGGCCAGCCCCGTACCTCCGCACCCGCCACGCCCGGCACGCGCCTTGCACAGTCCGCTGTGCAAGGAGCTTGAACATGGCGCAAATGACCAAGAACGACGTTTGGCCGATGGTGAAAGAGGCCGGCGTCGACTGGATGGACGACAAGGCGTCCAAGCTGGCGGCGGCGTTGGCGTACTACACGGTGATCTCGCTGGCACCGTTGGTCATCATCACGATCAAAATTGTCGGCTGGGTTTACAGAGATCATCCCGAAGCCGCCGTCGAGAAACAGGCCAACGATCTTACCGGTGGCATGGCGGGTGAGACGATCGGTCAGATCATCAAGAATGCCGGCGAGCAAGGCGCTGGCTTCTTCGCAACCATCATCAGCATCATTATCGTCCTCGTGTCGGCCAGCGCGGTCTTCGCAGAGCTTCAGGACTCGCTCAACACCATCTGGGAAGTGAAGCCAAAACCGAACCGCGGCATCTGGGGGACGATCAAAGACCGGTTCCTGTCGATGGCGATGGTGCTGGCGATCGCGTTTCTCTTCATTATTTCGTTGGCCGTCAGCACAGCCATCGGTGCGGTATCCGGTGGGATCATGGAAAGTACAATTGGTTCGGACAACATCGTCACGAAGGTCATAGTAGTCACGATCGATCTGGTCATCTCAACAGCGGTCGTAACGGTCCTTTTCGCCGCGATCTACAAATTTCTACCGGACGTGAACATCGCATGGCGGGACGTTTGGGTCGGTGCGCTGCTGACTGGCATTCTCTTCCAACTCGGCAAGTACGCCTTAACGATCTACTTCAACGTGAGCGCACCCGCCTCCGCCTACGGTGCCGCGGGGTCACTGATCGCCCTGTTGATCTGGCTGTACTACTCGGCACAAATCCTGTTCTTCGGTGCCGAGGTCACGCAGGTTTACGCCCGCAAGTTCGGTAGCGGCATCAACCCGACCGAGAACGCGATGCCCGTCACCGACGCCGAGCGCGCCAACCGCGGCCAGGCCCCCGGCGCCACGACGGCCAAGGCCCCACAGCAACTGCCATCGCCCGCCCGGCCCGTCGCCCTTCGCCCGGGTATGGGTAGTGTGAAAGATCCAGACATGAAGCGCCCGCTGATCTTCGGCGGTGGAGGTATCGCCGCGGGACTACTCTTGGGAGCCGCGGGCGCATACGCGATGAAGCGGTCGAACAAGCCCGGCCGCCGGGCGGTCGCTGCGGTTGATCTGGACCATCGTCTCGATGCGGTCGAGGAGCGGATGCTGCACATCAAGGGCCTGTATGACACCGCCTATAACTTGAATCGTCCGAAGCCGGTCAAGGTTGAGGTGCCGGTGGAGAAGATCGTGGAAGTTTCCAAACCCGTCCCCGTGCCCCAGCCGCCCCCGACGCTGAGCTGGAGTACCGCGTTGCACAATGCGGTCTGGAAGCACCCGAAGCTGTGGCCAATCGCCAAGGCGATGCAGTTGTACAAGCTGACGACGCGGTAATGGGTTGTTTAGCGAGATACTGACAATGGGTCATCCTGAGGTACTCCGAAGGATCTATTCCGTCCAACGTACGAATACGGGGGGAGATCCTTCGGAGTACCTCAGGATGACGATCGAGAACCAGAGAACCGAACGAGCCGGACGACGGCCCCCCAAGAGCACCTACTTCTTGAAATACGTCTTCCCCTTCGAGTTGAACTTGCTCAACCGGTTGTTGACGTACAGCCCTTCCAGCAGGAACTCGCCCACGCTGGCTAGCGTCGCGACGTCGCTGCCGTTCAGCTGCATTTCCTTCGCCAGACCACTGGCCGCCTGCGGCAGGCCCTTGATGGCCTTCATGTTCGCGACGAACTCCTCGGCGCTCAGGTCGTCGCCGGCGGGGAAGGTCAGGTTGCCCTTGAATTGCTCGCTGATCAGTTCGTACTCGTCCAGATCAGCGTAGCGGTTGAAGACCGTCTTCACGGCCTCGCCGACGAGACTTTTGATCAGCTTGTCCTCGGCGGCGTCCTCCTCGGCGAGCGTCATCTCGATCTTGCCGCGACAGCTGGCCACCAGCGCGTTCAGGTCGCATACGCGAGGCATGACGCGCGACTCGCCGGTCAGGATCCCTCGCCGTTCGGCGTTGCTGACGGCGACCTCCATGTTCGCGATGCTCGTGCGGACGCTCACGCCCGACGCCTGACTGACATGTGGGCTATGGCGAGCCAGCCGAACCACCTCTTCGACCGTCTCGGCCATAAAGCCGGGCATTTCAACCTTCACGCCGCTCGATGAACTGTCACCACTGCGGTCCAGCCACGCGTTGTCCTCGACGATCTGGATGCCCTCGGCGACCGTCTCGGGATAGTGCGTGCGAATGACGCTGCCGATGCGGTCCTTCAACGGCGTCACGATCCGGCCGCGGTTCGTGTAGTCTTCCGGGTTGGCGCTAAAGACGAGGCAGACGTCCAGATCCAGCCGAATCGGATAGCCGCGAATCTGAATGTCGCGCTCTTCCAGCACGTTGAACAGGCCCACCTGAATGCGGGGCGCAAGGTCAGGCAGTTCGTTGATTGCAAAGATGCCGCGATTGCTGCGCGGGATCAGGCCGAAGTGCATCGTCGTCTCGTCCGACAGGTATCGGCCCTCCGCGTGCTTCACCAGGTCGATCTCACCGATCAGGTCGGCGATCGTCACATCTGGTGTCGCCAGCTTCTCGCTGTAGCGGTTCGAGCGGTGCACCCATTCGATCTTCGTGTCGTCCCCTTGCTCGGCGATCATGCGCTTGCCGGTCTTGGTCGTCGGCGCGATCGGGTCATCGTTGATCTCGGTGCCGGCCAGCACGGGGATCCACTCGTCCAGCAGCGACGGCAACGCCCGCAGGATGCGCGTCTTGGCCTGGCCGCGCAAACCGAGGAACAGCAAGTCGTGCTTGGCGAGGATGCCGTTAACGACCTGAGGAATGACCGAATCGCGATACCCGACGATGCCGGGGAACAGCTCCTCACCCGCCTTCAGCTTGGCGATCAAATTACGGCGGAGCTCGTCTTTGACGGAGACGGGTTGATATCCAGTGGCCTTCAACTGGCCCAGCGTTGCAGGAGAGGGGTGTGCCATCGTGCGCAACTATAGGCGGGGGAGTGGTGCGGATTCTATTTTCTTCCAATGGCGGGGGATCAAAGGCGAACCACGGAGACGCGGAGGACGCGGAGATGGAGGGAGGCGGGAATAACCAATGACCAAGCCCGAATGACCAATCAAGTTCCAATGAACAATGCCCAATGACTAGATGCCCGCGATTGTTGGCCACTGACCCTGCCGTCCTTGGTCATTGGTGATTGGACATTCGTTGGTCATTCGGGCTTTGGCATTGGTCATTTTCCCCCTCTCCTCACTCCGCCCGTTTTCCCGCCTCCGCCCAGGCGTCAACGTATTTTGTGCGAGCGCGGGGCGTCCACGTGCGCGGCAGGAAGAAGCGGTGCACCTTGAAGGTCAGCACCAGCCCGCAGAGCAACATGACCAGAAGCAGCGTCAGCAGCAACGCCGCCTGGGCGCGCAACACCGATTGGGCGGGTTGGGTGGCGGCCTGTTTGGCTTCCATCGCGGGCAGCAGGTAATAGTGGGAGACGAACGCGATCAGCGCCGCGAAGAATGCCAGGAAGCAAATGGCCGGCCAAGGGGAAGCAGCGCGGTGATGGCGGGGCATCAGGGAAGTATACGCGATGTCCAGTGACGGACGCGTATGCCACAGGATTAGGGACGGCAGCGGCCTGTGGCTACGCCGGGGTGGGGCGGGTGGCGGGCATTTCCATCGGCGTTTCGCCGATCGCCAATTGAATCAGCCGAACCGACCAGATGATGCAGTTGGCCGCGCCCAGCCCGATCGCGATCCATGCGACGTTCCTGGCCAGTATCGTCTTCGGCACCGTCGCCTGAAGCACGCTCCGGCCCATCGCGATCGCGACGATGCCGCCGGCGATGGGCAGGCAGAACATCAGGCCGAACATCAGCGCGATTGTCGCCCGAAACTCGAAGTTCGGCGGGTCGACCACGAACGACTGCTGGTTGGCCCGCGGGTTGGATGGGTCGTATCGCTCTACCACTTCACGTCCGATCGCGCATCCAACGGCTGGGCCGCCTGCAGTTGCTTCACAAGCTCCGTCGCTTCAGGTGAGAGGTTCTTCGGGACGATGACCTTCGTCACCACGTACTGGTCACCCTTTTCCTCACCACGGAAGACGCCGCGCCCTTTGATGCGCAACCGCGACCCGCTGTTGGTGCCGGGCGGAATGGTGACGGTGACCATGCCGTCGAGCGTCGGCACTTCCACCTTGGTGCCGAGGAGGGCTTCGTACAGGCTCATGGGCACGTCGACCGAGATGTCGAGTCCGTCGCGGCGGTAATACGCGTGCGGGCGGACCGTGGTGATGATGTAGAGGTCGCCACCCCCAGCGTCGGACTGCTGGCCGCGCCCTTTGATGCGCACCCGGCTACCGTCCTTCACGCCAGGTGGGATCTTGATGTCGATCGTTTCCAGCCTGCCATCGCGATTGATCTGCAGCGGCAGCGTGACGCCGCGGGCAGCCTGTTCGAACGACAGCGTGACGGGATGCTCCACGTCCGCGCCGCGGGTGGGGGGCGTATACCGGCGGCCAGCGCCAGGACCCGCCCGGCCACCAGGCCGACCGGTGGCGTTACCACCGAACATTTGCTCGAACACACTGGAGAAGTCGGCCCCGGTCGCGCCACCGCCACCAAAGGGTCCGTAGTCGAACTCCTCACCCGGCGCCCCGCGGCGAGTGCGGCCGCGCGTCTGCTGAGCCCGGCGGAAGGCTTCGAACGGATCGACCCCCGCGGCGCCGGCGGCCCCGGCGTCCACACCGGCGTGGCCGAACTGGTCGTAGTTCTGGCGCTTGGGGACGTCCGACAGCACGTCGTAGGCCTCCTGCACTTCCTTGAACTGCTCGTTGGCGGTGGGATTGTCGCGGTTCACGTCGGGGTGATACTTGCGCACGAGCTTGCGGTGCGCCTTCTTGATCTCGTCGGCCGACGCGTTGCGGTTGATCCCCAGAACTTCGTAATAATCCCGTTTGGCCATAATCTTTCTGCGCCGCGCGATGAAACGGCGACGATTGTCGATCTTAGCATGACCTTTGCCGGATGGAACGGCATCAGGAGGAAAACCGCCATGTCCAACGAAGCCTGCACGCTACCGGGATCGCGCGACGAGTCGGAAGAAGCCCAGATCCGCCGAATGCTCGCCGCTGACCGCATCGCGATCGTCGGCCTGAGCGATAAACCGAACCGCCCGAGCCACATGATCGGTCAATATTTGAAACGAATGGGCAAGACGGTCATCCCCGTCAACCCGCAGTTCGAGACCGCGATCGGCCTGAAGTGCTACGCCACGCTGGCCGACGTGCCCGGCCCGATCGACCTCGTCAACGTCTTCCGCCGTAGCGAACTCTGTGCGGAAGTCGCCCGAGACGCGGTGGCGGTGGGGGCCAAGGGCGTGTGGTTGCAATCGGGCATCGTGAACGACGACGCCCGCGAAGCCGCGCAGCGGGCGGGCATCGACTACGTGGAAGACCGCTGCATCATGATCGAGCACCAGTATCGCCAGGACCGGTCGTATTAGTTTTTATCGGAACGGTTTGGGTGCCAAGGGCGCAGGCAAGGCACCCGTGGCACTCGGAAAGATGTCGTCCGACCCGTGCGAGATGAGATTCCGCAGGTGCGAAATCTCATTTTGCAGGCACAAAATCTGATTTTGAAGGCACGAAATGTGATTTTGGAGGCACCAAATGTGATTTTGAAGGCACAAAATGCGATTCTGCAGGCACAAAATCTGATTTCGCAGGCACGAAATCTCCTTTTGGAGGCACAAAATCTGATTTTGCACGTGCAAAATTCCATATTGCAGGTGCGAAATCGCATTTTGCACGTGCGAAACCGAGTTCCGCCTGTGGAAAGTCACGTTTTGCGCGGGCGAAGTCACGCTACCGGTCAGCACCTCCCGCTTTAAGGGCAGCAGTTCCGCGGGGGAATCGATGCTGTCTCCCCCCAGCCGTAGATCCGAACGCGGCAAATCCACCCAAAATGGGTGGTGCAGGCTTGAATCCGGACTTCTGCGGTCCTATATTCTGTCATGGCCACGCTGTCCTTCAGCCGAACGACCGATTACGCGTTGATCGCGATGGCGTTCCTGTCGGAGCGGGCGGGGGTTTGGTCGGCCCGGGAGGTGTCGGTGGAGACCGGCTTGCCCGCGTCGCTGCTGGCGAAGATTTTGAAGTCGCTGCAGCAGCAGGGGTGGCTGACGAGCACGCGAGGGGTGAACGGTGGATATCAATTATCCGCCGATTTACAGAAAATCTCGCTGCTGCAACTGGTGACCGTGCTAGAGTCGGTTGAACCGTGCACTTGTCCAGAAGTGGGTGAGTACCCGTCGGCCCCGCCCCTGGTTGCACTGAAGAGCAGGCTGCACCAGTTCCTGACCGACGTGAAGCTGTCGGACCTGGTACTGGCGGGCCGGCGGATCGACGTGCCGTTCGAGGCCGTCGGCATCGGATCCAAGACTAACAAGACCCCCGCGCCGGTGGCGACGGGCGTGACCGCGACGACGGCGTCGGCATCAACGACGACGGCGAGCAACTAAGGAGTTCCCCATGATTCTGCTTTCTGAATCGGCTGCCAAGGAAATCAAGAAGATCATCGCCGAACAGGGCCTGCCCGACGGCGCGACCAAGCTGCGCGTCGGTGTGAAGGGTGGCGGATGCTCGGGCTTCAGCTACATGCTGGACCTGACGGAAGAGCCCAAGACCGACGTCGACGAAGAGCTGGAAAGCAACGGCGTGAAGATCCTGGTCGACATGAAGAGCTACCTGTACCTGTCCGGCGTCGAGATCGACTTCAAGGACGAGGTGATGGGCCGCGGTTTCGTCTTCAAGAACCCCAACGCCACCAGCAGCTGCGGCTGCGGTAGCAGCTTCTCGGCCTAAGTCGGGATCGGCGGAGAACGTGACGGCGCGATGACGCGAAGAAAGCCGCGAAGAAAATCGTGGTTGGTCTTCTTCGCGTGTCCTTCGTTGCTTCGCGTCTTCGCGTTCGCATTTTTTCCGTTTGGACTGTTATGCCCACCGAAACAACCGAAATCCAAGAGCTGGCCGACCGCGAGTACAAGTGGGGCTTCGTCAGCGACATTGAAGCGGACTCAGCGCCTCCGGGGCTGAACGAAGACACCATTCGTTTCATCAGCGCCAAGAAGGACGAGCCGCAGTGGCTGCTCGACTGGCGGCTGAAGGCGTACCGTCATTGGCTGACGATGGAGGAGCCCAAATGGCCGTTCCTGCCGTACGGGTACGGGCCGGTCGACTACCAGGGCACGGTGTACTACTCGGCCCCGAAGAAGAAGCTGAAGAGCCTTGACGAGGTCGACCCCGACATCCTTGCGACGTACGACAAGCTTGGCATTCCGCTTAACGAGCGCAAGGCCCTTCTCGGCATTGAAGAGGGCGGCGACACGCCGATGGCGGTCGATGCGGTCTTCGACAGCGTGTCGGTCGTCACTACGTTCAAGAAGGAACTGGCCGCGAAGGGCATCATCTTCTGCGGCTTCAGCGAGGCCGTGAAGGAACATCCCGAGCTGGTGCGCAAGTACCTCGGCACCGTCGTGCCCTACAGCGACAACTACTTCGCCACGCTGAACTGCGCGGTCTTCACCGACGGCTCGTTCGTCTACATCCCCAAGGGCGTCAAGTGCCCGATGGAACTGTCGACGTACTTCCGCATCAACGCCAAGAACACCGGCCAGTTCGAGCGCACGCTGATCATTGCCGAGGAAGGCGCGAGCGTCAGCTACCTGGAAGGCTGCACCGCGCCGCAGCGCGATGAAAACCAGTTGCACGCGGCCGTGGTGGAACTGGTGGCGATGGATAACGCGACCATCAAGTACAGCACCGTTCAGAACTGGTACCCCGGCGACAAGAAGACCGGCAAGGGTGGCATCTACAACTTCGTCACCAAGCGCGCCAAGTGCCAGGGTGTGAACAGCAAGGTGTCCTGGACGCAGGTGGAAACGGGCTCGGCCATCACGTGGAAGTACCCCTCGTGCATCCTGCAGGGCGACAACAGCGTCGGCGAGTTCTACAGCGTCGCGCTCACCAACGGCCGCCAGCAGGCGGACACCGGCACGAAGATGATCCACATCGGGAAGAACACCCGCAGCACGATTGTCAGCAAGGGCATCAGCGCCGGCGAAGGCCACAACACCTACCGCGGCCTGGTGAAGATCCTGAAAGGCGCCGAAAACGCTCGCAACTACACGCAGTGCGACAGCATGCTGATCGGCGATCAGTGCGGCGCGCATACCACGCCGTACATCGAGGTGCGCAACACCACCGCCCGAGTGGAGCACGAAGCGTCGACGTCCAAGATCGGCGAGGACCAGCTCTTCTACTGCAAGACCCGCGGCATCGCCGTGGAGGACGCCGTCAACATGATCGTCAACGGCTTCTGCAAGGAAGTCTTCCGCGAGCTGCCCATGGAGTTCGCGGTGGAAGCACAGAAGCTGTTGGGCGTGAGCTTGGAAGGATCGGTCGGCTAGTCAGACTAACTTAAACGCAGAGGCGCAGAGGAGTCGCAGAGCAATTCGGAGAAGAACGTTGTTCTTTGCTTTGCACTTTTCTTCCTCCGCGTCTCTGCGGTAAAGAATTGAACGGACGAACTATGGCATTGCTTGAAATCAAGAACCTCGAAGCCGGCATCAAAGATCGGCAGATCCTCAAGGGCGTGAACCTCACGATCAACGCCGGCGAGGTCCACGCGATCATGGGCAAGAACGGCAGCGGCAAGAGCACGCTCGCCAACGTCATCGCGGGGCGCGAGACGTACGAAGTGCTTAGCGGCAGCATCACCTATGACGGTAAGGACCTGCTCGACCTGTCGGCCGAGGAGCGCGCCCGTGAAGGCGTCTTCCTCGCCTTCCAATACCCGGTTGAAATCCCCGGTGTCAGCACGAGCTACTTCCTGAAGGCGGCCGTCAACGCGGTGCGCAAGCACAAGGGTGAGCCCGAGCTGGACGCCATGCAGTTCCTGAAGCTCGTGCGCGAGAAGATGGCCCTGCTGAAGATGGACCAGAGCTTCATGAACCGTGCCGTCAACGAAGGCTTCAGCGGTGGTGAGAAGAAGCGCAACGAGATCTTCCAGATGGCCGTCTGCGACCCCAAGTTGGCGCTGATGGATGAAACCGACAGCGGCCTCGACATCGACGCGCTCAAGACCGTCTCCTTTGGCGCCAACAGCCTGCGCAGCCCCGATCGGGCCATCCTGCTCGTCACGCACTACCAGCGCATGCTGAACTACATCAAGCCCGACTTCGTCCACGTGATGATCGACGGCCGAATCGTGAAGACGGGTGGCCCGGAACTGGCGCTTGAGCTCGAAGAGAAGGGCTACGATTGGGTTGAGAAGGAAGTCGCCGCCACGGTGTAGCCTCGATGACCACGGCACGCAGATTGACGGCTTCGATTCGTACATGAACTTTCGCAGGTAGACGCATGACTCAGTTAGCCGAACCCGTTCGAACCCAGTTCACCGCATTGGCCGCCGACGCCGAGGCGCCTGCGTGGCTCGCGTCGCTGCGCAAGGCCGCGATGGATCGTTTCGAGACGGTCGGCTTTCCAAACAAGAAGCAGGAAGACTGGCGCTTCACGGATATCTCCCCCATCGCCAAGACCAAATTCACGCCCGGCGACCTGGCAAGTGGCGACCCGTCGGAGGCTCGCCAGTACAGCTTTGGCGACGAGGCCGTTACCGAACTGGTCTTCGTCAACGGTCACTATTCCAATCAACTGTCCAAGCTCGGCAAGCTGCCCAAGGGCGTGAAGGTCGGCAGCTTAAAGCAGGCGTTCGAGCTGGACCCGATCTTGGTCGAAAGCGCCCTTGGCGCTCATGCGGACAGCCAGACGAACCCGTTCGTCGCGCTGAACACGGGCCTGGTTCAGGACGGCGCGTTCCTCTTCCTGCCGCGCGGCGCGACGGTCGAGGGCGTCATTCACTTCCTGTTCCTGTCGACCACCGCCGGTGACGCCACGGCGTCGCACCCACGCACGCTGGTGATCGCCGAGGACAACGCCGAAGCGCAGGTCGTTGAGAGCTACGTCGGTCCCAGTGGCACGTACTTCACGAACGCGGTCAGCGAGTTCGTGCTGGGCAACGATTGCCGTATCGACCACAACAAGCTGAACCAGGAATCGCCCGATGCATATCACATCGCCACCATGCAGGTGTCGCTGGGCCGGGCGACGACGTTCGTCAGCCACAGCACGACGCTGGGCGCGAAGATGACGCGCAACGATTTCAACTGCACGATGGCCGGCGAGGGCGCGTACGCCGTGCTGAACGGCCTCGTCGTCATCGGTGGCACGCAGCACTGCGACAACCACACGCTGCTCGATCACGCGGTGCCGAACTGCCCGAGCCACGAGATGTACAAGCACGTGCTGGACGGCAAAGCCACCGGCGTCTTCAAGGGCAAGATCCTGGTTCGCCAGCCCGCCCAGAAGACCGACAGCAAGCAGTCGAGCAAGGCGCTGCTGCTGAGCGACGACGCGACGATGAACAGCCAGCCCGCGCTGGAGATTTACGCCGACGACGTGAAGTGCACGCACGGCAGCACGATCGGCCCGGTCGATGAGGACATGATCTTCTACGCCCGCAGCCGCGGCATTAGCGACGAGGCCGCGCGGCACCTGCTGACCTACGCCTTCGCCGCCGACGTCACCCGCCGGATCAAGGTCGCCCCGGTCCGCCGGCGCATCGAAAGCGCGCTGGCCGCCCAGCACGGCCTGCCGCAGGACATCGCGATCACCAACCTCGGTGACTTCGACGAAGCGGCGCGGTAGTGACGATCAAGAGTCCAAGTCAAGGCGCGTTTGTTATCGCCCCTCTCCCGGTACTCCGGGGGAGGTTGGAGGGGGCCCCTGGAACTGCAAGCGGCCAACAGGTGCCAAGTGATCGCAGGCCGCTTGTCTTAATCGTCCCCGTGCCCGTTCGAGGGCGCCTCCCTCTTCAGGGACGATGGACGTAATCGGAAGAACCCCCTCCTAGCCTCCCCCGGCGTACCGGGAGAGGGACATGAACGCCATGCACTGGGATCCTGTTCTCACTTTGCGCTCCTGTTGGCCGATCTGTGCAATCTCACCCATTCGATGTAAAACGGTGGCGTGAACTCCACCGACCGCACGCACTGGCTGACCCTGCTTCAACGCGTTTCTGACCCCGTGCTGAAGGCGACGGCCGACCGTCGTCTGCGCGCGGCTATGCCCGTTCAAGGGTCAGCGGAACGCGCGACGTTTGCGCCATTGGAGGCGATAGGGCGGTTGCTGGCGGGGTTGGCGCCGTGGGTCGAGTTGGAAGAAGCTGCCGATGCGGAAGGGCAGACGCGGTCGACGTACGCGGGGCTGGCGCGGGAGGCGATCGATGCGATCACCGATCCCGCGTCGGCCGACTACGCGACGTTCGACAGCGGTGGCCAGCCGTTGGTCGATGCTGCGTTTCTCGCCCATGCCGTGTTGCGCGCACCGCGGGCTTTATGGCAGCAGTTGGATGGTCGTGTACAGCGGAATCTCGTCGCGGCGCTGCTGCGCACGCGCCATATCACGCCGGGCCCGAACAACTGGCTGCTGTTCTCGGCCACAATCGAGGCGACGCTGGGGCAGATGGGTGAGCGCGCCGACCACATGCGCATCGACTACGCCCTCCGCCAGCACGAGCAGTGGTACAAGGGGGACGGCGCGTATGGCGACGGGGCGGCGTTCCACTGGGACTACTACAACAGCTTCGTCATCCACCCGATGCTGCTCGACATCACCCGTTCGATGGCGGCCACGACTGACCGCTGGCAGCAGTTTGCCGAGCGCATCCAGAAGCGGGCCATCCGCTACGCCGCGGTGCAGGAACGGATGATCGGACCGGACGGATCGTTCCCGCCGATCGGGCGGTCGCTCGTCTATCGCTGTGGGGCGTTTCAACTGCTGGCGCAGGTTGCGTTGTCGCACGACCTGCCGGCCGAGTTGCCACCGCCGCAGGTGCGGTGCGCCCTTGGGGCCGTCATCGACCGCACGCTGACTGCCCCGGGCACGTTCGATGCCAACGGCTGGCTCCAGCGCGGCCTCTGCGGCGCCCAGCCGTCGCTCGGCGAGAGCTACATTGGCACCGGCAGCCTCTACCTGTGCTCGACCGCGTTCCTGCCGCTAGGCCTCCCTGGGACCGATGGGTTCTGGGCCTGCCCCGCAACCGACTGGACCGCCCGCAAGGTGTGGTGCGGCCAAGACCTGCCGGCCGACCACGCGCTGCACGAGTGAACTGCGGCGTGGACTTCGCGGCTGTCCCGGTTGGCTCATAAACGGCCGTACGTCCTAGGTTCACCGATCCGGCGGTGCTACAATACGTCGTTCGATGGCCTGCGTGCCGAAAGCGACGGTGTCGACCGATGACCAAACCCGAAAGCCCCAACCTCGCGCCCGCCAGCGTGCCCGTGTTCGATCCGGAGTTCGTGCGGGCGGACTTTCCGATCCTGTTCCTGCCGCACAGCTCGGGCAAGCCGCTCGTCTACCTCGACAACGGCGCCACCACGCAAAAGCCGCAGGTCGTCATCGACGCGATCAGCGGGTTCTACGAGCACACCAACGCCAACATCCACCGCGGCGTTTACGACCTGAGCCTGCGCGCCACCGAGGCCTACGAGGCCACCCGCGAGAAGGCCCGGCGGTTCATCAACGCCCGCGAGGCCGCCGAGATCATCTACACGCGCGGCACCACCGAGGGCGTGAACTTGGTGGCGGCATCGTACGGGCGCTCGTTCCTCAAAGGCGGTGACGAGGTCGTCGTCAGCGCGATGGAGCACCACTCAAACATCGTGCCGTGGCAGATGCTCTGCGAGCAGGTGGGCGCCAAGCTGCGCGTCATCCCGATGACCGACGCCGGTGAACTGCTGCTGGACGAGTACGAGGAGATCCTGGCCGGCGGGCGGGTGAAGATCGTATCGATCGTGCACCTGTCCAACTCGCTCGGCACGATCAACGATGTAAAGACGATGACCACGCTCGCCCACGACGCCGGCGCTGTCGTCTTCTGCGACGGCGCGCAATGGGTCGCCCACGGGCCGACCGACGTGCAGGACCTCGGCGTCGACTTCTACGCGTTCAGCGGTCACAAGCTGTTCGGCCCCACCGGCATCGGTGTGCTCTACGGCCGGCGCGAGGTGCTGGATAAGATGCCGCCGTACCAGGGCGGCGGCGACATGATCGAGTCGGTGTCGTTCGAGAAGACGACCTACGCGCAGATCCCCAGTAAGTTCGAGGCCGGCACGCCCGACATCGCTGGCGTGGTGGGCCTGGGCGCGGCCATCGATTACGTGACGCGCGTCGGCTTCGACGGCGTCGTCGCTCACGAAACCTCGCTGCTGAAGTACGCGACGGCCGCGATTCTGGAGGTGCCGGGGCTGCGCATCATCGGCACCGCCAAGAAGAAGGGAAGCGTGATCTCGTTCGTCCTGGAGGACCCGAAGATCAGCACCTACGAGATCGGCCACGCATTGAACCGCGAAGGCGTCGCCATCCGCACCGGTCACCATTGTTGCCAGCCGGTGATGGACCGGTTCGAGATCGGTTCGACCGCCCGCGCCTCGCTGGCGATGTACAACACGATCGCGGACATCGACACGCTGGTGACGGGCCTGAAGAAGATCGTCGCCGCTGCGAAGGCGGTGAAGGCGACGGATGGTGAGCGCATCGCCGGCACGCCCACCGATGCCAAGTGGCCCGAGCCCGCAGCCGCAACGCCCAAGCAGGCGGCAGACGCGCTCGTGGAAGACTTCGAATTCCTCGGCGACTGGACGCAGCGCGACACGTACGTCATCGAACTGGGCGACAAGATCCCCCCGATGCCGGCCGTGTTTCAGACGGAAGCCAATCGCGTGCATGGCTGCATGAGCCTGGTTCACTTGGTCGCCCGCCGGCGGCCCGACACGAAGGATTCGCTCGACTTCCTGGCCGCCAGCGATGCGCCGCTGGTGCGCGGGCTGGTCGCGCTGCTGCAACGCGTGTACGCCGGCCAGAGCGCAAAGGACATCATCGCGTTCGACGTCGAAGCGTTCCTGCGCAGCCTCGGCCTCGACCAGCACCTGAGCCTCGGTCGCCGGAATGGGCTGGAAGGCATGGTCCGGCGAATTCGATCCGAGGCGATCAAACTGATGCAACCCGAGTGATAACCATGGCCGACTACCGCACGCACGAACCCGTTCCGCTCACCGTCCTGCCCAACAGCGGCAAGGTCGACCAGATGAAGCGAGAGATGATGCAGGAACAACAAGCCTCGCCGTCGTCGCAGATGCCCACCTCCGGTCCCGGCCACGCGTCGAACGCGGTCACGGTCGATCAGAAACTGCTGGAAGGCAAGATCGTGGCCGCCATCAGCACGGTGTATGACCCGGAAATCCCGGTCAACATTTACGAACTGGGGCTGATCTACAAGATCGACATCAAGCCAGAGAATTCCGTCGTGGTCGAGATGACGCTGACCGCGCCGGGATGCCCGGTCGCCGGCACGCTGCCCAACGAGGTGGCGAACAAGATCAAGGCCGTCGATGGCGTCACCGATGCCGAGGTTGTGCTGGTCTGGGAGCCGACGTGGGACAAGAGCCGCATGAGCGAGGCCGCGCTGCTGGATCTGGGGATGCTTTAGTCTGACCCGGCGTTGACGTCGGACGGTAGGGCGATTTGGTGGGGTGAGCAGCGAAACGAAGCGACACGCGGGTGCAATGTCATTTTCTGATCCGAGCGTGCGCGACCTCGTGATGCGGTATGGGTGGAATTCGACCGCGTATCAAATCTTGAATCCCGGTTTTTCATACTGGCTGTCGCCAACGCGGACAGCTGTGGTGGGGTACGTGCGGAAGGGCAGATGGTGGGTAGCGGCCGGCGCGCCGGTCTGTGATGCAAGCGAACTTGCCGCCGCGACGACCGAGTTCGCAGCCGCGGCCAGCGCGGTGGGGTGCCGAGTGTGTTACGTGTGCGCTGCGGAGCGATTGCGCAACGTGCTCGCGCACGATTCGGGACATTCCATTATCACCATCGGGGCCGAACCAGTGTGGGACCCGCGCGCGTGGCCCGCAGTGGTGAAGGGCCGCCGATCGTTGCGCGCGCAGTTGCACCGGGCGCGCAATAAGGGCGTTACGATCGAACGCTGCGACCCTTGCGATGCCGCCGGTCGGCAGGACCTGCGCAACGTGCTGCGCGAGTGGCTCGATCGCCACGGCCTGCCGCCGATGCACTTCCTGGTCGAACCGAACGTGCTGGACGGTGAGATGCGCGACCGCGTGCTTTCGGTCGCTAAGCGCGAGGGGAAAGCGGTCGCGTTCCTCGTCGCATCGCCGGTCGTCACACGGCAAGGTTATCTGATCGAAGAAATCGCCCGCGGCGCCAATGCCCCCAACGGCACCGCCGAACTATTGATCGACGCCGCGATGACGGAGCTGGCCCGAGGCGGCGCGACGTACGCAACGCTGGGCCTCGTCGCGCTCTCCTACCATGCACGCCAGCAAATGGCGGCCAACCCGCGCTGGTTTCGCCTTCTGACCGCTTGGGCTCACGCGCACGGCCGGCGGTTCTATCACTTCGATGGACTGGAAGCCTTCCGTGCGAAGATGCACCCCGACGCGTGGGAATCGATCTACGTGATCACCAACACGCCGGCATTTCCACTGGCCGCCCTGCACGCGGTTGCCCGCGCGTTCTGCGACGGCTCACCCGAATTGGCACTGGTGGCTGCAATCGGCAAGGCGGCAAGGCAGGAAGCGGCCTGGCTGCTCCGCCCGCGGCGTCGCGCGTAGCGCGACGCGGACGGAGTAAACAGTCGAGGCAGTAAAAGTGCTTTGCGTTTGACTTCAGGCCCATCAACAGCCGATATTATGCAAGCAGCGTTCGCGGCCTTGCCGCGAGTGACGGTTGGAAAGTTCAGAAGGGTCTTGATGCTCCGGATCACCAGTGACATTGATGAGCCGTACACGGCTACCGCCGACGATGAACTGGTGACACCCGCCCGCCGTCCCATCGACGCCTACCCCCCCGACTCTGACGACGAACCCCAGATCGAACATCTGATCGACGTCGCCCGCGGCGCTGCTTTGCGCACGGACAAATAGCAAAGCCGAATCAATTCAGGAAAGCCGAGAGCGGAACCGGTGCGAACCTAAGTAGAGCGTCGTACTCTTGATTGCCGATCAAGTATGTGAATGCGTCGCGAAGTTTGACGACGTCTGTAGGCCGTAACCACCGCGGCATGTCTTGCCGCGCCGCCGGGATCGTTGGGATGTGCTCGTAGAACGCGACCGTTGCAGCGGTGCATGGATCGTGCTCCGCTGCGGCGTTGCGCCGTGCTCGCATACACCACTCGGCATATGCGTATACCGCGTCGACCAACGCGTCGTCGGGTGTCGTACCTGCATAAGCGGTCTGGAACCGGCAGTTCAACTCGACCCACAAAGCCATCACGCTGCGGGCGGACTGAATAGTGTCTCGCATTTCGGGGAAGCGTCGGAGCGCTTCTGCACGCCATCTAGCCATAGGGTCAAGAAGTGAAGGACGGGAAAGGTCAGTGCCCCCGACAGGGATCGAACCTGTAACCTATGCTTTAGGAAAGCATCGCTCTATCCAATTGAGCTACGAGGGCATCGTTTTCGCCCGCCAGTCTACGCCGGACCTGCGCTCGCCGCTAGCGGTGGGCGGCTAAACGCCGATGGGAGCGGTCGCTCGTGCTTGGGGTAGTTCCTCAAGATCGAGTCATTCTCACCCAGCCTCTCCCGAGGAACCAAAGAGAGGAGGAGGATGGGTAACAGTCCCGCAGCTACGTAAACGACGGAACCCAAGGGTAAATACCCTCGGGTTCCGAACGTCGATTGCGTTGTCTCGCAGAAACAGCCAGCGAATTATCGCTTGCTGAACTGGAACTTCCGGCGGGCGCCGCGCTGGCCGTACTTCTTGCGTTCCTTCATACGGCTGTCGCGGGTCAGGAAGCCGCCCTGGCGAAGGGGCACTTCCAGAGTGCTGTCGTACTTGGCCAGGGCACGGCCCAGACCCATGACGATCGCGCCGGCCTGACCGGTCGCGCCACCACCGTTGCAGCGGGCGAAGACGTCGATCTTGCCACCGGTGTTGGTGACCTCCAGCGGGCCGAAGATGCTCTTGCGGTCGCGCTCGCCGGTCAGGAAGTCGTTCAGCTCACGGCCGTTGATCTCGACCTTGCCGGTGCCCGGCGCAATGCGCACGCGGGCAACGGCGGTCTTGCGCCGGCCGACACCCCACGTGTAGGTGGGCTTGCCAGCAGGGGCTTCGGTGGTCGCGGTGGGAGTGGTCGTCGGGGTTTCGGTGGTTTCAGCCATGATGGTTTCAGTGCGGATTTCGGATTGCCGATTGCGGACTAAAGAAAACTACAACGGTCGTTCTTCAATCCGCCATCGCGATCACCACTCCGCAATTCCTTACGAGAGTTTCAGTTCCTTCGGTTGCTGAGCGGCGTGCGGGTGGTCGGTGCCCTTGTAGATCTTCAGGTGACCCAGCACGTTGCGGTTCAGCTTGTTCTTGGGCAGCATGCGCTTCACGGCCAGCTGCACGACGCGCTCGGGGTGCTGCTCGTTCATGCGCTTGTACGAGTACAGGTGACGGCCGCCCGGGTAACGCGAGTAGGTGTCGTACTCGATCACGTCGGCCTTGCGACCGGTGACCTTGACCTTGTCGGCGTTCAGGACGATCACGAAGTCGCCGGTGTCCACGTGGGGCGTGTAGGTCGGCTTGTGCTTGCCCTGCAGGATGACGGCGATCTTGGAAGCAAGCCGGCCCAGGACCTGACCGGTGGCGTCAACCACGTGCCAGTTGGGAGCGACTTCGCCCGGCTTGGGGAAATACGTGCTCATGAATCCTCTTCTTCTCTATCTGTCAAAAACCGCCGTCCGCGAGGCTGATACTGCACCACTGGAAGGCAATGCTTCCCGTGCTGCGACCATCGCCTCGCCGCGGAAGAATCGAAAAGTGTAACGCGAACGTCGTCGGTGTCAAGATTGTGGGACTATACTGGCCGGTAAAATCGGGGACTAATTCTGTGTAACTGGCGTGTTTTCGTGATGCTCCATCTGCTCCGATCTTCCGGTAAGCCTTAAGTGGCTGGATGAGGGCGATCAAAACTGCTGTGGGTCCGCAGTTCGCAATCACCCTCACCCAGCCTCTCCCGGAGTACCGGGAGAGGGGCAAGGCCGGCCTTAGGTCGTCGGAGGCGTGTTCGGTGGCGTCTGCGACGGGGGTGGTTCCACGGGGTCAGCGGACCCGGCCGTGGACGGGGGGGACGCATCCGGGTTCGAGTAGATCCGCACGTTTGACAGCTTCGCCGACTCACTGGCCGGCGCGCCACCTACGGGTGCCTCCGCGGCTGCGGGAGCGGTGGAACTGTCCAACGGGGCGTCGCTGAAGTCCTCGTCGGCTTGTTCGACGTAAACGTCGTCCATGTCCGTCGCATCCACCTCTCGGCGGAGCAGATAATAGATAATCGTGTTGGCCGAGAAGTAGAAGCTGATCAGGTACGCGCCCAGCAGGGAGATTGTCAGGTACACCCAGAATGCGATCAGGCTGGCGGCGATGTCCTCGCTCCACTTCAGGCCGGCGAAGGGGATGTCATAGGTTAGCGAGTCGTAGCGGGGCGTCGGCCACATGGAATTGCCAGCAGCGTTGACGGCCTCGCCTGAACGCGTGACTGCAGGCACGCCATCCCAGTAGCCGTTGGGCTGGTGCGTCCGGCCAAGGAACCAACCGACCGACCCGTGGGCAAGCATCAGCATGACAACGATGAACAGCCGGGCGAACAGGTACGTCAACGCCCCGTAGGCGAGCGCGATGGCCGAGTAGAGCAACGTGCGCCACGGCCGGGCAAATACGTAGCTAAAGCTACGGCTGATGGCATCAAAGCTATCCGATCCTTCCACCGCGACGGTGGGGTACATCAGGTTAATCCCACCGACGGTGCCGAACAGCACCAGCGTCATCACGAACGCCGCCAGCAGCACCAGCACGAACAGTGCGCCAACGACGATCGGGCCGACGTACGGCACGTACAGCAACAGGCCACCCAGACCCAGCAACGCCCCCAGACCCAGCAAGATGATCAGCGGAATAAGAGGGGCGAACGCGAAGCTGAGCACCTTGCTGGTGCTGAATCGTAAGGCCTGGCGAACGCTGATCTTCTCGTCACGTGCCACGTGAATGGCCGCGATGCGTGCAATCGCGCCACCGAAGACGCTCCAGAGCAACAGGAACAGCAGCGAGAAAAGAATGGCGAAGACCGGGTGCGCGGTGAAGAACCAGTACGGCCCCGTGAAGATGAAGTTCCAAACCGAACTCACCACCGAGGCGCCGTCGCGGCCCAGCCAGTTGCCGTCCAGCACGGAATAGGCCACGTTGTTGACCTGCGCGGTCTGATATTCGGACAGCGTGATAAAGATGCCGCGCGGCCGATCGACGAGCGTCGCGACCACGGGCTGGCCAGCCCAATTCTGCAATTCACGTATGTTTCGCTCGATCTCGGCGGCCATCTGGGTATCGGCGAAGTCGCGGGGCAGATCGCCCGGCATCATGCCGCCAGCGCCGCTGCCGGTCGCCAGGCCGTACCGCGCTTGCTCGACGCTCGTCACCAGATGCGTTTCCGGCCAGATGGCGTCCATCAGCCGGCCACCGCAGTACAGCAGCAGCAGCATGATCAGGCCGAGCAGCAGCTTGGACGGATGGATCGCGATCCGGAAGGTCCTGAATAGGTTGGTGAAGGGGAAGGCTTCGCGCCAGTTGATCCCGCGTAGCTGCTGCGATTCGTCCGCCATCTGTGCTCCTCTATTCCCTGCGTCGCGTTCGTGTTTGGGTGATGCTGTACCCCGCGCACATCGCGCTGGGCACGGCCATCTTGCGCCGCTGGCAGTATAAGGAATCGCGCGCGCCCGGCAAACGGATGAGGACGCAGCGACACCATCGCTGGCCCGGCTACAATGCGTCTATGAGCGCAGGACCTACCGAGATCGCCATCGTGGGCGCCGGCCCAATCGGGCTGGAACTGGCCGTCGCGCTGAAGCGAGAGGGCATCAACTATATCCAGTTCGACGCAAAGCAAATCGGCTACACGATGTCGTGGTGGGCGCCCCAAACGCGGTTCTTCAGCAGCAACGAGCGCATCGCGATCGCCGGCGTGCCACTGGAGACGCCCGACCAGACCAAGGCGACCCGCGAGCAGTACCTGTCGTATCTGCGAAGCATCGTGATGCAGTTCGATTTGAAGGTGAACACGTACGAACCAGTGGTAGGCATCAAGCGCGATGCGGGCGGCGACGGGTTCGTCCTCACCACGCGACCGCGCGGTGGCGACCGCAGTTGGCGGGTGAGGAAGGTCGTATTGGTGACCGGTGGCACCGATCGGCCGCGCAAGTTGAACGTGCCCGGCGACGATCGGCCGCACGTTTCGTACTACTTTCGCGACCCGCACGATTATTTCGGCAAGCAGGTCTTAATCATCGGCGGGAAGAATTCGGCCGTCGAAGCGGCGCTGCGCTGTCACCACGCCGGCGCGAAGGTGTCGATCTCCTACCGTCGGGCGGAACTGCCGACGAAAAACATCAAGTACTGGCTGACCCCGGAGATCACCGGTTTTATCAACAGCGGCCGGGTGAAGTTTCACGGTTCTACCGTCCCAACACGCATCGGCCCCAGCACGGTCAGCCTCGCCCGCTGTACAAGCGATTTTGAACCGTGCGGAACCGACACGACCGAGGTGGAGGCCGACTTCGTGCTGGCGTTGATCGGCTACGAGCAGGACTCGACGCTGTTCGAGCTGGCGGGGCTGCAACTGTCGGACGAGTGCCGCGCGCCGTCGTTCGCCCCGCAGACGATGGAGACGAGCGTCCCCGGCATATACGTCGCCGGCACCGCCGTTGCGGGCACGCAGGACAAATACAGCGTATTCCTGGAAAACTGCCACGTGCATGTGGACCGGATCGTGGCGCATCTGACCGGCCGGCAGGTGGAGGCGCAGCCGGTGATGGAGTATTCACGGCCGGAGAGTTGAATTCGCCGGCGGTTGCGCGATGAGTCGCTTACGGAAAGTTTGTCGAGTTTCTCCTCTCCTTCAACGTCACGTCCCCGCCACCTTAACATTCCTTCCAAAACCCATATGATGGTGCTGAAGGCGGAACTGAGTGACTTTAGAATTCCTGTTTCTGGCATCGTACTGGTTGATGGGCCCCCTCACGTGGATGGCCTACGGCTACCTCATGTTCAATGGCCGTCGCAAGATGCTGTTGATGAAGCGGCCACCGCTGCCGCACTTCACCAACGAGTTTCCGCCCGTCACGATTCTCATTCCCGCCAAAGATGAAGGCGAGCGCATTCGTGGTTGCCTGCAGTCGGCGCTGGCGCAGGACTACCCGAACTTCCGCGTGATCGCGATCAACGATCGCAGCGCCGACGCCACCGGCGCCATCATGGACGAGATGGCCGCCGCCGACGGACGGCTGTCGGTCCTGCACGTGCAGGAGAACACGCTGCAACCCGGTTGGACGGGCAAGAACAACGCCCTGTTCCAAGGTCAGAAGTTGGCCGAGGGGAAGTGGTTGTTGTTCGTCGATTCCGACGTGGTGCTGGAACCGGATGCGCTGTCAGGGGCGATGTCGGTCGTCATCAACAAGAGGTTCGACCTGCTGAGTCTGCTGCCGCGTTTGGAGAGCCACAGCACGTGGGAAAGCCTGCTTGTGCCGTTGGCGGCGTCGGCGGCGAGCACGATGTACCTCGTGCCGTTGTGCAACGCGAACTACATGCGCAACACCGCATTTGCGAACGGGCAGTTCCTGCTCATCAGCCGGGATGCCTACGAGAAGATGGGCACGCATGAGGTGGTGAAGGACCGATACTGCGAAGACGTCGCGATCGCGATGTTGCTGAAGCGCATGGGCATGCGGCCGCGCGTGTCGTGGGGGCGCGAGTGGGCGAGCGTGCGGATGTACTCGTCGCTCGAGAACATCTTCAAGGGATGGAGCCGCATCTACTACTCGGCTAAGGTCGGCAGCCCTTGGGCGATGATCGCGGCGGTCAAGTTCATCCTGTTCTGCTGCTTCTCGTTCTTCCCCGCGTTCCTCTGGGGCCTTTGGATGCTGACGCAGCCGGCGAACCTGCTGAAGTGGTACTGGCTGGGCGGCGCGGTGCTGCACTTCGGGTTGATGGTCTACTTCATCGGCATCCTGTACGCCTGGTGCGGCAACCCGCGGCGCAACGGCTGGGCATGGCCGGTCTCGCTGGCGATGTTGCTGGCGATCCTGTTCCGTGCACTGAAGATGTGCATCACGAAGAAGGTCGAGTGGCGCGGCACCACGTACGGCCACACGATGGCCGCCAACCTTAAAGGTGGCGGGCAGGCCGGCTAAGACGGGGCCGCGTCCGCTCCGACCGTAGCATGGGCGTCCCGCCCATGGCGCCGCGGTACGCCGCGGTGTCGGACCGTACCCGGCCCGAGCTAAAGAGCGCAAGCGATCTGCTCTTCGACTCCAGGCGCTCCTTCGCTGGCGCGATCGCTGATTCGGACGGTGTACCGTCCGATGCGTCGGGGTACCGACGCCATGTGCGGGACATCCATGCTACGGTGAAGGCCGGCCCCGACCGGATTTTTTGAACCCCTCTGAGGTACTCCGAAGAATCTCCCCCGTCTTCCCTGCCTGACGAGCAAGAGCGCGCGAAGGCGCGATGGAAGGCCAGGTTGTTGCGCCGGATCGAGTCCGATCGCGCAGCGCCGACGTAGAGATGGATAGCGTGCTCTTTGATAACTGAATAGCCGACCTTCGTGCCATGGGGATGCGCGCCGCGACCGCTCAATGTTGCACAATGGAGCATAATGGTGCATGGATTCGCGATTTGTCTTGCCCAGACCGCCGCCCCGGGTGTGGGCCGAATGCCTCATGCATTGTCCAGAGCCATTCCCTTGCGCCGCGATGCACGGCAGGAACTATCGCGCGATTCCAGCGTCTATTTTCTCGCGACGTTGTCGCGGTTGGGGTACAACCGTCATTGGCTCGTCGGACGTGCCGTCGCGCGTGTTGGCCGGTGTAACAGGAGGGCGATTCATGCGGTTCTCGCATCTGCTCGGTGTCGTGGTGATCGGTGTCGGCACGATGGCGGTCGTGGTGGAGGCGCAGGTCGCACAACAGGGGATCCGCCGTCGCATCGGAAACGCAGTCGCGGCGCGCGGCACCGTCAACCTCCCGCACCTCCTGCCGGACAAGACCGGCAACCAATGGCAGATCTACCAGAACGGATGGTTTCGCCAGCAGGGCAACGTCCCCGTTTACTCGCAAGGCGGGCAGTTGATCGTCAACGGGAACAACCCGAACATGACGAACAACATCGCCAAGGTGGACGCCGAGACCGGTGAGATCGTCCTTGAGAACATGCAGGCGAACGCCATCAGCGTCACCCGGCGAATTAAGGTGAACGAGGAGGATGGCTCGCTGCGCATCATCGACATCTTCACGGGCCAGGGTGGGGCGCAAGAGCAGGTGAACGTGAGCCTGCAGACGTCGGTCAACTTCGGCGTGCAGTCGGCGCAGACCGTGAACGATCCGAAGGACAAAGGCAAGGTGATCGGTTGGGCCGCGATGACGCACGGCAACCGCGCCGCGATGGAGTGGTTCGGTGGCGCGGCCGGCGCCGAGGTCGAGCCGACCGTGAACTGGCAGCAGGGGAACAACACGGTCAGCGCGGCGTACGCGCTCACGATCCCCGCGGGCAAGCCGGTCGCGATCGTCCACGTGCACCAGACCGCCGTCAGCCAGCAGGCCGCCGTGGGATTGATCGAGGAGATCGACGCGCGTGCATTGCTGTCCGACGTGCCGAAGGAGATCCGCCGCGCGATTGTTAACGTGCGCACCGTTGCACCGTTGCTGGCCGATCTGGAACTGCTGCGCGGCGAGGCGCTCGATGTCGTCGAACTGCGCAACGGTGACCGCGTCACCGGCACGCTGGTCGATAAGTCGTTCAGCCTGAAGGCACCGTTCGGTCAGATCGACGTGCCGATCGACACCGTGCTGGGCGCGTTCAACATCGGCCAGTACCGCCCACGACAGCTGGTCGTCACCACCGATGGCCAGGTGTTGGGTGGGGCGCTGGCGAAGGAGACGATCGAGCTTTCGCTGCCCGGCGGGCAGATGACGGCGATCCCGCTGCGCCAGGTGTCGCGCATCGGCATGCGCAAGCGCACCAACGAGGCGGAAGAAGTGCAGCTCACGCAACCGCACGCCGTGCTGCGCGAGGGCGACCGCGTCGCGATCGCCGCACCGACATCGCCGCTCTCGTTCGCTACGCGCTACGGCACCGTCGAGGTGCCCGCCGCCGCGGTTGCGGCCGTAATGTTTCAGGATGAGGAATCACCGGTGCACGTCGTACGGCTGACCGATGGCACGTCGCTGTCGGGCCTCGTGACCACGCCAGAACTCGACGTCACGCTCGCCAACGGGTCTGCCGTGAAGTTGCCGGTCGCGAACATGCTGGCACTGAACATCGTGCCCGGCGAACTGCCCGAAGTCATCAAGGATGAGACGCCGGTCCTGCGCACGCTCGGTAACGATGCGCTCGTGGGCACACTCAGTGGTCAACTCGAACTGGTGACAGCGTTCGACGTGCTGAAGCTGGATGCCTCGACCGTCCGCGGGCTGTCCCGCGGCAAGGGCTTTTCGTCCGACGTGCAGCTGACGACATGGGACGGTGCTACGCTCAGCGGCCAACTCGCGAACGACCGGCTGACGCTGCAATTGACCAGCGGCATCGCGTTGGAAGTGCCGGTCAGCCTGCTCGCGAGCTACGAACAACCCCGCCCGCAAGCGTCGGCGACCGTGGTCGACCAGATCAAGACGATCGTCGCCGATCTGAACGCGGAAGATTGGAAGCAACGCGACTTGGCCGAGGCCCAGCTCGTCGCGATGGGTCCGAGCATTGCTGCCGCGCTGCGGCAACTCCGCACCAGCCAGCCGGCAGAGGTTCAACAGCGCATCGATTCGATCGTGAAGCAGGTGGAAGAGAAGAAGTGATCGCGGGTGGGATGGTGACTGACACTCCGTGCCACCGGCGGTTTGCCCGCTGGTGATCCCGATTGAGAAGTACCGCTAGGCCCTCGGGAAAAGGCTAGTTCAATTCGTCATCCTGAGGTACTCCGAAGGATCTCTTTGTGACGTAGTACGGGGGGAGATCCTTCGGAGTACCTCAGGATGACTAGACTTCGAGGGCAACTGCTGCGATCTGCGTCTAAGCCAGGTACGACCGCTCACTGCTACGCAATCGCGGCTGAGGAAATTCCTCGTCGACCGGCTCCACCGCCAACCGGCGGACGCGGGGGCCGATACGGCAGAGAATCTCGTAAGGAATGGTTCCCGCACGTTCCGCCACCGCGTAGATGCTGGCGGGGGAAAGTGGGTCGCTGTCGAGCAGCGTGACGTCGTCGCCGACCGTAGGGGTAGGCAGGTCGGTCAGGTCGACCGTCAGCATGTCCATGCTGACGCGCCCGATGACCGGGGCGGGGCGGCCATTGATTAGCGTAATGCCCTTACCCGACAAGCCGCGCGGATAGCCGTCGGCATAGCCGACCGGCACCAGGCCCACGCGCGAGTCGCGCGACGCGACCCACGTGCCGTTGTAGCCCACCGAGGTGCCGGCCCGAACGTCGCGTACGTCGACCAGCGGCGCCAGCCATTTCATCACAGGCTTCAACGGGCGATCGACCGCGGGCGAGCAGGTGGGATCGATGCCGTAAAGTGCGATGCCGGGGCGCACCATGTCAAACCCGGCGGCCGAGCCGGCGAAGAAGATGCCGCCGGAGTTGCTCAGGTGCCGCACGATGCGGTTGCCCAGTCGGCCGGCGTGGGAATCGGTGGCGGCGGTGAAGAGCGCCGTCTGATGGGCCGTCTGCGCGTGGTTGCCGACCTCGGCGTTGGCGAAGTGGCTGAACATGCCGATGAGTCGCAGCGACGGTAGCGATTCGATCTTGCGGACGAGCGCGTCGAGCTGCTCGGGCGCCACACCGCCGCGCGTCATGCCGGTATCGATCAGGATGTGCACGTTCGCCCGCCGACCGGCAATCACGGCGATGCGGGCGATGTCGTCGGCGGCGGTGGCGGAACAGAGCGTGAGCGCCCAGCCGTTGCGCACCGCATGTTCCAGCCGCGTGCGCTCGCGGCCGACGAAGGCGTTCTCGACCGGACGCAGCACCAGGATATTCAGGCTTTGCTCGGGAAGGGCGGCCGCCTCGTCAATCGTGGCGACGGCGAGTTCCTCGACGATCGGGCGGGTGTCGCGCGTGTCGTCCTCGGCGAAGTTCAGCAGGGCGTCGGTGACGGCCGCGGCGCCCAAGCCGTAGGCGTCGGCCTTCACGATTGCGCAGACGCGGGTGCCGAAGCGCAACTGCTTTCGCAGCACGCGCACGTTGTGCCGCAGGGCGGCTCGCGAGATTAGAAGTCGGGGTTCGCCCGGGGCGTGTCTCGCATCCATGCGATTGTGCCATTCCTTTGGTTGTGTCCGCGACATCATACAGACGAATCCCAACCGCGAAAGGTTCGCGAACCTTTCTTTACGTCGGTCGGTTCGCCACCCTAGATTCAGTTATTTGCGTTCGGTTGACGCCGCCGTTTCAATCGACGGCATGAACGGAGACGCCCAGCCGCCGCAACCCGCGCAACCGGTCGATGAACCCATCCCGTTCGCGCAACCGATCGCTTACGCCACCCCCGCGACCAACCGCCGGCCCGGCTTGGTAACGGCGATTGGCGTCATCAGCCTAGTGCTGGGTTGCACGGGCATTTTGTACAACGGCGCGTCGGTGTTGCAGAGCGTCGGTATGCTCTACCTCACATCCACGTTCAATGCCGCGACCCCACCGCCGCCACCACTAATCGCGGCTACGCAACCGGTGGGCACGCTACCGCCGATCAACCCCACGACCTTCGTGACGGCACTAGATCGGCAGTCTGGCAACACGCTGACGCCGGAGGTGAAGCAGGCGCTGACGTTGATGCTTTCGGGCCCCGGCCAGACCCACGCGCCGCCCGGCACCTTGCCTGGGCAGGTAACGATCGACAACACCACCGCCGGCTGGACCACGTTCAGCTTCCCTGGCGGTGATCAAATCAGCATCGGCAACGATGGGAAGAGCACGTCCGTATTCAACACGTCAACCTTGCCCACCCCGATCAACCCGTTTCGCGAGGTGAGCTTGGCGGCGCTGATGGTGGGCATTGCAGTGTCAGTGATTGGACTGGGCTTGTCGGTTCTGCTGCTGGTGGCGGGCGTGCTGACGATCCGTAACAGCTTCCGAGCCTATCGGCTGCACTGGATCTTCGTCTGGTCGAAGATCGCCCAGTGCGTGGCGTCCGTCGCGTCGTCATATTGGATCTACAAAACTATGTTCGCGGACATGGGTGACAGCGCTGAACGAATTTCGATGTTCCTGGCGACCATGCTCGCGGTCACGCTGCTCATGTCGATCGCGTATCCGGTTGGACTGCTGTTCGCGCTGCGGGCGAAATCGGTACGCGAGTTCTACGAGGTAGGATCGCCGGTGAGCTGATTGGTCTACAAAGAGAACCAACCACGAAGGCGAGAAGACACGAAGGATACGAAGTAGTGGCAGACTCTCTTCGTGTCTTCGCGCCTTCGTGGTTGATTTCGCTGAACTGGAGGCGTCAGATGCGCGCAACACCAGGTGGCGCGCGGATGCATTGGACGCCGGGCGTGGCAACGTCAGGCGAAATGATTACTTCTGGCGGAAGACGATGCGACCCTTGGTCAGGTCGTAGGGGGAGAGCTCGACGCGGACGCGGTCGCCGGGCAGGATGCGGATGAAGTGCTTGCGCATCTTGCCCGACACGATGCCGAGGATCTCGCGCTCGCTGTTGTCGAGGCGCAGCTTGAACATCGCGTTGGGCAATGCCTGGGAAACGGTCGCTTCAATTTCAATCGGCTCGGACTTGGCCACGCAAACTCTCCAGTGGGACAGGGAAACCGGGGATCGAACGGGAAAGTGTAGGGGGAACGGGGGGAAATCTCAATGGGGCGAGGAGGGTGGGTAGCAAATCCCAAGCCTCAATGACCAACAAATGATCAATCACCAAACGCCAATCGGAGTCGCGACACCGATCGCTATTCTGTAGGACGGAGACTCTTACCTGTCTATCCCCCCGTCTTTTTCTCTTACCCAGCTTGGATTTCTCGTTGGGACGCCTGTGCAAACCTAACACGAGTTTCGACATCCTGAGGTGTTCCGAAGCTTCATTTCCGTCCCGCGTATGAACACGGAGAAAAACCCTTCGGAGTACGTCAGGATGACGAGCGACCTGCCCACGTCCCTGGCGAGCCCTACTCCTTCAGACTTTCCGCAATCCGCTCATAGCTCAACCGGCGCCACTCCGGGGCCGTGTCGTCCGCGACGTCTGGGAAATGTTCGAGCAGGTTATCGCGGGTGACGCCCCAGAGGCCGAATACCTTCACGCCCGGCGTGTCGATCACCGCGCCACCGCTACCTTCCAACGGGTAGTAGCGGGCGCTCGTGGTGGTGTGTCGGCCCTTTTCCGTTACTAGCGACACGTCGCCCACGCGAATGTTCAGATGCGGCTGGATGGCCCGAATCAGGCTGGACTTACCGACGCCGCTATGGCCCGCCAGCACCGTGATCTGGTTGGCCAGCACCGCCGACAGCGCCTCAAGCCCCACGTTGGCCGTCACGCTCGTGCCGAGGGTGGCCACGCCGATCGACGCGTAGTACGCCAGCGCTTCGTGCGGTGGTGGGGCGGCGTCGGTGCCTTCGTCGGGGTCAGGCTCAGATTCGATGAACGCCATCTCCGCTTCTGTCAGATCGACCTTGTTCAGGCAGAGCACCGGCCGCAGCCCGCCCGACGTCGCCGCGATCAGCAGGCGGTCGATGAGGCCCCACTTCGGGCGCGGGTTGGCGACGGCGGCGACGATCAGCATCTGGTCGGCGTTGGCCACCACCGGGTGCTGGACGATCTGTTTGAAACTGTCGGCCCGCGTGACGACCGTCCGCCGGGCATCGGCCCGTTCCACTACGCCCTCGGGCTGCCCATTGCCGTTCACCTTGCCCGATGTGCGAAACCGTACGTAATCGCCTACCACGATCGCGGTCTCGGACACCTTCGCCAGCGTCTTGCGGATCGTGCAGAGGTACGTGGTCGCCTCGTGATGCACGTCGCAGTAAAGCGAGTAGACCTGAATCACACGACCGAGCGGCAGGCCGTCGATGTCGATTGAACTGGCAGTGTTGTCCTGGCGCTGCTGGGCGGTCTTCAGCGTCTTGTTCTTCTGTGCGTTCTTGTTGCGATCGCTGAACCGCTGGCTGGCGTCGATGCGGTCCTCGTCCATACCGCCCGACATATAGCGGGAGGTCTGGTCCTTTTCTCGGGGGGATTTCTTCGGCTTGCCTCTCATGCGATGCACGGATCGTCACCCGCAGGCGCCCCAAAGGCAAGCAATCGCGTCCGCACGAGGTCACGGGTACGCTGTCCGCAGCCATGCGGCGAATCCTCCTGCTCATCACCGATATGGAAATCGGCGGCACGCCCACCGTCGTGCGCGAACTGGCGATTCGCCTGAACGCGGCCGGTGGGGCGGTCGTGGAAGTCGCGTGCCTGTCGCGGCCGGGGCCGGTGTCGGAGCAATTGCAGGCTGCAGCGGTGACGGTCCACGCGTTAGACGCGCGCGGTTCACGCGATTTTCCCCGCACCATCAAGCGGTTGGTTCGCCTTGCCCGCGAACGCCAGTTCGACACGATCTTCGGCTTCCTGGTCCACGCCAACGTCGTCGCGGCGGCCGCCTCGCAGTTTCTGCCGAACGTGCGGCTGTTGCAATCGATCCAAACAACGCAGCCACGACCGCGATGGCACTGGATTGCTCAAGCGATCGCCCAACACGCTGCCGAGACGATCGTCGTGCCGAGCCCTTCCGTTGCGCGCGTGGCCGAGCAGTGGTCGCACGTGCCGCGGGAGAAGATTGTGGTGATCCCGAACGCGGTGGACATCGCTGCGTTTAGCGCAACACCCGACTTACGGCCAAGCGAATCCCGTCGCGTCGGGTTCGTCGGCCGGTTGGACCCCATCAAGCGTGTGCCGTTGCTCGTGGACGCGATGACACACCTGCCCACGGACTGGCGGCTGGAAATATTCGGTGACGGTCCGGATCGTGCCCGAATCGAAGCTGCGGTGAAAGTCAGGTCGCTGGAAAATCGCGTCACCCTTCACGGCCGCATCGACCACCCACAGGCGGCGTTTCAACAGATCGACGTGCTGGCCCTACCTTCCGAGGCCGAGGGCTTCGGGCTGGTCCTGATCGAAGCCATGGCCGCCGGCGTGCCCGTGGTCGCCGCGGACGTGCCGGGCGTTCAAGACGTCGTGCGGAATGGGGAGAACGGGTTGCTGATCGACGTTCGCGACGGCCCTAAATTTGCGGTGGCGTTGCAGAAGGCGATCGCCCAACGGACGACGTTGACCGCGAACGGCCTCGACACGGTTCGCCAGCGGTACGAATGGCCCCCCGTGCTCGCGCGGTACAGGCGGGTGCTGGAGATCCGGTAGGTCGGCCTTCGCTTCACGAGGATAATTCGAGCGTCTACGAAAGAGGTTGTCATCCCGAAGGGAGCGGTAGCGACCTGAGGGATCGCCCACGGGGACATCGCTTGCGGTCGAGATCCCTCGGGTCGCTCCCGCTCCCCTCGGGATGACAACTAACGGGGTGATCCGCGAAGCCCTCACCCTAACCCTCTCCCGGAGGAAGAGGGGACCAGATCGCGGGACACGCCGCTCTTGAGACAACTACGTCGCCGTTGCCGCCGTCTCCGGCCCAAGCGTCACGATCGTCATCGGGTCGAATGGATACTCGCGCATCAACTGATGCAGCGATTCCGGCGTCACGCTCATCAACGCGGCCATGTCTTCCTGCAGGCTGCGATAACGCTTGTTGTAGATCCACTGCCCGCCGATGCCGCGCATCCGGCCCAGCGGTACCTCGCCCGACAGCACCAGCGACGACGCCATCTTGTTCCGCGTCCGCTCGACCTCGTCTTCGGTGATGGAATTCTTCGCCTTCTCCAGTTCCTTCAGCGCGATGTCCAGCGCCTGCTGCGTGCGATCGGGATCGGTTGTCAGCGCGATGTAAAAGCTGCCGCACCCGTCGTGTGGGTAGAAGCCGAAGTCGGCTTCTTCAGCAATCGCGTTGTCGACCAGCGCCCAGTAGAACCGGCTGCCCTCGCTGTCGCCGATCACGTCGGCCAACACGCGGGCGGCGAAGCGGCGGTCGTCCTGCGCGCTGGGGCCCGGCATCATGCCCATCGTGTACATGCGGTTCAGCTTCGGGTCGGTCAGATCGATGCGCTTGGGCTTGTGCATCGGTTGCGGCTGCACGCGCGGCGCTTCCACGTGCGGCCAGTCGCCCATGTACTTCTCGGCCAGCTTCACGATGCGCTCGAAGTCCAGCTGCCCCGTGACCGACAGCACCATGTTCCCCGGCCCGTACCGCTGCTGGAAATAGTCGGCCATCTGGTCGCGCGTCAGCGCCTTGATCGAGTCCGCCGGCCCCAGCACGCTCATCGCCAGCGGGTGGTTGCCGAAGTGCTCCTCCATCAGCTTCTCGTACAGCCGATGCCCGGGATCGTCGAGGTACATCGCGATCTCTTCCAGGATCACGTTCTTCTCGGTATCGAAGTCGCTCTGCCGCAGCGACGGCCGCAGCAGGTGGGCGAGATGTTCAATCGCCTGTTCGGTGAACTCGGGAACCACGTTCGCGTAGTAGGCCGTCATCTCCTGGCTGGTGAACGCGTTGTACTTGGCGCCCAGCTCGTCGAAGATGCGGTTGACGTCCTCCCACGTGTACTTGCTGCTGCCCTTGAACATCATGTGTTCCAGGAAGTGCGACACGCCGTTGATCGTCGGCGTCTCATCGCGCGCCCCGGTCTTCACGAACAACCCCGCCGCGAACGAGTGCGAGTCGGGGTTGATCTCTGCGATAATGTCGAGCCCGTTGGGCAGCTGATGATGCTTGAACGAAAGTGCCATGCCGACATTGTAGCCGGGCGGCGGGGGAAGGAAACGGGGTGCGGCGTGCGGGAGGCGGACGGTTCAGCTTCGGTCCCTCTCCCGCATGCTTCGGGAGAGGCGAGGTGAGGGTGATTTGGAATGACCAATGACCAAGCCCGAATGACCAATCAAACCCCAATGAACAATGAACAATGAACAATGATTGGTCATTGGTGCTTGGTCATTCATTGGTCATTCGGGTTTGGTCATTGGTCATTCGATTTTGGTCATTGGTCATTCGCCCGCCGAAATCCGCCCGTTCATCCAGCGGGCCGCCCGGGCTACAATCCCACCCATGACCCTGCACCCCCTTATGCTCCTCGCCCAAACCGCCACGCTGTCTGACGACGGCTTCATCCAGTTCAGTTCCCCCGTCGTCGCCGCCATGTTCTACACGCTGGCGGTCATCGGCACGCTGCTGTTGCTGTTCGTCGGCTACCGCGTCGGCCGCTGGCGGGGCAGCCGCAACGCCGCCAAGGCCATCGACGCCCGCGAGCAGGAACTTTTCACCGCCCAGAAGAGTTTCAAGACGCTGTACGAGCAGGAACTGAACGCCGTGAAGGCCGACAACGCCGGGCTGAAGGCGCAGATCGAGCAGATGACCACCAAGGTCGAGGAATATCGCAAGAAGGCCGCCGGCCTCGGCGGCATGTTCAGCTCCGGCGGCAAGAAGGCCGACGCCATGTACGCGCTGCTGCTGGAGAACGAAGCGTTGGAAGAAGCCCTGTACTCGCAAAACGAGAAGCTGAAGACCGAGCGTACCGATTCGCTGAAGGAGCAGATGCGCGCCACGAGCTACCGCAGAGTGCTGATGAGCCAACTGCTGAACGACGACCGCATCAAGGAGTACGTCTCCGAAATCATCAGCGACGAACGCCGCCTGCCCGACAGCACCGCCGCCGCGACCCCGCCCGCCAAGTCACTGCCGCAACATCAGGAGACGTAAACCCGAGGCCACCCCGAAGCCGCCCCCGTAAGCTCCAGGTTCTGTCTGAAAAGGTCTCGTAGGGGCAGGCCTCCGTGCCTGCCCGCCTCGTCTTCTGCCGAAAGAACGGGCAGGCACGGAGGCCTGCCCCTACGGGCGATCGCCCCAAATTGTGTTTTCAGACAGAACCTAGTGTTGCGATCCCGATCGGCCCGCGCGTGTCCACTGGCCGATCAGGATCGCCAGCAAGATCGTCCCGAACAACGCCAGCACGGCGCCGACATCCCCAACGAAGCTGTACCACAGCATGTCCGACCGCGCGTCACCCACGCTGCCGGCAAACCGCCGCACCGACTCGCTTGCCCACCCCATGGCGCACCCGCGACAGACCAGCCCCAGCACGATGCACGTCCCCGCGATAAACATCGCGAGCCCCTGCCGGTCTTCCTTCGGCGGCCGCCAATCGCTTTGTTCACCCATCGTCGTCTCCTCGATCGCCCGCCACAATCAAAGACTCCCGACTCCTTTATCGCTCAACCCCTTTATCGCTGCGACCCCCGCGGTCCGCTCCAGCGGCGGGTTATCCCGCTACCATTCGGCTCCGACAGCGTAATCGTCCACCTCGCCCGTATGAGGACGAATGCCGAGAACGTTCCTGAATATGGCGTTCATAACCTTGGCGGCTTCCTCAGGTGACGCCTGCTGATCGAGCGTAGTGCAGGTTCAGGCACGCCTGCGAGATTTGTGATTGCTTTCACGTCGAGGGGTTCGTCCTGCAATCCCCCGCCCCCGCCCCCGCCCCCGCCCCCGCCCCTGCCCCCGCCCCCGCGCCCGCGTCCGCGCCTCCGGCGGCGGCGAAGAGCAGGCTTTGGTTTGCTCCGCCGGCGCCAGTGACGCAGACGGTCGCGGATGAGCCGACGGCGGCGGTGGTGAAGCGGCAACTGCGCCCGAAGCAGAAGAACGACCCCCGCTACGTGGCAGCAGCGCGCGAGCTGCGCGATCGGTACCTGGACGAGGTGAACTCCGGGCGGTTCCTGCTGAGCGGCAACGAGAAGTACGACGTGAGCAGAGCCATCGCCGGCCCGCCCCAAGCCGCAACGCTGCCGCTACTGCCGGCGGCGTGAGGTTGCGCGGAACGGCGGGCGGTGGCAATCGAACCACTGCAGCAACGACGACCAAGGCAAGCGATCAACCGAACGGAAAAAAGCACCGGCGGCCGAATGGCCGCCGGTGCTTATCGTTTTTGAGAACGGACGGGCGAGATCAGCAGGCCCGCTTGCGACGACCCAGCAGGGCGACGCCGCCGAGGGCCAGCAGGGACATGGATGCGGGCTCGGGAACGGCCACGGCCTCGATGCTCAGGGCGTTGAGGAACACGAAGTTGTAGTTGTTGTTGGCGTGCCGGGTGACGGTGAGGGCGATCTCGCCGGATGCGTTGGCGAACACGTCGTCAGCGCGAAACACTTGGCTGTTGTTGTTGACGGGTTCGAAGTCGACTGAGGTTGGGGTGCCTGCGCCCGTGAACGTGTAGGTGCCGATGGCGCGCTGACTGCCATCCGTAGCCAAATTGCCGCGCGACGCGCTACCTACGAAATCGTATGCCAAACCCGGGATCAGGTCTGAGAAGGTCACCTGGATGGCCACGGTATTGGAGGCGATGTGGTTGACAAGGGCGGAACCGAAGATGGCGGCATCGGTGTTGGCGGCCGGGGTGCGGCCTGAGTTGCTCCCAGAGGGCACGTTGTTCACGGTGATATCGACGGCCGTCGCGTCGCCATCGATATCGATGAGGTTCGTGACGCTGGTGGCGTCGACCACGCGGTTGAAGTTGGTTGGAGCTGCAGGCGTGTTGCCGGTGCCGGTGGCGAAGTCGATGAAGATCGGCGCCGCTTCAACTGTCAGTGGCGTTAGTGCGGCGATCGCGACGGAGAGCGTAACTAGAGTCCGGGTCATCATTTCCTCCTCGAAAGACGTTCGGCCAGTTGCACCGAAGAAAGCAGGTCGTCGAGATGCTGCGGGTACACCCCGCTGACGACCGTAGTCTCTCATATTACAACAATGGCCGTCGAAAGCAACAACTGTTGTATTTTAGTGGGCTATGGGTCTTTTCGATGGTTGAGGGAGCAGAGGTAGTTGACCGCTAACGTTACTCCGGCAGCTTCAGTTCCTTCGGGCCGACCGTGACGATCGTAAAGCCGTTGGCCGGGTTGGCTTTCAGGAAGGCGTTGACGCGGTCGAGGGTGACGGCGTCGATGGCGGATTTGATCTCGTCGAGCGTGCGCAGGCGGCCGCGGACGAACCAGTCGTGGGCGATGGCGCCGGAGCGGCTGCTGGTGCTTTCGCCTTGCATGACCGTGCTGGCCTTCAGGCCGGTCTTGGCGCGCTGGAGTTCGGCGTCGGTGATGCCATCAGTCAAACGGTGCAGTTCGGAGAGCATGCAGTCGAGCGTGGCCTGGGCGCGTTCGTTGCTGGTGCCGGCGTAGCCGAGGATGTGGCCTTGTTCCTTCAGGCCGCTGTAGCCCGCCCAGACGCTGTAGCAGAGGCCGCGCTTCTCGCGCACTTCGGTGAAGAGTCGACCGCTCATGCCGCCGCTGAGCACCTCGATGGCGAGGCGGATGACGTAGTAGTCGTCGCTGGTCTCGGGGATGCTTTTATACGCGACGCCGATGTGCGTCTGCTCGCTGTCCTGATGTTCATGGAAGCGACTGCCGGGCGGTGGCACGACGTCGAACGGTGTGGGGGCGTCGCCGGTCCAGGCGCCGAAGTGGCGTTCGACCTCATCCTTCAACTGCGCGAAGTCGACCTTGCCCGCGACGGCGAGGATGGACTCGTGCGGCTGGTAGCGATGCTCGAAGTCGGACCTGCACAGGTCGAGCGTGAGCTTTTCGAGCGAGTCGGTCGTGCCCATCGAACTGCGGCCATAGGGCGAGGGGAAGTGCCACTCGCGCAGTTTGATCAGCAGCTTCTGGCGCGGGTCATCATCTAATCCTTCCACCGCCTGAACGGCGAGGTCGCGGGCGGCGTCGAAGCCGGATTGGGGCAACTGCGGGCGCTGCACGATGTCGGCATAGACGGGCAGGCCGGCGAGCACGTGGTCGGCCAGGGCGGCGCAACTGAAGCGGCTGTGGTGGACGCCGACGCTGTTGGACCGCTGCAGGCCGAGGCGGTCGAGGTGGTCGGTGAGTTGCTTGCTGTCGCGGACGCCGGCCCCGCGCAGGACGAGGTCGGAGAGCACGGTGGCGGCGCCGGAGCGGCCGACGGGATCACCGGCGGAGCCCGCGGGCAACAGGAGGTTCATGGCGGCCGACTGCATGCCGGGCATGCGCTCGGCGAGCAGGGTTAAACCGTTCGGAAACGTGTGCTGGAAATAGCGGTCGGACAACGGGCGCTCCTGGTCAAAATCCACAGTTTGGCTAGGCAGTATAGGGCGATGGTGGGCGACTGTCACACGGTGGGGGGCGGGGTGGGTATTTGGCCGGTAAGGCAGCCGTCTTCACGTAGCATGGGCGTCTCGCCCATGCATGTCAGCAGAAGAGAAGACGTGGCCGTTGTCGAATGATGCGCTACTGAACGGGGGCGGCAATTTTCGCTTCGGGTGCGGGCATGGGCGAGACGCCCATGCTACGTGGGGAGGCGGATGCCGAACATCGAGATGGACCGCGCTTACCACGGAGTGTCGTCGGTCTTCTGCAGGTACGTGAAGAAGCACATGCGTTCGACGCCGTCGATCGTGCCGCGCAGGGAGAAGAGCTTGAAGAACCAGGTGAGATCCTGCTCGGTCGGTTCCGCTGGCGGGGCGGATGCGGCGCCCACCACGTCGACGGCCGGCAGGCCGATGAGGTAGTCGCAGACGTGGGCGATGTTCATCTCGTCGATCGCCAGCGTGGACAGCACGAACAGGCCGAGCGTGCGGATCGGTTCGCGCAGGTAGCGTTCAGCCATCTTCACTTCGAGCGTGTCCAGCGCGTCCAAGTAGGCCAGCGTGGCGGGGTCCTGCTTCCAGCCGAGGGCTTGGCGTTCATCCTCGCGCACTCCGGTCAGCCCGACATCGAAGTGGGCCTGAACGCGCGTGTAGAACTGCTCGACCTGCTCGCCGGTCAACCAGCGGACGATCATCGCTTCGCCCGGGCGGCGGTGGATGTGATAGTCGTTAGTCGACAGCGAGCCCGCCTGCGGCAGGTTCAACAGCTCGGCCGCCTCACCCGCAACGCTCTCAGGCAGCAGCGGACTGTCGGCAGACCTGGATTTCTCCAATCGCCCGATGCGTCGCTGAATGTCGCGCGCGGTGTCGGCCGGAAGATCGCTCCGCAGCTCCGCGTCGAACTTGCGATGTCCCTCAAACACGGCCGCCAGGTCGGCGTGCATGCGCAGTTCGTCGGCCTTGTCCTTGGCGCGAACGGCGGGATCGGTCGGACGGTCGGCAGGGGGTTCGTTGGGCTCGTCAAACATAGGCGATCAACATTACCCGCACCGCCCCCGTTCGTTCCACTGCCGCGCCGTGCGCAACGCGCGACTTGCGATCGATCGGCGGCCATCCTACAATCCGCGTCGAAAATTCCCCGGCCTCATGGCGGAATTGGCAGACGCAGTGGATTCAAAATCCACCGCCTTCACGGGCGTATCGGTTCGACTCCGATTGAGGCCACTGTTCGACGCTTCTCGACGCTTCCCACCAAATACCGACGCTAAGCCATCGGCGTCGTCGCTGCCCGAATTCTTGCCGTTGACGAGATCGCCATCCCGTACGAGAACTTGACCGTGCCGTGCTCGCACGGGCACCGCGGACGGCAACCGGGATCCTTCGTTGCCGCCATCGCAGCAACGGTTTTTTCTGCCGGAGGGTGACATGTCTCGAACGATCTCCGGCTTCTTCTGGATCGCGCTTTACCTGTTGGTCGTGCTGTTGCCCGTGGGGCTGATGCTGGTGCCACCGGTGCCCAGCGGGCGCGGGTTCTGGCTGGAATTCTCGGTTGCGCTGGGTTTCGTCGCCCTGACGCAGATCGCCGTGCAGTTCGTGTTGATCGCCCGGTTCAAGCGCGTCACGGCCCCGTACGGTATTGATGTCATCCTGCGCTACCACCGGCAGATCGCGCTGGTGGCCGTGGGGCTCGTGCTGTTGCACCCCATCATCATCGTGATCGACAATCCCTCACGCGCAAAGCTGCTCAACCCGCTCGGCGGCAACTGGGCCAGCCGCTCGGCGTGGGGCGCCATCTTCTCGCTAATCGCCATCGTCGTCACCTCGGTGTTTCGCGAGCGGTTGCGGTTGAACTACGAGATGTGGCGCCTCTCGCACCTGGTGCTGGGTGTGGCGGCGGTGGTGTTCGCGCAGCTGCACGTCTCGATGGCGGGGCTGTACACGAACACGTTCTGGAAGCACGCCGTCTGGATCGGCATCGCCGTCATCACCGTGGGGCTGGTGCTTTACCTGCGGGTGTGGAAGCCCGTCCGGCAGAAGGAATACACGTGGCGCATCGCCGCCATCACGCCCGAGCGCGGCGACACCAACGTGCTCACCCTCGAACCCGTGGGGCAGGACGGCATGACGTTCGAACCCGGCCAGTTCGCTTGGATCAAGCTGGAGGGCACACCCTTCACGCTCGAAGAGCATCCCTTCAGCTTCGCCGGCAGCGCCGAGAAGCCCGGCCGCATCGAGTTTGGCGTGAAGGCATTGGGCGATTTCACGAAGCGCCTGAAGGACATCGCCCCGGGCACGCTCGCCTACGTCGACGGCCCTCACGGCGCGTTCAGCATCGACCGCTACCCGGCCGTCGGTTACGTCTTCATCGCCGGTGGGGTGGGCATCACGCCGTTCGTCTCGATGCTCCGCACCATGGCCGACCGCGAAGATCCGCGGCCGGTCATGCTCATCTACGCCGACAAGTCGCTCGACGACGCCGCCTACCACGACGAGATCGAGCGACTGAAGGAACGCCTCCAACTCGAGGTGCGATACGTGCTGGAAAGCCCGCCCGACCACATCGAGGTGGATACCGGCCAGATCACCAGCGAGCTGCTCGAGCGGCACATCCCGAAGGAGCGCTTCACCCGCGCGTTCTTCGTCTGTGGCCCGCCCGCGATGATGGCCGCGGTGCACAAGTCGCTCATCGGTCACGACGTGCCCGAGCGGCACATCCACATGGAACGCTTCGACCTGGCTTAGCATCAAAGGCCACGCACCATGCGACACCTCATCGCCCACATCGCACTCATCACCCTGGCCGTGCTGCTCATCGCCTTCTCGGCCTTCTTCGCGTGGGCACGGTCCAGGCAGGTCATCCTTTCCGACGAGCCCACGTCATTCTCGCGCTTCGAGCCGCGCGACACGACGTTCGACTGGCGCGCGGTGGGGCGGCAATCCTACTACGTCAACTGCCTGAACTGTCACGGCACCAACGGCCAAGGCTGGGACCAATACCCCGGCCTCGGTCACGCCGCCGACCTGCTGGCCGCGCCGGGCGGGCGCGATTACCTGATCGACGTGCACCTCTACGGCCTCACCAGCCCCCGCTGGCGCGCCCCGATGCCCCCCATGGGCCACCTGGCCGACGCGAACATGGCCGCGGTGTTGAACCACATGCTGACGAACTTCGGCAACGAATCCCGCCTGCCCGACGGTGCCGCCCTCTATACACCCGACGACATCGCCGCCCGCCGCGGGCAGGACTTGAGTCCCAGCGACGTCAACGCCCGCCGGCCCGACGTGCCCCCGCCAGGGCGGTAGTGTGGAAGTATGAAGGCGGAAGGGCAAAGGAAGAAGCGGCGCGCCGTACGGGCCGCGCCGCGTTCATCCTTCTTTTTCATTCTCAGGGCTTCTCAATTTGCCTGACCCCGTTCGGATCGGCCGCGGCGGGTCGGTCGTGCGGTTGTACAGAAGTTCCGTCGTCCGCCACGGAAGTTGCGTGGCCCACCACGCGGGTCCCTTCGTCCACCCCGGAAGATTAACGTCCCACCATCGCAGTGAGAAAAACGGGACGTTATGGGTCGCCCGATCGCCAACGTTCCCCTTGCCGCCCAAACGCCCGGCACCGTGCGTCCTATCGACCCACCACCGCCCCGACTTAATCCCGACGAAGGCGACAATTATCCCGCGCTCTCAGATCTCATCCGCTGCGCCCAGCGATTATCCGGCCCGCCCAGCGATTATCCGCCGCCTCCAAATATCATCCGGCGCGATCGGCTATTACCCGCCGCGGCCGTATCTCATCCGGCGCGTTCAGTTATTATCCGGAGCCTCCACATATTATCCGGCGCGGCCAGTTATTATCCGGAGCCACCAAATATCATCCGGCGCGGCTAGTTATTATCCGGAGCCACCAAATATCATCCGGCGCGATCAGTTATTATCCGGAGCCTCCAAATATTATCCGGCGCGGTCAGTTATTATCCGGAGCCTTCAAATATTATCCGGCGCGGTCGGCAATTATCCGGAGCCTCCGGATCATGTTTGGCGCGTCCGGATCTTATCTGGCGCGGCCGGTTGTTATCGGGCACGCTCGGATCTCGTCCGGCGAGCCGAAATGACATTCGGCGCGTAAGGCTCTGATTTTGTCGCTCAGTTACCGCTTTCCGTGAGGTCGGGTTCATCTCGTCCACGTTGCCCCTCGTGCCAACCGGTGGGGATGAAACCCACCCGACGAGACTCGCGCCGTCGGGCCTGCGTTCTGTGGGACAGGCATTCCTGCCTGTCTCTCCCCCCGCTCTCCCCACGTATTCCTGATTTCTGTCTTCTGCGGCACAGACATTCTTGTCCGGACTTATGCACGTGACGAACCGACGTCATCCTGAGGTACTCCGAAGGATCTCCCCCCGTATTTGCTTCAAGCGGAAAGAGATCCTTCGGAGTACCTCAGGATGACGAGTTGCACCATGGGTTCATCAAGTGCGTAGGTCCGTACTTTGAGTCCACCGCGCGTAGGGGCAGGCCTCCGTGCCTGCCCTCCTCGTCCAGTCGACAAAATACGGGCAGGCACGGAGGCCTGCCCTTACGCGCGGTTTTCAGACAGAACCTAGTATGCCGCAACGCTCGGCCCTGCGGCATATCATCCGCCCGCCCCACCCTCACCGACGGGCCTAACCCACCGGTGGAAGAAAGAGGTCGGGAGTCTTTGCCGGGTGCCACGGGTCGTACCCGACCCGTGCCTTCGGATAGACTGACCCGCACGGGCGGCGTACCGACCGTGGCACCCGGCAAAGAGGCCAGGCGAAAAGTCGTCAGTGCCATGGCCAAGTTTCTGAACCGCTGCGCAAAGGACGGGTTGATAGACGAAGCAACACGCGCGGCCAATGCGGCGAGGATCAGCTAATCAAACACGCCGCGTGCCACGGGTCGTACCCGACCCGTGCCTTCGGATAGACTGACCCGCACGGGCGGCGTACCGCCCGTGGCACCCGGCTGGGCCGAACGACACGACACGGGTTGCGAGTACACAACATCTGCCACCCGCCGTTAATTGGCCTTACGTCATGCGTCACCGGCGAACGGTCATCATCGTCATTAGTCTGCTCGTCGGGGGCTGCGTCATCGCCTCTGGCATCGCGACACGCCGCGCGCTCGATCCATTCGCCGAGCAGTCCTTCTCATCAAGCGCGTGGATTGGCGGAACACCTGTATCTCGCGCTGCAATGGCTCGGGACGTGGTCCGGCGCTTGACGCCAGGTATGACCGAAGCACAAGTCGTCGCCATGCTCGGCAAACCGGAAGAAGTGGTATTGGCCAACCGCGATGCGGGTGGCAACCACGTGTTGGGCCCTCGCGCGTACACATATTATCTCGGAGGCTGGAGTATGCGGGGCATGGACAGCGCATTCGTGTTCGTTCACCTCGACGCCAACGACCGCGTGATCAAGTCCGAAATCGATGGCTACTAAGTCTTGTAGGGTCCGCTGGTACCCCTGCGGACCATCCCTTGTTGCCACGTCGAGAAGCGGTCCGCAGGCGTACCTTCGGATCCTATGGGATTGTTCGGCCTTCCGTGATGAGCTCCGCCCCCGTTCTTCATCCCATCACCGCGTCGCCAGCGTGAGCATGAAGCGTTCGACGTTGGCGGCGGCGTCGCCGATGCCGGACTTGGATTGTTTGTCGATCTGGGCGAGCAGGTCGATGGCGCGGGCGACGCCGGCGTCGCCCAGCGTGTCGGCGGTCTTGAAGAAGGGGCCCTGCATCTCGCGCGGCCAGAGGCGCAACGCGCTGGCAATGGCGCCGGGGGCCATGCCTTGGCGCTTCATCGCCAGCGCCTTGCGGACGTTCTCCAGCCACATGCTGAGCCAGGTGACGGCGCGGAACTCGGTGGAGGAATCGAGTTGCGTGAGTTGCCGCCATCGCTGCATGGCCTTGTCGACCCGGCCGGCGGCGAGCTCGTTGGTCATGTCCCACATCTCCTGCTCACGCTGGAACGCGACGCCGAGCGTGACGTCGGCGGCGGTGGCGACGTTGCCCTCCACCTGCAGCGCGAGCTTGGAGAGCTCGCCATCGAGCCGGCCCATGTCGTCGCCGACAAGGTCGGCCAGGATCTGCGCGGCATCCCCTGCCACCTTTAAGCCGTGGACGCTGCGGGCGCGGTCGACGATCCACTTGGGCAGGGCGGCGGCCTTGGGGGGTTCGCAGGCTTCGATCTTGCCGACCTTGGCGATGAGCTTGGCGATGCGCTGGTTGGCGGGCAGCGAGGGGACGCGCAGCACGAGCGTGCCGCTGTCGGACGGCTTGGCGAGGTAGTCTTCGAGTTGCTCGCGGAAGCGGGAGATGAAGTCGTCGGCATCGCGCACGACGACGACCTTGCCGCTGCCGAACATTGCGAAGCTGCGGAGCTCGTCGAGCACGTCGGCCAGTTGAGCCCGCTCGCCGTCGAGATCGATGCGCTGCACGTCGGCTGGGAGCGACGCGAGCAGGCGCGACAGTGCTTCGAGTTGCAGGAACGAATCAGACCCCACTAAGGCATAGACGGGCACAGCCATGCGAGCCTTATAGGCGCGAAAATTTCGTGCGTCAACGAACCTTTGCCTGAGCACTTTCGTTGTTATCGGAATCCGTTACACTTCGGCCGGGCGAATCGCCGATGTTCATGGAAGAACAAGGGCTGCCTGCACTGCCGGGCGTTTCTGGGATAGGGAGTTTGTATGTCCAATCCGTTTGCCGCCTTCTGCGAAGATTTCTACGTCAACATGCGTCTGGGTTCGCAACTGCAGTTGCCGCACAGCCGAGAGACCGTGCTGCACATGTTCGAGCGCGTCCAGAAGACATTTCCGCGAATGACGCGCTTCCGCAAGTCCGACAACGGCGACTTCAACCTGGAAGAGGATCGCAGCGGTCACGCGTATCGCTGGCTGGCGCTGGAGAACAAGCGCTTGGCGAGCGGCCACGTGAACCCGGAGACGGTCGAGGAATCGCTGAAGCTGCACAAGATGGTGCTGGAACAGGCGCCGTATCAGCTGGGCATTTCGCCGGTCGAGATCGATTACCTTGACGTGCTGTTCGGGTTTGACCTCTCGTTCACGGGCAACCATGACGAGGTGATCGCCGACAGTTTGTTTGCCAACTCACCGTTGACATGCCTGACGGAAGAGGTGGGCGCGCGGGCGATCGACTTCCAACCGACCGTAACGGTATCGCTGAGCGACGACTGCCGGTTGCAGGCGCGTATCGACATCGTGACGCGCACGAACAGCTATCAGGTGCGCACCGGCGACTACAGCGACGACGTGATCAGCGTCTACCTGATCTTGCGGCGCTACTGGGGCGACAAGCCGAAGGAATCGCTGGAGTCGATGTTCGAGCAGATGACCGAGCGGGCCGAGACGCTGGCGACGCAGTACGTCGTGCCGCGCGTGCTGCGGCCGGTGAGCAGCGCGATCGCATCGCGGTCGTAGGGCGGCGCTTTTCGTTCGACGACGCGAAGTGACTGACGCGCGTACCACGGGCGGCTCGCCCGTGTCCCTCTGCAAAATCAATGAACGATAACGACGCCACGGCTGGGAGCACCAGCCGTGGCGTCGTCGCGCGCATCTGCACTTGACTGTGGGGCGGGCGCTCCGACCGTGGCATGGGCGTCTCGCCCATGCGTGTGGATTGGAGGGGAAGTATTCTTAGTGGCCACTCGCTTCGACCGAGCAACAGCTGCAAATCAAATTGACTGGCATCATCGCACGCATGGGCGAGACGCCCATGCCACGGCCAATGCAGGCACTTCTTCCGAGACGCCAAGCTAGAACTCGATCGTTGGCCGGACCTTCAGCACGATCCACGCGATGGCCGCGATGATGGCCAGCAGCAGGGCGGTCGAGAGGATGCGCTTGATCCGCCGGGGCCAGACGTGGCGGCGGATGGCGGAGCGGGCGACGGAGACGGTCTCGTCGCCTTCGGGCGTCAGCGATGCGTACGCGGTGGCGACCGACAGTTCCAGGCGCGGGTATTCGGTGCCGCCGATGTCTTTCAGCGTGCGCGTCGCGACGACGAGGTGGTTGGCCGAGGCGTCGAGCGAGCAATCCATCGCGGTTGCTACCGGGCGCGGCGGCAGTTGCTCGCCGTGCGTCAATAGGTACGCCTCGCGCTGCTGGGGTGGCAGCGATCGCAACGCTTTCACGAACGCCACCGCCTGCAGGTCGGCGGTGGTGCCAGGGAGGAGCAGCACGTCCTTACGCGGGTCGGGTGGATCGTCGGCGTAGGGCCGGGTGGATTGGATCGTGTGATGGTAGAACCAGCGTTCGACCGTCTCGGGGGCATCCCAGGTGTGGACGAACTTCAAACTGCGAGACAACACCTGCCGCGCAACGGCACTGCCCGCGGCGCGGCGGCCGGTGAGCGCCACCGCCAGCCGATGGACGGCGGGGAGTTGATAGGTCAGCACCTGTTCCATCGCGTCGATCTTGAACCGAGCGGCGCGCGATATTACCTCTTCATCTAGTGGCACGACAAGATTTTACGGGAAAATAGGCGCAATACCGAGCGCCTTTTGATGGTCGAGATCCCTCAGGTCGGCGAGCCTCCCATCGGGATGACAACTTGAGTTGGTGTGCGTTGAGCAGGTTGGGTTGAGCAGAACGCGTTGATGAGATGCTTTGCACAAATAAAACCGGCGTGCTCGATGAATCGAGCACGCCGGGGTTTCGGGTTGATGTTGTTACGAGCGTGACGTCTTAGGTCGCGTCGCTGGAGGCCTGGGCCAGTTGCGGCTTGTCGCCGGTCTTGTCACCGCTGCTGATGGCTTCGAAGTAGAGGTGCTTGTTGCCCTCGCCTTCGTCCTTCACGGTGATCTTGATCGTGTCCTTGCCCTTGAAGTTGCCGCGCAGGATTTCCTCGCTGAGCGGGTCTTCAATGTGCTGCTCGATCGCGCGACGCAGCGGGCGGGCGCCGAAGTCGACGTTCGTGCCCTTCTCGATCAGGAACACCTTGGCTTCCTCAGACAGCTCGACCTTCATGCCGTGCTCGCCGAGGCGCTTGGTGACCTTCTTCAGTTCGAAGACCACGATCTCCTCGAGCTGTGCCTTGCCCAGCGGACGGAAGACGATGACGTCGTCCAGGCGGCCGATGAATTCGGGTCGAACGTAGCGTTCGAGCTCCTTCATCACGGTCTCCTTGATCTGCTGGTAGTTACGCTCCTCCGTGCCGCCCTTACCGAGCGGACGCAGGCCGAACTGCGGCCCGCCACCCTTGATCAGGTCCGAACCGATGTTCGAGGTCATGATCATGATGACGTTCTTGAAGTCGACGTGCCGGCCGAACGAGTCGGTCAGGCGGCCTTCTTCCATGATCTGCAGCAGCATGTTGAAGACGTCCGGGTGCGCCTTCTCGACCTCGTCGAGCAACAGCACGGCGTACGGCCGCCGGCGGATGCGCTCGGTGAGCTGGCCACCTTCCTCGTAACCGACGTAGCCCGGAGGCGCGCCGATCAGACGAGAGACGTTGTGCTTCTCCATGTACTCGCTCATGTCGATCTGGATGAGGGCATCCTCATCGCCGAACATGAACTCGGCCAGGGCCTTGCTGAGCAGCGTCTTGCCGACGCCCGTGGGGCCCAGGAACAGGAACGAACCCATCGGGCGGTTCGGGTCCTTCAGGCCGCTGCGCGCACGGCGGATCGTCTTGCTGATCGCCTTGATCGCTTCGTCTTGGCTGACCACGCGCTTGTGCAGCTCATTCTCCAGTTCGAGCAGCCGCTGGGCCTCTTCCTTCTCGAGGCGGGTGAGGGGCACGCCGGTCATCTTGCTGATGACTTCAGCGATCACCTCTTCGTCGACCACGCCGTCGATCTCCTTAGCCTTCTCGCGCCACTGCTTCTGCATGTCCTCTTTCTTAGCACGCAGCGCTTCGGCTTGGTCGCGCAGACGGGCGGCTTCCTCGTACTCGGCGTTCTTAACCGCCTCGTCCTTCTGGATACTGAGCCGTTCGATCTGCTCTTCCAATTCGGCAAGGTTCGGGGGCTTGGTCATGCTACGAAGACGGATGCGGGCACCCGCCTCGTCCAACACGTCGATCGCCTTGTCCGGCAACGCCCGACCACTGATGTAGCGGTCGGACATCTCCACGGCAGCGATCAGCGCCTCGTCCAGAATCTGCACGCGATGGTGCGCCTCGTAGCGGTCGCGCAGACCCTTGAGGATCTCGATCGCGTCCTTCTTGTTCGGCGGCTCAACCGTGATCGGCTGGAACCGGCGAGCAAGGGCGGCGTCCTTCTCGATGTACTTGCGGTACTCGTCGAACGTCGTCGCGCCGATGCACTGAATCTCACCACGGCTCAGCGCCGGCTTCAGCACGTTGCTGGCGTCGATCGCGCCCTCGGCGCCGCCGGCACCCACGAGCGTGTGCAGCTCGTCGATGAACAGGATGACGTTCTTGGCGCGACGAACTTCGTTCATCACTGCCTTGATGCGCTCCTCGAACTGACCGCGATACTTCGTGCCCGCGACCATCATCGCCAGGTCCAGCACGACGATCCGGCGGTCGTGCAGGATCTCCGGCACGGCCGACCCGATCACCATCTGCGCCAGGCCTTCGACGATCGCGGTTTTGCCGACGCCCGCCTCACCCAATAAGACTGGGTTGTTCTTCTGGCGACGGCAGAGGATCTGAATGACGCGTTCGATCTCGTTGGCCCGGCCGATGACCGGATCAAGCTGGCCTTCTTTGGCCAGCTCCGTCAGGTCGCGACCGAACGAGTCGAGCGCTGGGGTTTTGCTCTTGCTCTTCGTACCCTGTTTTTCCTGCGGTTGCGGTTCTTCGCTTTCCACGCCTGCACCTAAAAGGTTAAGGACTTCTTCCCGCACTTCTTCGAGCTTCAGCCCGAGGTTCATCAGTACCTGTGCCGCGACACCGTCGTGCTCGCGAAGCAGGCCGAGTAGCAGATGCTCGGTGCCCACGTAATTGTGGTTGAGGTTGCGCGCCTCTTCGATCGCGTACTCGATCACCTTTTTGGCGCGCGGCGTCTGCGGCAGCTTGCCCATGGTGACCATGTCAGGACCGCTCTTGACGAGCTTCTCGACTTCAAGTCGTACCTTACGCAGGTCGACGTCGAGGTTCTTCAGCACGTTGGCGCCAACGCCCGACCCTTCCTTCACCAGCCCGAGCAGGATGTGTTCGGTGCCGATGTATTCATGGTTGAAGCGCTGAGCTTCCTGGTTGGCAAGCGCCATGACTTTTCGGGCGCGATCCGTAAACCGTTCGAACATGTCCATCTCCTATTGGCCGATCCCTGTTACAGGTCGACCCCTCAAATGCGATCCACTTGTGCCGGTGGGCCGGAAGGACCACGCCGTGCGATGAGTGACCGGGAAATTGTAGGCCGTACCCATGTGTAATCAAGGAGGTGTGACGTGCGATCGACGTTAACTCTGCCTGACATCGGCACTACGCGTCCGATAGCTGCAATGTTCAGCATCCCGTGGTAGACTTTGCCGCCGTCGTGTAGAGGCCGTTATTGAAGGACCGTTCATCGATGCAACCTGTAGCTGAGCCGTCGTCGGAGAGAATCCTGTCGCTGTCCGAAGACCTGAAGGGCCTACTGGTCGAATCAGATGGAAAGGGGCTGACGGTGGGCCAGATTCTCGCTGCCCTGCGCGAACGGGGACACGCGGTGGTGCTCCTGATCCTGACGCTGCCGTTCCTGTTCCCGATTCCCACCATGGGCCTTAGCGCGCCGGCCGGGGCCGCGATCGCATTGTTCGGCATCACGCTGATGATCGGCCGGCAACCTTGGATGCCCAACTTCTTCCGGAAACGCCACCTGTCTCACGAGGCGGTCGAGAAGCTGGTGCAGAAGGCCGTGAAGTGGGCCGACCGGCTGCAGTCGCTGCTGAAGCCGCGCATGCAGTTCATGCTGTGGCCGGGCGTGAACGTGGTGCTGGGGATTTCACTGATCATTCTGGGCTTCGTGATGGCGTTGCCGTTACCGATCCCGTTCACGAACGCCATCCCAGCTTTTGGAATTATCCTGCTGCTGCTCGGCATCATCGAGCGCGACGGCGTCTTCGTACTGGCGGGACAACTGCTGACGTTTCTGATCGTGGCGGCGTGCGCCGTGCTTGGCTTCTTCATCTATCGGCACGGTTGGGAACCCATTAAGGACTGGCTGGGCATGGGTGGTAGCGAGGCCACAACCCAAACCGCTATGCATTTCCTCGGGCTGTTCTCCTAGATCCCAAACGATCGGCGGCCGACTTTCTCGCCGCCCGCGGACGTGTGATGTTCGTTGCGATGCTGGGATTGGCCAAGCGCCCGTTGGCCTCACGTCCTGCATGCCGCGTTCGCGTCCCAAGGCCGTCGCGGATCGGAATCTACGTTGTCGCAAGATGTAAAGTCCGCTCCTAGTAATCGCGGCATTCGGACCGTCTTCAACAGCGACATCTGTTAGTGGTATAGACGCAAGGTGGGCGATACCGGGCGCGATTGCCCCAATCTCGCACCTGCCGACCGAATTTGGAAAGGACCGTATGCCGCCGACCCCGACCGCCACTGCGCCAGCAAAGCCCGCGAAGGTGTCCGACGCCGATCTGCAGGCCGTCAGCGACCTGAAGGCCGCCCACGCCGCCATCAAGGCGGAGCTGGGAAAGGTGATCGTCGGGCAGCAGCAGGTGATCGACGAGCTGCTCATCAGCATCTTCACCCGCAGCCACGCGCTGCTGGTGGGCGTGCCGGGGCTGGCCAAGACGCTGCTCATCTCGTCGTTGGCGCAGACGCTGCATCTGGGGTTCAAGCGCATTCAGTTCACGCCCGACCTGATGCCGTCGGACATCACCGGCACGGAAGTCATTTACGCCGACCAGGCGACCGGTGCCCGCGAGTTCAAGTTCCTGAAAGGCCCGATCTTCAGCAACATCATTTTGGCAGACGAGATCAACCGCACGCCCCCCAAGACGCAGGCGGCCATGCTGGAGGCGATGCAGGAGCGCCGGGTGACGGTGGGCGGCGTCGACCACAAATTGCCCGACCCGTTCTTCGTGCTGGCGACGCAGAACCCGGTAGAGCAGGAAGGCACCTACCCGCTGCCCGAGGCGCAGTTGGACCGGTTCATGTTCATGATCTACGTCGACTACCCGTCAGCGGCCGAGGAACGGCAGATCATGAAGATGGGCACGGGCTTGGGTGGTGAGAAGCCGCAGCCGGTGTTGAGCGCAGAGAACATCGTGCAACTGCAGCAGATCGTCCGCCGGGTGCCGGTTGCCGACCACGTCTTCGCCTATGCCGAGCGTATCGTGCGCGTGACGCGGCCGAAGCAGCCCGAAGCGCTCGACTTCTGCAAGAAGTGGCTGAGCTGGGGCGCTGGCCCGCGCGCCAGCCTGAATTTGATCATGGCGGCGAAGGCGCGGGCCATTTTGAACGGCCAGTTCTACGTCAGCTGCGACGACGTCGCCGCCGTCACTCCTGCGATCTTCCGGCACCGCATCACCCCCAACTTCGCCGCCCAGGCCGAAGGCGTCACGGCCGACGACATCACCGCGAAGATTCTGGCGGCGATCCCGAAGGACAAGAAGCTCGATTGATTCTGAACGCAGAGGCGCGGAGGGAAGACGCAGAGGGTCGCAGCGAAACACTGGGTCTTTTTGCATCGTTCCTTCTGATCTCTCCGCGTTCCTCTTCGGCACCCTCTGCGCCTCTGCGTTGAAGCCTTAAAGTCATGGCAGAAAACCTCCCCAGCCTCCTCGACCCTCAGACCATCAGCCAAGCCGAACAGCTTGGCCTGGCGGCACGGCACGTCGTGGAAGGGTACATGTCCGGCGAGCACAAGTCGCCGTTCCGGGGGTTCTCGATCGAGTTCACGCAGCACCGTGAGTACGTGGCCGGTGACGACACGCGCCACATCGATTGGAAGGTGCTCGGCCGCACCGACCGGTACATGCTCAAGCAGTACGAGCAGGAGACGAACTACGTCGCCCACATCCTGCTCGACGGCAGCGAATCGATGCGCTACGGCAGCGGAATCACCGGTGGTGGCCGCGGCGCCGCCAAGCGCGGCACCACTGCGTCGACGCTCAGCAAGTTCGATTACGGCAAGATGATCGCCGCCTGCCTGTCGTACCTGATTCTGCACCAGCGGGACGCGATCTCCATGGCGCTGTTCGACGACGGCGTCGTTCGCCACCACATCCCGCGCACCGGCAACCTCAACAGCATCCACGGCATCATGTCGACGCTGGCCGCGTTCAACCCGGACGCCAAGACGAACATCGGCGACGTGCTGCACCAGATGGCCGGGCAGCTCAAGCGCAAGGGCATCGTCATCCTCATCAGCGACCTGTTCGACGACGAACAGAAGATCCTCGACGGCATCCAGCACCTTCGCTTCGGCGGGCAGGAAGTCATCGTCTTCCACGTGATGGATCCGTTCGAACTCGAGTTCCCCTTCGACGGCAACGTCGAGTTCGAAGGCCTTGAGGAAACGCCGATTCTGAAAACGCGTCCGCACGACATTCGCAAGAGCTACATGCGCGAGCTGGAAAACTTTAAGCAGCGCATCAGCGACGGCTGCGAGCGCAACAGCACGCACTACCTGCTGGTCGACACCAGCCACCCGTTGCATGAAGTGCTGAGCGGATACTTGGCGTTTCGGCAGCGAACGACGGGGCGGTGATGTAGGTGATGTAAATGACCAAGCCCCGATGCCAAACGAATGACCAAGTTCCAATGACCAAAAGAGGCGTTCAGGCATCACGCGTACTAGTTCACGGTCATTGGTGTCTGATCATTTGTTGGGCATTGGGATTTGGGATTTAGTTTTCAATCATGGGCTTCCTCAACCCCATCCTCCTCTTCGGCGCCGCCGCGATCGCGGTGCCGATCGCCATTCACCTGCTGAACAAGCGGCAGTACGAGAAGGTGACGTGGGCGGCCATGCGCTTCCTGATGGCCAGCGTGGAACAGAACCAGCGTCGGCTGCGCATCGAGGATCTGCTGCTGCTGATCCTGCGCTGCGCGCTGCTCGTGCTGCTGGCGCTGGCGCTCGCCCGGCCGGCGATTCCGGGTGGTGGGGCGGGTGGGCTGTTCGGCCGGTCGGGCGTGACGGCGGCGCTCGTGCTCGACAACTCGTACAGCATGGGCATGTCCGACGGCGTCACGACGCGCTTCGACAACGCCAAACGTGCGCTTGAGCAGGTGCTCGATTCGCTGCCGACGAATTCTTCCGCTTCCGTCCTGCTCGCGGGCGACGGGGTGGAGGCGGTGATTGCTGAGCCAACGCTTGATCTGAACCTGGCCCGCAAGACGATTCGTGAAGCCAAGCTCTCCGACCGCGCCAGCAACGTGGTGCCGGCACTGCGGACCGCGGTCGAGGGGTTGAAGAACAAGCCATCGGTGCGGCGAGAGATGTATTTCGCCACCGATGGTCAGGCCGTCGGTTGGCGGCAGTTTGAGTCGGCGACGCGCACGCTGGCGGAATCGAAGGACGCTGTTGCCTCGCACGTGTTGCTAGTGGGGCCCAAGGGGGACCAGAACCTTGCGGTGACCGACCTGCGGCTGGCATCGGGGTTGCCGGTGGTCGACCGGTCGCTACGGTTCGAGGCCCGCGTCTCCAACAGTGGCCTGACCGATGCGAACAACGTCCGCGTGCGGCTGTCGGTGAACGGTGAAGCGCCCAACGACGGCGCGACGATCGATTCGCTGCCGGCCGGTGAGAGCAAGAGCGTCTCGCTCTTCGCCAAGTTGCGCGAGCCCGGCAGCGCCAGCGTGACGGCCAGCATCGAGGCCGACCGCCTGCCCGCCGACGATTCGCGGACGATCGCCGTGCGCGCCACCGATCAGATCAGCGTGCTGCTGGTCAGCGGCAACGCCGCCAGCGGTCGCGATGCGGACACGTTCTTCCTGCAGAACGCGCTCGCTCCGGCCGGCGCGGAGGCGGGCGACCACTTCATTAAGGCCACGCCCGTGAACGCCACTGATGTGGGCAGCGTGCGGTTCGACAATTTTGACGCCGTGGTGCTGGCGAACGTCGCCGACCTGTCCACCGGCCCGCTGGATGCGCTGGTCGAGTACGTGCGCGGCGGGGGTGGCCTGGTCATTTTCCCCGGTCCCGCGACCGAATCGACCGCCAAGCTGTTTTACAACGAAGCCCTCTACGCCAACCGCGCCATGCTGCCTGCGATGCTCGGCAGCGCGACCGGTGACGCCAAGGCCGACGAAAAGGCGACGCCGCTGCAGTCGCAGAACTTCGATCACCCGATCGCGTCGATCTGGAACGACCCCGCGTCCGGCAGCCTGGCCGACGTGAAGGTACGCCGGCACTTCCCGCTGCAGGCCGGCGCGTACGAGGCTGAGGGTGCTGTTCGGCCCGAAGGCAGTGGCGTGGCCCGTACGGTGCTGCGGCTGGCGGATGGGTCGCCGTTGATGATGGAACGCACGTTCGGCGCTGGCCGGGTCGTGCTGTTCGGCACCACCGCCAGCACGCTGTGGACCGATCTGCCCGTTCGCCCGGGCGTGTTCGTGCCGTTGGTCTATCGCACGCTGGCATCGCTGGTCGGTCGGCAGGACGACGCGCTGAACGTGCCGGTGGGGGCTCCGTTCGCGTATCGCTCACCGTTGGATTGGGTGAACCGCGATGCGACGGTGCTCCCGCCCGATACCGACCCGAATGCCACGCGTCTCACGACGCGTGTGGAGTTGGTCAACAACGCGCCATTACTCAGGGTCACCGAAACGCCGCGCAGCGGGCCTTACGAAATTCAGGTCGCTACCGATCCTGCAAGCACGCTCAAGTTCGCCGCCCAGCCCGATCCAGCGGAATCGAATTTAACTGAGATGCCACCCGATCAGGAAAAGTCGCTCGGCGAGGCCACGATGGTCATTCGGGTAAATAACGGCACGCCGTTGGAGCAAATGGTGCAGAAGTCGCGCGTGGGCACGGAACTGTGGTTGCCGCTGGCGATGATCGCGCTGCTGATCGCGGCGTCGGAAACTTTTTTGGCCCAATGGTTCGGTCGATCGCGGTAGCGCGTACCACGGGCGGCCCGCCCGTGTCTTGTGTTAGTTAAGCAATCGCGGGCTCGCGGCCCGTGATACGAAAGAAAATGAAGAGCCTGTTCTTCCAATTTCTCGGTATTCCTGCGGATGGCGCCACGCGCATCGCCGACGGTTCGGTCGCGTTCCGCGGGGCGGGGCAACTGGGATGGTTCTTCATCGCGATGCTGCTGCTGATCGCGCTGGCGGCGTGGTCGTATTGGAAGACGGCGCGGGACGTGCCGCCGCTCAAGCGTTACACGATGGCCGCGCTGCGGGCGACGCTGCTGACGCTGCTGCTCGTGCTGCTGTTGCGCCCCGTCTTCCGCTACACCGTCGAGGGCAGCGTGCGTCGGTCGCTGTTGGTCATGCTCGACACCTCGGCCAGCATGAAGATCGCCGACACGCGCACGGAAGATGCCGACATTAAGCGCGTCGCGATCGCCCGCAACCTGATCGACCCTGCCAAGGGCCTGGACCAATCGATCGGCGACACCGGGGGCCTCAACGCCGTCAATCGCATTGACGTGGTGAAGGCGGGCCTGAAGAACGAACGGCTGAAGCTGTTGCAGACACTGTCGGAAGATTACGACCTGCGGCCGATGTCGTTCGGACAGGGCGTCGAAGACCTGGGCGCGGCCAATACGCAAGCGGCACAGTCGAACGATCCGCAGGCCGATCGGTACGCATGGGTGAATCGACTGGACGCGCCGGCTCCGGCGACCGCGCTGGGTGATGGCGTGCGCGACACGCTGCTGCGATCGCGCGGCCAACCACTGGCGGGCGTATGGCTGGTCACCGATGGCCAATCGAACACCGGCAGCCAACCCCTCGCCGCCGCCGAGATCGCACGGCAAGAGGGCGTGCCGCTCTACGTGTGGGGCGTCGGAATCTCGTCGCCGAAGGACATCGTCGTCGCCAGCATGTTCGCGCAGGAAGTGGCGTTCCTGAAAGATCAGGTGCCGGTTGTCGTGCGCGTCAAAGGCGCCGGTTTAGAGGGACGAACAGCGAAGCTGAAACTGTCGCTGGGCGGGCAGCCGGTGGACGTGCGCGACGTGACGTTCAGCGGTGACGAACAGGTGATCTCGATGGAGTTCACGCCCGACAAGCCGGGCGACTTCGACCTTGTCGCCACGATCGATGCGCAGGGCGACGAGGCGGTGAAGGACAACAACACCGTCGCCCAGCGCGTGAAGGTGATCGATCGCAAGATCAAGGTGCTGTTGATCGAGACGACGCCGCGCTGGGAGTACAAGTACCTGCAGGTCGTGCTGATGCGCGACCGCCGGGTCGACGCGAAGTTTCTCCTGCTCGAGGCCGATTCCGCCATGGCCGCCGGCGCCGATTCGCCGTACCTGGCGCGCTTCCCCCGCGACAAGAAGGAACTGTTCACCTACGACCTGATCATCCTCGGCGACGTCGACCCACGGCAGTTTGCGCAGCAACAGTTGGAAGCAATCAACGAGTTCGTCGACAAGTTTGGTGGTGGTCTGCTCGTGGTGGCCGGTCGGCGGTTCAACCCAACCGCGTTCAAAGATACGCCGATCGGCAAGATGCTGCCCGTGCAGCTCGAGGCCAACCGTGGCATCGGGGCCATCGGGCGCAGCGCCGGCTCTGCCGACGACGCCACGCGCCCAATTAAAGTCGAGCTAACGCCGGCGGGGCATTCCAGCCTGTTCATGCGGCTGACCGACCGCCAGCAGGACAACGCCGACGCCTGGACGCAACTGCCGCCCATCTACTGGGCCGCCCCCGTCGCCGGCGCCAAGCCGGGCGCGGAGGTGCTCGCGGTCGACGCGGGCCAGACGACCGGTCGGATGGGCGAGAAGATGCCGATCTTCGCGCTGCAGCAGTACGGCCTGGGCCAGGTCTTCTATTCCGGCACCGACAACACGTGGCGATGGCGCAAGAACGCTGGCGAGTCCCGCCACATCGCATTCTGGGGCCAGATCATCCAGCGGCTGGCAATGGCCCACCTGCTGGGCGAATCGAAGCGCACGCAGCTCACGCTGGACCGTGCCAACTACTTCGCCGGCGACCGCGTCACCGTCTACGCACGGCTGTACGACACGACGTTCCAGCCAATCGAAGCGCCGGAAGTGAAGGGCACCTACAGCTCGGCCGACGGTCGCACGACCGGGACCGTCTCACTGCGGCCGTTGCCCGATCAGAAGGGGATGTACCGCGGCGAGTTCGTCGCGCCGCCGCAGGGCCAGTACGAGTTCTGGGTCGACCGCGACGAGCGCACACGCCTGGCGATGAACGTCGGCGAGAGCCGCATCGAGTTCTCCGAGATCGCGATGAACGAACCGTTGCTCCGCCAGCTCGCCACCGCCAGCGGCGGCGCGTTCTTCCGTGAGGAAGATCTGCACACGCTTCCCTCGACGATCTCGCAGCAGTCCGAAAGCGTAAAGAGCCGCCAGGAGGTCGACATCTGGTCCTCCCCGGCCTACTTCCTGTTGCTGCTGGGCGTCGTGTCGGCCGAGTGGATCATGCGGAAGATCTTTCAACTGAAGTAAGGCAAAACAGTTTCGGACAATTGACAACCGACCCATGAGCGACCTTCTCCACTCCAAGCTCGACATCGTCCGCCGCAAGCGCAGCGTCGTGAGCATCGCCACGGGCGTGGCGGCGGCGGTGGCGCTCGTGGTGGGCGTGACGTTTGTCACAGCCATGCTCGACTGGTGGTTCAACCTGTCGTACACGACGCGCGCGATCCTGTTCGCCCTGCAGATGGCTGCCGCGGTCACGCTGTTGTTGAAGCTCTCGATCTGGCCAATCGTCCGCGGACCGGACGAGGAGACGCTGGCGCTATCGGTCGAGCAGCATTGGCCGGTCTTCCGCAGCCGGTTGATCAGTGCGATCCAGCTGGGTCGCCCCGAGGCGCTGCCCGTCGGCGCAGCCCCTGGGCTCGTTACACAGCTGGTGCGCGAGACGGAGCAGATCGCCGGCGCGGTCGACTTCGGCCAGGTCGTGACGACGCGTCAGATGACCCGTGTGGCTGCCCTTTGCGTAGCGTTGGTGGCCGCCGGAGGGGCGGCCACCGCCTACGGGCAACAGACCGCGGTCGACCTGATCAAGCGGGCTGTGCTGGTTCCTGGCGTCGAGGTGCCGCGCAAGACGCGCGTCCGCGTCAGCGAGGGCGACCGCTTCATCGCCCGTGGCGACAGCATCACGCTGACGGCCACCGCTGACGGTCTCGTGCCCAAGCAGGGCACCCTGATCACCACCAATGCCAAGGGCGTGCGGCAGTCGTACAGCATGGCGCCCGACCCTAACGTGCCGGACGGCTTCTCGATCACCATCGGTGCGGTGCCGGAATCGTTCACGTACACCGTGCAGTTGAACGACGGCGTCAGCCCGAGCTATCGGGTGGAGACGGTCGAGCGGCCTGCCGTCGCGTCCATTGCCGTCCGGCAGATCTACCCGCAGTACACGGGATTGTCCGACGTGCCCCAAGCGCCGGGCGACATGTCGTTCCTGGCCGGCAGCCGAATGGTGTTGGACGTGACGGCCACCAAGAAGCTCATGCTGCGGCCGGCCGAAGGTGGTCAGCGCAGCGTCGTTCGGATGATCGGCACCGACGTTACTTATCCGCTCGAGCTCGACATCAACGACCCCGCCAAGGCCCATGCGTCGCACGATGGCCCACGATCGATCCCGCTACCGCCCGGCACGCGCGCGATGCGCATTGAGCTGGTCGATGAGACCGGCGTCACAAGCAAGAACGAAACCGAGTACCGCATCGACGTGGTCCCCGATCGCCCGCCAACGCTGGCGGTCACCAGCCCGGCCGAGCGAGAGGTGCTGGTGACGCCGAAGGGCCTGATCAACGTCGGCTTCGACGGCACCGACGACTTCGCAATTGCCCAGCTCGAACTGAAGTATCGCCCGCTGCCCGCGACGGAAGAGCCGGAGTTCCCGATCAACGGCCTTACCGGCCAATACTTCGACAAGCGCGATTTCGCCGGCCGCAGTCAGACCCGCATCGATCCCGCGATCGAGTTCGACTTTGAGCAGAAGTCGCCGATGGCGGGTATCCCCGTGGACAACTTCTCGGTGCGATGGCGTGGTCAGATCAAGCCGCTGGAATCGGGCACCTACACCTTTACGCTCGACACCGATGATGGCGTGCGGCTCTGGGTGGACGGCAAGAAGATCATCGACGAGTGGCACGATGGTGATTTTGATGCGGTATCGCAGCCGATCGAACTGTCGGCCGACAAGGCGGTCGACATCACGCTGGAGTACTTCGAGAACGCGGGCAACGCTCACGTCACGCTGATGTGGGCGCGGAAAGATGAACAGCCGCAAGTGGTTCCAACCGAGGTCCTGTTCAACTTGGACGCGCCTAAGATCACCGCCGCCAATGCCGCGGCGCGGGCGGCGAAGGCGATTCCGTTGGAGATCGGCCATTCGCCGAAATCGACGCGTGGTTTTTACCCTTGGAAGATCGAATCCCTTGGAGCCAGCGCGCCGATTGGCACAACGTTCGAGTGGTGGATTGAAGCTCGTGACAACAACGACCAGACTGGCCCCGGCGTGGCTACAAGCGAGAAGTACCTGATGCGCGTCGTCACCGAGGCCGAGAAGCGGGCCGAACTGATGGGCCGCGTGGGCGATTACTTCGGCGAGATCAACGCGGTTCGTGAGGGGCAGGTCGATCTGAGCACGAAACTCGGGACAATGGTGCAGGAAAAGCCCGCTGCAACGCCATAAGGTTGCCCGTACATGTTGCACGGTCCACCCAAGTTGACGTCAACGCCCGCAATCTGACCCGGTACTGTAAGATGGTACCCATAGCACGCACGAGCCTTGAAGGAGACCAGATGAAGCGATCGATCATCCTCAGTTTGTGCCTGTCCCTGGCGGCCAGCCCGGTCGCGGTGCTGGCGGTGCCGAACGAGGCGTTGCGCGACGGTGCCGAAACGCAAACCCGGCTGAAGTCGCAGACGCAGGCGGTCGCGACGCAGATCGAGGGCGTGCTGGCTGAATTCGATCGCAACGGCATCACAGGTGACGACGTGCAGACGCTGCGTGCCATCCACAGCGTACTCGGTAGCCTTAGCGCATCGCAGATGCAGCAGGTGGTCGATTTGCTGCAGAAGGCCCGAAGCGCCGACACCGACGACGCCGCCCGCCGCAATGTCACGCAGGCGGTTGTGGGGCAGAAGACGATCTCGTCGCAATTAGGTGATCTGCTGAAGGAGTATCGGCGGCAGCAGGCGATGCACGAGCTATCGGGCCGGCTGGAGAAGCTGGCGGATCGGCAGAACGAGAACTTCAAGCAATCGGTCACGCTGGCGAAGGAAACCGCCGGCCGGAAGTCTGAGCAGTTCAGCGCGGCTCAAAAGGACGCGCTGCGCGTCCAGCAGGCCGAGCAGTCGGCGCTGAAAGAAGAGGTTCGCCAGGCGGTCAGCGACCTGACCGCGATGGCGCAGGACCCGCAGACCGCCCCCGAGCGTGCCGCCGAGGCGGCCAAGAAGGCACGCGACGAAAAGGTCGAGGAAGCCGCCACCGCCGCTGCCGAGGACTTAGCCTCTGGCAACGTCTACCGGGCGGCGTTGAACGAGAAAAAGACACGCGACAGCCTGCGCGAGCTCAGCCGAGCGGTGGCGCCACCAAAGGAAAAGCTGGAGACGCTGCAGGACGCGGTCGCGCAGGTCGATAAGGCGATCGAGCAGCAGCAACAGGTGAACGAGCAGACAAAGGCGAACGCGTTCGGTCCGAAGCTGGATGAGCAGCAGGCCGATCTGGCGGACCGTACCAGCCTGACGCAGCAGGACGTCGCCAAGGACGCCCCGATGGCGGCCGACAAGTTGACGGTCGCACAGCAGAAAATGGAGCAGGCGCGTCCCGACCTGGCGAGAAAGATGGGCCCTGAGGCTGCGCAGAAGCAGGAGCAGGCGCTGGCGGCGTTGAACGATGCCAAGGCCGAGCTGGAGAAGGAAATTCAGAAGGAGCAGGCCAAGGCCAACGAGCCACCGAAGGACGCGTTGGCGGCCGTCGCCGATTTGTTGACGCGGACGAAACAGTTGCGCGCCGATCAGGCGACCGTCACCAAGTCCTCCGCTGCCGGGGCGAGTGCCGAGCCGTTGCGAGCGGCGTCGGCGAAACAGGGGGAACTGCGGACGCTGGCGCTGGGCCTCCAAACGGATGCAACCGCGACGGCGCCGGAAGCGTCGTCCTACTTCTCGTCCGCCGCGGGCAAAATGGGCCGCGCGGCCACGGTGCTAAACACGCCAGATGCAATTTCGGCCGACAAGAAGGCGGCCATCGCCGAGCAGCAGAAGCAGTCCGACCAGGCACTGGCGGACGCGCAGGCGATCCTGGAAAAGAAGCAGCAATCGCTTGAACAGGCGGCTGCGGATCTGGCGAAGGTCGAGAAGGCCAAGGAAGACATCTCCCAGCTGATGCAGGATCAGCAGAAGCTCGCCACCGAGACCGCCAAGGCCGCCGAGAGCACCGCGGCCGATGCCCCGAAGCCGCAGGAGTTGGCCAAGCAGCAGCAGCAAATGCAGCAGACGGCGAAGGACGCCCAAGCCCAACTGCCGCAAAGCGCGCAGCAGGCCCAGCAGGCAATGCAGGACGCGCAGCAAGCCATGCAGCAGGCGCAGCAAGACCTGAATCAGAGCCAGCCGCAGGCGGCCAAGCCCGATCAGCAGCAGGCAATGCAGCAGCTGGCCAAGGCGAAGGACGCGCTTGACCAGACCGCTGCCCAGCTTCAGCAGCAGTTGAACCAACCGCCTGCCGAGCAACGGCGTTCGCTGGGTGAATTGGCCAATGCGATCGAAAAGGCGCAGCAGGAGATCGATCAGTCATCCGAGAAGCTGCCACCGGAAAAGGGCAAGCTGCAGGAAGCCAAAGAGGCCGCCAAGGAGCTTGAGAAGACGCAGAGCGATCTGGCGAAGCTGAGCGCTGAGGAGAGCGATCAGTTGCCCACGGAAGCGAAGAAAGCAATCTCCGAGGCGAACGAGGCATTGGCCGAGGCCGCTGCCAAGGCCAATGCCGACAAGCCCGCCGGTGCCAAGGAAGACGCCCAAGCCGCCAGCGACAAGCTGGAGGCCGCCAAGGCGGCACTGCAACTGGCGATGGAGGGCCTGCAGGCCGGTCTGCCCGAGATGGCCCAAGGCCCCGCGGCCGAACCGGGCCCGCCGATGCCCGGCATGTCGATGCCCGCCGCCCAACCTGGCCCGCCGGGGCCGTCGGATAATCCGACGGAAGGCAATCAGCAGCCCGGTGGTGCCGGTGGCCCGCTTGGCAACCCCAACGGCGCCGGCAAGTTCGTCGCGCTGCCCGAGCGCGAACGGCAGGCGCTGATCAGCAGTGGCGCCGCAAAGTACCCCGAAGAATATGGCCCGATGATCGAGCAGTACCTTCGCAACCTCTCCAACGAGCCGCAGCGATGATCGACTTCCTCCGACGCCGTCAATTTCGATCAACTGCAGTCCGCCGGCGATCGCTGATGCGCGTCGCGGGCGGTCTCACCCTCATCGCGGGGCTGGCGTGCAGCACCCCGGTGATGGCGGTCGATCCCACGCTTGCCGCAGCTGCGCCGCGGCGCGCCGCGACTGACGTCGCAATCTCGCCGCAATCGGAAGCGGTGGTGAAGGGCGCGCTGAAGTGGCTGGCGAGCAAGCAGCAACCGAACGGGTCGTGGGTCAGCGGCCGGCACACGACGGCGTTCACGAGCTACGCGCTCATGGCCTTCATGGCGGCCGGTCACTTGCCGCAGGAAGGCGAGTACAGCAAGAACGTGCAGCTGGGGCTGAAGTACGTGCTCGACAGTTGCCGCCCGAACGGGTTCATCGCCGCCCCGAACGATGAAGTGAAGATGTACGGTCACGGCATCGCCACGATCGCGCTCGGTGAGGCTTACGGCCAAACGCAGGACGCCGTCATTCGCCCGAAGCTGCAGCGCGCGATCCGGCTGATCATTGACAGTCAGAACAACGAAGGGGGCTGGCGCTACCAGCCCGTGAAGGCCGACGCCGACATCTCCGTCACCGTGTTGCAGGTCGTCGCGCTGCGCGTGGCCAAGAACAGTGGGATCGACGTGCCGCAGACCACGATCGACAAGGCCGTCGAGTACGTGCGCAAGTGCTACAACAAGGATCAGGGTGGCTTCGCCTACCAGGCGCACGGTGGCAACGCGGGCTTCGCGCGCACGGCGGCGGCGATCTACTCGCTGCAGGTGTGCGGGCAGTACGACGACCCGCTCGTGAAGGCCGGCTCGAAGTTCCTGTTCGACAAGTTCAACAGCGACCGCGAGTGGTACACGTACGGCGCGTTCTACGCGGCGCCGGCGCAGTACATGATCGGCGGCGACACGTGGAAGCGCTGGTACACGCAGGTGAGCGCCGAGCTGATGAAGACCGTGAAGCGCGAGCGCGACATGAACTATTGGACGCCGATCGGCGGCAACGGGCAGAACGAGGTCTACGCGACCAGCGTCTACACGATGATCCTCGCGATGCCCTACCATTACGTGCCGCTGTACCAGCGATGATCGCCATCGCGGGCGCGCATGATCCTCACGCGATTGCCATCGTCAGAAACCAATGAGTCGTACCCGCCCGTTCATCGTCGCGATCCTGACCGTCCTGCTGGCTTTGCCGGGCGCGCGCGCCGACGTGCTGCGCACGCTGGACGGCAAGGTGTACGAGGGCCAGATCAAGTTTGACACCGGCGACATGCTGACAATGCAGCCGACCTCCGGATCGGCCGTGCGGGTGAAACTGGCGGACGTGCTTAGCGCCTCGTTCCGCGCCAGCGTGCCGACGCAGCGTGCGGAGGTCGCCGACCGCGAGCCGATCCGCGCACCCTGGGCGCCGCGGGAGATCGGCAAACCACCGGCGGGAGGCGTGAAGCGCACGGCGACCAGGGTCACGCTGCAGGCCGGCACCGTCACTGATACCAGCGATTCCGTGCCGTTTTTCGGTCGTCCGGTAAAGGGAAATTTCGAACTGGTCCTACGCATAACGGACATCTCGGCCGCCACCGCGGCGGCGGGCGTCATGCTGCGAGGTGGGCCCGAGCCGGACGCGCTGACGTTCTACGCGGCTATCGGTGGCGTCGATGGTTCAATGACCACCCGTTCGGGTGAGCGCCACGTGCGGCCGGCCAATGGGCAGGCGGCGCGAAAGTCCGATCTCCCCCGCATATCGGCGCCGCAGTGGATGCGATTGACCCGCGAGGGCGACTTTATCGAGGTCGGCACGTCGACGGACGGCAACGACTGGAAGGTCTTCGCCACCGAACGGCTGGACCTGCCGGAAAACGTATTGATTGGCATGGCCTGCACGGTCCGAGCCCCGTCGGGTGACAAGAAGCCGTCGAAGGACGCGCCTCCCGTCGCCACGCCGCACGCGACGTTCGAGTCGCTTCGCTTGGTCGAGGCGGCACAGGTCGCAACGACCGGGTTGCGCGGTCAGTATTACTCCACCGAGAAGTTCACCGAACCGAAGATCGCGCGCGTCGACCCGAGCCTGGACCACAACTGGGGCACCAATGCGCCTGCGGACGGGTTGCCGGTGGACAACTTTTCGGTACGTTGGCGAGGCCGGCTGCGCGTGCCGTTGACCGGCAAGTATCGTTTCCACGCGAGCGCCGACGATTCGGTGGTGGTCTGGGTGAACGGCAATCGATTGCTTGAGCGCAGCGGCAGCAGCCGGGAGATCACGCTGCGCAGCGGGCAGTCGGTTGCGATCCGCGTCGACTACTTCGAGAAGGTCCGCGAGGCAAACGTGAAACTGGAGTGGGAATCGGAAAAGGTCCCCCGGCAGGTCATACCCAGCCGCTTCCTGATCCCTGCGGAGCGCGACGATGACGGTGAGTCGGAGAACGGCCTGCGCGCCGAATACTTCGCCGACGCAACCCTCTCCAACCTCCACCTGGTGCGGACCGACAGCGAGGTGAACTTCCAGCAGCCTAACTCGCCCGCCGACGATGGCCTGAACCTGTTCTCCGTTCGCTGGACCGGTATGCTCGTGCCACCGGCCAGCGGCCGGTACACCTTCTACACGCTGAGCGACGACGGCGTGCGCCTGTGGATCAACAACAAGCAGTTGATCGACAACTGGCAGATGAACCCTGGGGTCGAGGACAGCGGCGTCATCCAGCTGAAGGCGAACGAGCCGGTACCGATCCGAATGGAATCGTTTAACGGCGCCGGTGGTTGGATCGCGCGGCTGATGTGGGACGGCCCGGACATCGACAAGCAAATCATCCCCGGCGAACGCTTCCAAACGCCCGGCGAAGAGGTGGACACGCGCATCCTCACCCGCGATGGGTCGGAGCTGACCGGCATCACGCTCGAGCAGATGGACGACACGACGATGCGCTTCAAGCGCGCCGACGACGAGACGCTGTCGCTACCCACGGCGCGGGTGGCGCGGTTGTCGCTGCGGCCTCTGACGTCGTCGTTGCTGGAGCACATTCCGGGCGGCTCGTTCGGCGTGCTGCTGACCAACGGCGACTTCTTCGACGGGCAGGTCGAGGGATTGAAGGGCGATCGCCTTACCGTCAACTCGCTGATCTTCGGCCCGCGCACGTTCGACCTGCGGAAAGAGGTTGCGGCATTGGTGCTGCAGGACGCGCGGCCGGAACCAGCGGAGTACGTCGTGAAGACGGTCGACGGTTCCATCTACATGGCGGACGAGGTAGCGGTGGACGGTGGCAAGCTGATCGTGACCGACCGCGCCGCCGGCAAGGTGACGGTTGCCGCCGACACGGTTCGCGACATCGCCTACGCTGGCGAACGCGTCGCCTCGCTTGCCGAGCTGTCGCCCGAGGTGAGCGGCGGCGCGATGCGGCTCGATGGCACGCCCGTCGGCGTGCCCGTACGGTTGTTCGATTACACCCCGACGCGCTCGATCGGCCTGTCGCCGGGCACGACCGTGACGTACGCGCTGGATGGCAAGTACAAGACGTTACTGGCTACGGCGGGCGTGCCGGCGGCGTTGCTGCCGACGGGTGGGCTGCTGTTCACTGCGACGGCCGACGGCAAGGAAATCTTCCGCTCGCCGGCGCTGACGAGCCTAAGCGACAGCCTGCCGGTCAGCCTGAAGTTGGACAAGGTGAACCGCCTGACGCTGAAGGTGGAGCCAGCCGACCCCGCGAATGCGGTTGCGCTGCCCGGTGTGTGGGGGGATCCGTTGTTGGCTAAGCCGTAGGGCTGTCTCGCACGTCGTCCGGTAGCACTGCCCACTTAAGTGGCCAGTCCCGCGTATTCTTCTGTAGGACAGGCATTCCTAGGCATCAACATACTTGATGCATCGGTTCCGGTCCCCTCTCCCGCGTACTCGCGGGGGGGTGCTAGGGAGGGGGCTGCGCGTCCGATCTGGAACGTGTCGGCGCTCGCGCCCCCACCCTAACCCCCCGGCGTACCGGGAGAGGGGACCGGAGGGACGCGCGGGCACGGTGTGCGTCAAGTATGTTGTTGCCCATTCCTGCCTGTCTCTCCCCCCGTCTTCCTCTCCCCCTTATTCCGTGGCACAGGCATTCTTGCCTGTGTCTCTTTTGTCTGTTCTCACTTCGTCTCTCCTGTTGCGCCACCCCTATCACACCCTTCTGTCAATGTGACTGCACCTCTATCTCGAAGGTCGCCGCAAATGCGATTTGCTGCTATAAACGCCTTCACCGCGCGGTGCTCATCATGAACGCGATCGCACGATTCTTCGAGTTCGAGCAGCGTCAGACCACGCTCGCGCGCGAGATGCGCGGCGGCGTGACGACGTTCCTCACGATGGCGTACATCATCGCAGTCAACCCGCTCATACTTGCTAACGCAGGCATCAGCGTCACGGCGGCGGCGACGTCGACCGCGCTGGCGGCGGGGGTCTGCTGCATCGCGATGGGCCTGTTTGCCAACTTCCCGATCGCGCTCGCCAGTGGCATGGGGCTGAACGCGATGGTGGCGTTCCAGATCACTGCGGCAACGGGGTCATGGCAGGCAGCGATGGGGCTCGTCGTGCTCGATGGGCTGCTCATCCTGCTGCTGGTGCTCGTGGGCCTGCGCGAGGCGGTGTTGCGCGCGATACCCCGGGAACTGCGCATCGCGATCGGCGCGGGAATCGGATTGTTCATCGCCGTCATCGGGCTGCAGGGCGCGAAGATCATCGTCGCGAGCCCGGTGACGATGGTGACGGCCGGCTCGTTCCAGAACCGCGAGACGCTGATCGCCAGCGTCGGGCTCATCGTCACGGCCGTGCTGATGATCCGAAAGGTCACCGGCGCGCTGCTGCTGGGCATCCTGCTGGCCACGACGCTGGCGTTGTGGCTGGGCGTGACGTCGTTGCCCGATCGCTTTCCAAGGCCGGACTTTAGCGCGATGTTCCAGGCCGACGTGCCCGCGGTGCTGCAGTGGAGGTATCTTCCGCTGTTGCTGTCGATCGTGATGATCGATTTCTTCGACACGCTCGGCACCGCCTCGGCCGTCGCCGAACAGGGGCGGTTGGCGGACGGTGACGGCAACATCCCGCGCGTGCGGCGGTTGCTGATCGTCGACAGCGCCGCAGCGAGTCTGGGTGGGGCGATGGGTGCCAGTTCCAACACCAGCTTCATCGAAAGCGCCGCCGGCGTTGCCGAGGGCGCACGCACGGGCCTGCACAGCGTGATCGTCGGGCTGCTTTTCCTGCTGGCGGCGATCGTGGCGCCACTGGCGACGGTGGTCCCCGCCAGCGCGACGGCGCCGGCGCTGATCCTGGTGGGCTTCCTGATGATGAGCCAGGTCGCCGAGATCGACTTCAAGCGGCTCGAAAACGCCGTGCCGGCGTTCATCACGATCCTCACGATCCCGCTGACGTTCAGCATCGCCCACGGCATTGGCTACGGGTTTGTGGCGTACGTCGTGCTGAACCTGCTGACCGGTCATTTCCGCAGGGTGCACCCGTTGATGTACGTGGTGGCCGCGGCGTTCGTTGCGTACTTTGCTGCGGGTTATTGATGGCCGCCGCTTAGAGGGCGCGTGGGATGGTCGAGCGATGCCGATCCGATTTCGCTTCAATCAGTCTTCGCGCTCGATGCTGTAAAGCCGAACTTGCGGGTTGTTGTACGTGCGCATCGGGTAGCTTGCCTCCTGCGACCAGATGAGTTTCCCGTCGCGGAACAGTTCCTCGTAGAAGCCGCGGTGCCGGTTGTACTGGTACTCGTAGCCGCTGACCGGGAAGACGTGCGGGTCGAAGTAACGCTCGTGCATCAGGTTCGCCACCGCGACGTGCGTGACGCCCCGGCGGCGCAGGTTCTCCAGCGACCCGCCGTCACCGGCGGTGAAGCGCGACGATACGCGAACGTGATCGCTCAGGCCGTCGTACTTCAGGTCGTACGGGGGCGCATCCAAACCCGCGTAACTGTCGGCGAAGATGTAGCTGCCGCGGGGCACCTGGGTCAGCACGAACTCGCGCAGGCGCTGTCGGCTGTCGTCACCAAACTGCCGCACGTAATCCAGGCAGCGCGGCAACTGAACTGCAACAGTGATGCACGCGACAACGATCGGCACGCCCCACACGCCCCAGGGCTTGCCGATGAACTGCCCTAACCGCGCCGCGGCCAGCCCGGCCAGCAGCGCGGCGAGGACGACGATGGGCAGCGCGTAGCGCGGCATTGGGATTACGCCGTGCGATAACAGCAGTAGGAAGATGCCGGTGAACAGCCAGATGCAGCGGTCCCACCCGAGCCGGCCGCGCCACCAGCCGATCGACAGCAGCAGCCCGATCGCCAGCAGCGCCATTGCGTACGTCGGCGTCTGGTCGAGCGCGATCGCCAGCGTGTACCCATTCGGCTGGGCCATGGTCAGGCCCGAATGGTGCGTCGTGCTGTGCTCGAACTCGCGGTCAAGTCCGCGGTTGAACTGTTCGAAATGGCTTAGCGCGCGATGGTTGACGACGATCAACAGCAGCAGGACATACGAGATGAAGGCCACCGGCCTGAGCACCGCGGTTACAAACGAGGCGCGCGGCGCGAATGGTAATGCGAGCACCGCCAGCGCCAGCGTCACCACGCCCACGTATTTGGCCGAGCTTGCCAGCGCCACGCCCGCAGCCAGCACGACCACCGCCAGCCATTGCAGCGCGGGGCGCCGGCCCCACGCCCAAAGCAGGCACGCGCCCAGCACCGCGATCGCGGTGCCGAAGACGAGCGAGGCGTCCTCCTTCATCGCGTGCGAGTAGGCCAGCAAAAACGGGCATAGCGCGACCATCGGTGTGACTGCGATCAGGCCGGGCAATCCGGCGATCAGGTAGCCGCACAGCGACAGCGCCACCACCGCGATCGCCGCCAGCGTTGCCGATACCGTCCGGCCAACCACCACGACCGCCTGCGGATCCGCGGGCGTATCGAGCCAGTGCACGGCCCACTGCGTGGTCTCCAGCAACAACTGGGGGTGGTTGAAGTTGCGCTCGCCTTCCTCGGACAGAATCTGCGTCGCTTTGCTGTCCTCGTCGGGGTGATACTGAATGGGGAACGCGTTGTGCCGCGTGTACATCCACATGCAGCCGGCGAAGGTTGCCAGCAGCACGATCGTTGCGATCAGGCGCGACACGTTCCGACCCCGCGCCACCACGATTTGCCGTGGCGTCGGCGACGCCGCGCGAGGGGCGGTTGGTGGGACGCAAGCGGTCAGCGTATCGGTCATCGGGTAGGAAGATTACCCGATCTGCCGCGCCACGTTGCATCCGTGCCGCCAAACGGAGGTAATCGCGGGTAAATTTGGAGTAATTTGCCCTATTCTAACCGTTCCGGTACGGTGCGGAATGATGCCGATACGAGGGGAACGGAGGGACGGCACGTGACGAAATTTTCATGTCCAGCGTGTGCCAAGCAGTTCACTTGGAAGCCGCAATTGGCCGGCCGACAGGTGCGGTGCAAGTGCGGGAGCGTTTTTTCCGCGCCGCACGATTGCGCGCCATCCGCCGCGCCCGCGCAACAGGTGCCGGCGTCGGACGAGATCGATCTGTACCCCGAAGTCGATCCCGCGGTCCACTCGCACGTGCCCCGCGCGACGGTCATCACCGCACCCGTTTCATCCACCGATCCGCGCCCAGCCGCGACGTCGGCGCAGGCCACGCCGTTCGGCGCATACGCGGCGCATCGCCGACGTAAGGTGGCGCAGACCGATGAGGACGACGCGCCGTCGGCCTGGAAGGAACGCTACGTCCCGATGGCGCTCGCGCTGATGGGCGTCGTTGGCTGGCTGGTGCTGGTGACGGTGTTTCCCGCGCGCGGGGCGGCAGTGGGGCAAACGCTGGTGATGGCGGGGGCGCTAACCGCCGCCAACCTGGTCGCGATGGTGCTGGCGATGTTCGCCGCCGCGGCGATGCTCAGCTTGAACTTCGGCACGCCGGCGTCGGCGGCGATCAAGCTCGTGGGTGTGGCGTTGTTCGCCAGCGCGCTGTTCTACGGCTGCCTGCGCCTCGACCCCGAAGGCGTCCGCGGCGCGATCGCCGGGCTGCACGTCGTCGTCGTCGTCTATTGGATCAGCTTTGCGACGCTGTTCGACCTGGAACTGCAGGAGACGTTGATCACGGTCTCCATCATCACACTGTTGCAAGCCATGACCGGTTGCGTCGTACTCAAGGTGTGACGACGGCGTGCGATTGCCGCGGCCGCGCGTCTACTGGCGGTCGAACGCCGTCCAGATTCGGTCCTGCGTCGCGTTGTACGTAGTGGCCGGTGGGAACGACGGTTCCGGCCAGTTGGCCGCCGGTTGGTCAAACGCGCTCAGCTCAATCCATTTCGCGCCACCGTTGGCGAACAGCACGTTCGCACCCCGGCGATGGCGCGTCACCACGCGTGTGCGCGCCGACGTTAGGTCCGCGAAGATCGCTCGGTTGCCGAACTGCGTCAGGCGCGGCAACACCGACAGCGATTGACCCGCGAGATCGTCGGGAATCTGAACTTCCGGCCGCGTGCCATAGCCGGACTGCACGTTCGCCGTCGGCGTTGTGTTGGGCTCTGGCCAGCGGTTGGCAGCAGTGTCGAACATGAACTTGTCGTTCGTCTCCGACGGGCAGAACAGCACCTTCGCCTGCGGAATGAGCCCCGCCTGCTGCAGCAGGCCGAACAGCACCCACTCGCTTGCCGTGATGGTGTAGACCATGCTGTTGAACTGCTTGGAATCCGTGCGATAGCCGACCGGCACGCGGTCGCGGTGGGCGAGCGCGTATTGGTGGAATGCCAGGTGAACCTGCCGCAGGTTGCTCAGGCACGCCGCCCGGTTGGCCGCCTCGCGCGCCTTGGCGATGCCGGGCAGCAGGATGCTGATCAGGATCGCGATGATGCCGATGACCACCAGCAGTTCAACGAGCGTGAACGCGCTGCTGCGCACGCGGCGCGTCGGGTTCGAGTCTGAGAAAGTTTTTGAGCGGATCATGCGTTTCTCGTACTGCGCTCCCCACAACGGCGGCTCAGGCGACGGCGCCGCCTCCGCCGCCAAGTGTAGGCGAGGTGCGGCAGGCTTGGCGCTGAATTAGCCCGGAAATACCCAGCAATTGAGGCGGAAATTGACTGACCTCCTCTCCCGGTACGCTGTGGGGGATTAGGCTAGCGGACAGAACCTGTCGCCCCGCGCGCGCATGTCATCCCGAAGGGAGCCTCAGGCGACCTGAGGGATCTCAAACGACGGACGGTTCTTACCCTTGGGAGATGGGTCAGGTTGGCAAGCCTCCCATCGGGATGACACGTCGCCGACCAACGTAGTGATTCTATCCGCCAGCCTTTTGGGAGGGCGCTGTCCGGGCCATACTTGTTGATTGGAACAAACGCTGCCTCCCCAGCCCTCCCCCGGAGTACCGGGAGAGGGAGGCAATGCGGATGACGTCGAAACGTAAGCGGGCGGGTACGGAGGCTTGCCCCTATGTGACCGCAGTCGTAGACGACGTTACTACTCCGTGCGCATCCCGTATCCTTCGACGATCTTCGCCAGCGCGCCGGTGTCGGAGTCCATCAGCATGCCATGAACCGCGACGTCGCGTGGCAGCAGGGGGTGGTTGCGGATGACGTCGACGCTGTTGCGCACGCCGTCCTCGACGCACTTGAACCCGGTCAGCCAATGCTCGAGGTCGATGCCCGCATGGCGCAACGTCGACAGCACGTCCTGCGACACGCCGCGTGCCCGCGCCTTCTCGATCACGCGCTCGCAGCTCAGGCCCATCATGCCGCAACCGGTATGACCCACCACCAGCACCTCCTCGGCGTGCAGCTCGTAGATCGCCAGCAGGATGCTTCGCATCACGCTGCCAAAGGGGTGCGACACGATCGCGCCGGCGTTCTTCACCAGCTTTACGTCGCCGTTACGGAATCCCATCGCGCGCGGCAGCAGTTCCACCAGCCGGGTGTCCATGCAACCCAGCACGACCAGCTTTTTGTTCGGAAATCGATCGGTACGAAGCAACTCGTACTCCTTACTTTCAATGAACTTGCGGTTGTACTCGAGGATCTCGGAAACAATGCTCATGGTGTCATCATTCTAATTCGCATCGACGCCCCGCGATAGCATGACAGATGCTGGCGGGGTGAGCCGCGACCTGTGTTTCCATTCCTCGCGACCTGCCGCGACCTTGCCGCCCGCAGTGCGGGCTGATACGCTGGCGACCGTTGCCGGTGCAGTCCTATGATTGGTCGGCAGGAGTCGAGATCCGGGGTGTAGCTCAGTTTGGTAGAGCGCCTGGTTTGGGACCAGGAGGCCGCAAGTTCAAATCTTGTCGCCCCGATTAGAGACGATTTTCAGCCCTCCGACGAACGCGTCGGAGGGCTCTTTCGTTTGGACTTGCGTACTACACGAAGCAAACGTCATCCTGAGAGGGTGTTTATTAAGCCGGACGGACTCGCTCCGGCCCCTCTCCCGGTACGCCGGGGGAGGCTGGGAGGGGGCGATTTCGAACGGCTGACACTTGTCGTCGTTCGAGATCACCCCCTCCCAGCCTCCCTACGAGTACATGGGAGAGGGGCCAGACTTAATAAACACCCTCTGAGGTACTCCGAAGGATCTCCCCCCCGTATTCACGTCCGGAAGAAAGAGATCTTTCGGAGTACCTCAGGATGACAGTTTGGCGGCTAGTCGGGCTGCTTTCTCAAGCCAACTGGGTCGTTTCCGTTTGTACCGATAGGCCGAAAACTTCCCTGCCAACGGGGGGAATCTGGGGCTCGTAACGATTTATACCGGCCGGGGCGCTTAAGTGAGTGCGGTAAATGAACGATGTGGGTTCAGAGGTATCGCACTTATGGCCAACTCTGACGACACCAATGTAAGTCCCGCTGCTGCCCCGGAAAAGCGGGAGGGCAAGGGCCCCGATCGCCGGCAGACCGTGGTGGAACGCCGGAGCGGCTTGGAACGACGCACCGCCCCTGCGGACGCAGCGGCGTACGAAGGGCCGGAACGGCGCGGTGTGGAAGATCGCCGGTCGGATACCGGTCTGGAACGTCGCCGTGGCCCCGGCCGGCGTCGCAGTGACGACCGCCGCAGCGCCGAAGAGGGCGAGATGACCGCCGAGCAGTTCGAGTTCGTGATGGCGATCGAGACGTACAAGAAGGTGAACAAGCGCATGTTTCCCTCGTGGACCGAAGTGCTCGAGGTCATGCTGCAGTTGGGCTACCGGAAGGTGAACGCCCGCGAGATCTCGCTGCCGAACGTGCCCGAACCCGACCTTCACCTGCGCAAGACGGCCTAACGCCCGCTGCCCGTCGACTCGCGCGGAATCCAATCCAGGAACCACCAGGCCCGGCCGAAGCAATCACGCTTTGGCCGGGCCTTTACGTTGCGGGAGGGTCGCCCGCGAGGGGCAACGGGGCGTACAGGCTGTCGGACAAAACCCCGACGTTGACCAGGGACGTGTCATCCCGAAGGGAGCCTTGGCGACCTGAGGGATCTCGAACCACGGACGGTTCGCGGCCATGCGAGATCTCTCAGGTCGCCTGAGGCTCCCATCGGGATGACAAGGGCGCGCGAGGTGACAGGTTTCGTCCGCTCACCTAAAGGGTCGTCCGGCCAACGAAAAAGCCCTTCGACGTGTCCGTCGAAGGGCTTCGTATTCAATCGAGAAGTCGGGGTGACAGGATTTGAACCTGCGGCCTCTTGGTCCCGAACCAAGCGCTCTACCAAGCTGAGCTACACCCCGAACGCTGCCGCCGCACTACGCCGGGATGCGTGGAGCGGGTTGGGTAAGATAACGGTTCGCGTTACGGATGCAAGTTGCCGCGGTTGGGCCGCGGATCCGGAGCGATTGTCGGGTGATCCGGGGCCGTCGCGAGGTCACGTCATAGGAAGCGGATGATGACGTACTTTTGGCCGACGTCGGTCACTGGGGGCTTGCCGCGCTCTTTCTCGCGGCGCCATTGGTTGGCGTAGTCGATGAAGGTCTTACGCTGGGTCGGGTCGTCGGGCAATTCGATCGCCATGGAGGCGGTCATGGGGCTGGTGCCGAAGGCGAGGACCTTCTTGGCGCCATCGTTGTACCAGCGGTCGAGCATCATGGAGGTTTTGTTGCGGGTCCAGAAGAAGCCGACGACGCCGCGCGCGTTATTGGCGGCCAGCCACTCGCGGGCCTCGAAGGCGCCGTCGCGGTCGGCGAGGCGTTGGAACTCACCGTCGTCGCCGGGCAAGGTGGTGTAGTCGGCCTGGCTTTCACCCACCAATTGGCGGGCGCCAAATACCACGCCCACCAGAAGTGCAATGCCCACCAGCGGGATCAACAGTTTTTTGATCTGTGCCTTCTGCTCGTCGGAATCGTCGATTTTCTTCGGGGCGTAGCCCGGGAACGCCGGAACGTGGCCTTTGGCCTTCCCCTTGCCCGCAGGCGCTTTCCCGGCGGGCCGGGCCGGGGCTACGGTGGTGGCCGCAGCGGGCACGGCGGGGTTGGGCAGTGGCGGTGGGGCGGCGAGGTCGTCGGCGATGTCGTAGAGGTCGCCGGCTGCGTCGGGGAGCTCGTCCTCATCTTCCAGGTCGATCACCGGTTCCTCGACGGGCGCAATCGGCGCGGTGGGGGCGGTGGGCGTGGCGGGCCGACGCGAAATTGGGGAAACATCTGCGTGCCCGACCGCCGGTGGAGCCGCCGGGCGGGCGGCGGCAATCCTGGCGACCGCGGCGCTGACCTTGGGCGTGGTCGTGCGGGCGGGACCTGCTGACAGCGACGTCGGCGCGACGAAGATCGTGCCGCACTTGCACTTGATCTTCCGACCGGCGGTCTGCGGCGACCACGGGTACTTGAGCCCGCACGCGGCGCACTTCATCGTCTGCTGCGTTACCTGCGACATGCTAGCCTCCCTGTCGAACCCGAGACGTGATATGACGAGCAAAGATCAGTATATTCGATTCTGAAAGCGTTTGCACCAGCAATGTGCCGGGTTGCATTACGCTTTAACCATTCCGTGCTCCATCGCTTGCAATCGGTCGCGGTGCGGTTTACTATGGCCCGCTCGATTTTTCCGGACAGCAGAGGTTAAAAATGCCACGCGTTTGCAAATTTACAGGCAAGAAGACGACCTTCGGTAAGCAGATCACCCATCGCGGTAAAGCGAAGTATCTGGGTGGTGTCGGCACGAAGATCACGGGCATCACCGCCCGCAAGTTCAAGCCGAATATCCAGAAAGTCCGCGCCGTCATCGACGGTCAGGTCGTCCGCATCAAGGTCAGCGCCAAGGCGCTGCGCATGGGCTACGTTGTGAAGCCCGTCCGCCGCACTTGGAAGAAGCCCGAAGAAGCGGCCGCGTAGTTGACCCGCGCCGCTCGCGGCGCTGCGGTTGGCCATCTGAACGAAACTCCACGCGAAGAAGACGGCGGCAACGCTGCTGTCTTCTTCGCGTCTTTACGTCTGGTCGGTTACATTCCCATCATGTCGCAGATCACCCCCGAAGCCGTCCGCCACGTCGCCAAGCTGGCCCGCCTTGCGCTGCCCGAGGAAAAGCTGCTGAAGCTGACCGGCCAGCTCGAAGGCATCCTGGAGTACGTCGCCCAGATCGGTAAGGCCGACGTCGCCGGCGTCGAACCGATGGCCCACGCGCTGCCCGTTGCCAACGTGTTGCGCGAAGACGTGGTGACGCCCTCGCTGCCGCTCGAAAAGGTCCTGCAGAACGCCCCGGATACGGATGGCCCGTTCTTCAAGGTGCCGAAGGTCATCGGTGGCGACGAGGACAGCGCAGGATAGACAGCGGATGAAAACATGAAGACATGAAACATGAAGAGGCCTTTGGGGTATCTCTTCATGTTTCATGTCTTTATCATTTCACGTCTTCATCATCTTCACTCTCGGAGGCCACCGCTATGCCCTATCCCCTGTCGATCCAGATGTATACCGTTCGCGATTTAACCAAGACGCCCGAGGACCGGGTGAAGGTGATTCGCGAGATCGGCCAGATCGGTTACGTGGCGACCGAAGGGGGCGGCGGAAAGCTCACCGACGACACGCGGCAGTTGTATCGCGAAAGTGGCTTAAAATTTTCCAGCTGGTGGGCCGTGCCGACCGCGGACAACGTGCAGCAGTTCATCGACATCGCCAAGGAAACCGGCATCACGCACTTCATCGGTAGCGATGGTCCCGACAAGTTCAAGGATGAATCTTCGATCAAGGCGCTGGCCGAGCGATACGAGACGGCCGCCCAGTTGCTTAAGCCACACGGGCTGCAACAGCTTTATCACAACCACTACTGGGAATTCGACATCAAGCACGACGGGCGGTACGCGTGGGACGTCTTCTTCGACCAGGCCCCGACCCTCGGCGCCGAGCTGGACCTGTACTGGGCCAGCAACTTCGGCGCGGTCGACGTGCCGGCAGTGCTGCGCAAGTACGCCAGCCGCACTCCGATCGTGCACGTGAAGGACGGCCCCCTGGTGAAGGACCAACCGAACACCGCCGTCGGCAAGGGCAAGTTCGACAACAAGGCCGCCATCGCCGCCGCCGACCCCAACGTGCTGAAGTGGCTGGTGGTCGAGCTGGATAACTACGTCGAAGGCAACGACAAGATGATGGACGCGGTTCGCGATAGCTACGCGTACCTGACTAACGCGGGCTTGGCGACGGGACAGCGGTAGTTGCCAGACTGGGCGCTCCGGTCCCTCTCCCGGTACTCCGGGAGAGGCGAGGTGAGGGTATTTTCAAACGGCCGGAAAGTCCCAATCCCAAACCCCAATGCCCAGATCCGAATGACCAAGGACAGCAGGTTCATTGGTCATCGGAGCTTAGCCATTGGGATTTGATTGTTCATTCGGGCTCGGTCATCGGACATTCTGCCCCATCTCCCTCACCAACTGCTATACTCCCGTGTCCAAACCGGTGACACGATGAGCGCATTTCGCACCCTGACGTATCTCGCCCTGTCCGCCGCGGTCGCTGGCTGTGGGACTTCGTCGAGTGATCCCGTCGCCGGCCGGGTGAAGGGGAAGCCGCGCAACGGCTTCTTCGGTGAAGGGGCGGGCTTGCGGCTCGATCAACCCAGCGACACCACCACCCGCCGGGCGGCGCTGGCGTTGGACGACATCGAGCCACGCCCCGCACTGCCGGCGCCGGCCACCACGCGCGCAGCGGCCAAGCCCGCCCCGGCCGAGGCGCTCATGCTGTACGCGCAGGCCCGCCGCAGCCTGATCGACGGGCAGCGCTTCACTGCGATCAAGCAGCTCGAACAGGCGATCGGCATCGACCCACTGTCACCGGCGCCTTACCTGCTGTTGGCCGAGGCGCAGCTGGGCGAAGGCACGTTCAACGACAAGTCGATCCGATCGCTGGAGACGGCGTCGGAACTCGATCCCACCAACGCCGATACGCGCGTCGAGCTTGGCCGGCAGTACCTGGCCAAGGGCGACGTGCAGCGTGCGATCGCGCACCTGCGGCTGGCGATGGCCACGCCCCGCTACCGTGAACATGAAGATGTCGCTGCCACCACCGATCTGTTCCTCGCCAAGGCGCTGGAGAAGGGCGGCTACTCGCGTGCGGCCATCGAGCGCTACGAACGGTTGCTGAGCCGCGTGAAGACGCGCGACCTTAGCCTGCGCAAGGACCCGGAACTGGCGCTGCTGGTCGCCAACCCCGACCTGATCGCCATGGACATCGGCCGGCTGTACGAGGCCGGCGGGCAGTACGAGCGCGCGCTGGCGGCACTGGAACCCGTCGCGAGCGAGGCCCCGGACAACTTCGATCTGCAGGCGCGCGTCGCCCGGCTGCTGAAGCTCGTCGGCCGCTCGGATGAAGCGATGGCGCGGTCGGTCGAGCTGCTCACGCGCTTTCGCGCCAGCCGGGCCTCGGTCGAACTTATGCGCGAGATCGGGCGCGGCGCCAACAGTGGTGACGGTGGGGCGCTCGTTCACCTGCGCCGGCTTGCCAACGCCAACCCGACCGACCGCGCGATCCTGTTCGCGCTTTCCGACACGCTGCGGGCCGAAGGGCACGAGGACGAGGCGACGCAGATCCTCGTCGAAGCGCTGGGCAAGCAGTCGGCCAACATCGAGATCACCCGCCGGCTGTTCGGTGTCTACGACGCTAAGAACGACGTGAAGGCCGCTGCAACGTTGCTGTTGCGCACGATCGCGCAGCAGCCGGAATCGACCAGCGAACTGGCGCCGCTCTGGGACGACCTGACGCGCCTCGCCCGGCCGAAACGATTGGGCGTGGCCGACGTGGCGGCGCTCGACGTGCCGGTGGAGGCACGGGCGGCCAAGCTGTACTTCCAAGCCGAATCAACCCAGCAGATGGGCCGCAGCGCCACCGTGCGCGAGACGCTCGAGCGTGCCGTGGCGCAACTGCCGGTGTTCCCGCCGGCGTACCGGGCGCTTCACGGACAGATCTGGGCCGACGAGGTAAGCGATCTCCAGGAAAAGCAGCGCTTGAGCCGCGCCTTAGCCACCCGCGCCAAGCGGGGCGGTGACGCGGCGCTCGCGATGGAGCTTCAGGGCCTCACGCAGCTGGCGCAGAACGACGCCACCGCCGCCGCGACCACGCTGAGCGAGGCGGTGCGCGCCGGTGGCAGTTCGCCCGATCGCATCCTGACCGCCGCCCGGGCGCACGCCACCGCCGGTGATGTACGAAAGGCCGAGGGGCTGTTGTGGAAGCTGATCAGCGACCACCCGACCTGCGAGGCCGCTTACACCTCGCTCTTCACGCAGTACCTGCAGCGGGGCGACACGATGGCCGCCGTGAAGATCGTCTCGCGCTGGCTCGCCGCCGACCCAAGCAACGTGAACGCCCGGCTGCTGCAGGCGTCGGTCTTCCGCCAGTCCAGCCACAACGAGGCGGCCGAGGAGGTGCTGCTGAACCTGGTGAACGAGCACCCGTCCAACTCCGCGGTGCTGGCCGATCTGTACGGGTTCTACGTGAGCAACGGACGCATCGAGGCGTACGTGAGCAAGCTCGAAGCGCTGCGCGCCGCCGACCCGTCGAACTACGTCGCCGGCGAGATGCTGGTCGAAACGTACGCCCAGATGCAGCGGTTCCCCGACGCCGCCCGGGTGCTGGACGCGCTCCGCACGAACGCCGTTGAAGCCGGCGGCGCCGATGCGGATGCACTCTACTACTTCGCCGGCCTCTACACCGGCATCCGCCAGCCCGAGACGGCCGAGGAACTGCTGGAGGTTGCCGTGAAGCAGGACCCCAAGCACGCGCCGGCCAATAACGATTTGGGCTACGCGCTGGCCGACGCTGGCCGCAACTTGGAGCGGGCTGAATCGATGGTGCGCGTTGCCGTGAACGCCGATCCGACAAATGCGTCGTACCTCGACAGCCTCGGTTGGGTGCTTTACAAGCGCGGCCGGTTCACCGACGCCCAGCAGTACCTCCAGATGGCCGCCGACGCATCGGAGACGGCCGACCCGATCGTGCTCGACCATCTTGGTGACGCGTTTTACCGCCAACAGGAGAAGGACGACGCGACGGCGACGTGGAAGCGATCGCTGGAACGCATTAACGAAGATGATTCCACGCGTGCGGACCTGCAGGAGTTGAAGCTGCGCCTGCTGCAGAAGTTAAAGCAGGCCGAGGCCGGCCAGGCCGTGAACGTTGCCCCGACCGCCCAACCCGCCACTGCCCCGCGCGTTGGCGTCCGGCACGAGTAGCGCATCGCGTCCCTGTAGAAATTTCCCCATAGCCTATAATGTCTCCCGCGGCTCAAATCGTGGAGTAGTCCGGCACGGTCTGCTATAATCAGCCGGGTTACAAACTTCGAACATCGAACAAAATGGGAGCACGATGAGCCAGTTTCCGCAGACGCGTCGAGTTGAACTCGACTACGGCACCGACAGCCAAGTCACGTTCTCGTTCTTCAACACCGTGTACGCCTGGATGGCGGTCGGCCTGGCGCTGACGGCGGCAGTGTCGTACTACGTTTCGCAGACGCCGCAGATCATGAACATCTTCCAAGGTGGTCGCGCGTTCACCGTGGTGATCGCGCTGGCCCTCTTCGGCATCGCAATGCTGGTCCAGACCGTCGCCCTGCGCATCAGCGCAGCGGCGGGCATTGCGCTCTTCCTGCTGTACGCCACCCTATTAGGCGCGCTGATTGCCCCGATCTTCATCGTGTACGACATGCGCACCATCGGTGGCGCGTTCCTGATCACCGGCGGCACGTTCGGCGCCATGAGCCTTTACGGTTTCGTGACCAAGCGTGACCTCACGGGCATCGGCTCGTTCCTGATCATGGCCTTCATCGGCCTGTTCCTCGCGTCACTCGTGAACGTCTTCTGGGCCAACGACGCGCTGTCGTGGGTCATCACCTACGGCATCCTGGCGGTGTTCATCGGTCTAACCGCCTACCAGACGCAGCAACTGAAGCAGACCGCCGAGCAACTGCGCGGCCAGCCGGAACTGCTCGGTCGCTACGCGATCGTCGGCTCGCTGGTGCTGTACATCGCGTTCATCAACATGTTCCTGTCGATCCTGCGCATCCTCGGCAGTCGCCGGTAAGTGCAGGTCCTACAATTGAACTCCTCCTTCGGCCTGCCCGGCTCATTTCGGGCAGGTCGTTTTTATTGGGGCGACGCCGCAGTGGCGCATTCTGGCGAAGGCGCCAGTCAGTCGACTTTGGCATTGCCGCGTTTTATGCTGGCCGAAACTCGAACTGGAGCCGCCCCATGCAGGTCGCGAAGAACACGGTCGTCTCGATCGACTACACGCTCACTAACGACGCCGGCGACGTGCTCGACACCTCGCAGGGTGGCCAGCCGTTGGTCTACCTGCATGGCAACGGTGGCCTGATTCCCGGCATGGAGCGCGGCCTCGAGGGCCGTGCGATCGGTGATGCCTTCAAGCTGCAAGTGGCGCCCGGTGAAGGCTATGGCGAGAAGCGCCAGGAGCTGATTCAACCCGTGCCCCGCAAGATGTTCAGCGGGGCCACCGACATCAAGCCCGGTATGCAGTTTCAAGCCAAGACGGAAGAGGGCCCGCAGGTGGTGACGGTAGTGGCGGTGGACGATGAGAACATCACGATCGACGCCAACCACCCGCTGGCCGGGCAGACGCTGAACTTCGACGTGAAGGTGGTCGACGTGCGTGCCGCCACGCCCGAAGAGGTTCAGCACGGCCACGTGCACGGGCCGGGTGGCCATCAGCACTAGGTTCCGTACAGAAATCTTGTGTCACCGGGGGCTTCTCCGCCCGATCAACATAGGTGGCCATAACCGCAGTTGTCATCCCGAGGGGAGCGGTAGCGAACCGAGGGATCTCCCACTGACATCAATCGCTTAGCGTTCGAGATCCCTCAGGTCGCTACCGTCCCTTCGGGATGACAACTACCATGGCTGGGCACTTCAATCCGATCCGTCCGACAGCGCCTAACCCACCACTGAGCCCGGCCAATTGACGCTGCCATTGCCATCGCCGACGATGCGACCCATGAACGTTGTGATCACCGGTTCGTCGGGGCAGATCGGCACCAACCTCGCCCTGTCGCTGTTGAAGCGCGGCGACAGTGTCCTGGGCATCGACAAGCGTCCCAACGCCTGGACCAACGACTTTCCTACGCACACTGTCGACCTCGTGGCGGCCGCTCGAGCGAACCGTCCGGTCGAAGTGCCGACCACGCCGCACGTCATCGTTCACCTGGCGGCTTGGGCGAAAGTTCACCAGCTCGTGAAGGAGCCGGAGAAGTCGCTGGAGAACGTCGACATGACGTTCGCGGCGCTGGAATTGGCGCGTCGCAACAAGACGCCGATCATCTTCGGCAGCAGCCGTGAGGTGTACGGCGACGTGCGGCGGCACGTGACAGACGAATCGATGGCCGACTTCGTCGTCGCGGAGTCGCCCTACAGCGCCAGCAAGATCGCCGGCGAGGCGTTCTTTTACAGCTACGCCAAGTGCTACGGCCTGCCGGTGCTCGTCTTCCGCTTTAGCAACGTCTATGGCCGGTTCGACAACGATCTGGAACGCATGGAGCGCGTGATCCCGCTCTTCGTGCGCAAGATTGCCGCCGGCGAGCCGATCTGCGTCTACGGGCGCGATAAGATGCTGGACTTCACCTACGTCGACGACTGCGTGAGCGGCCTGCTGGCCGGCATCGACGCGCTGCATTCCCGCCGGGTCACCAACCAGACGATCAACCTTGCCTACGGCCAAGGGCAAACGCTGTTCGACCTGGTGAACCTGATCGAGACCGCCGTCGGCCGCGACGCGATCGCGACGTACGAGAAGCCGCTCACGGGCGAGGTGACGCGCTACGTCGCCGACATCAGCCGCGCGAAGACGTTGCTGGGCTACGACCCGCAGACACCCTTGACGAAGGGGATTGGGAAGTACGTGAAGTGGTGCCGCGAGACCCAGTGGCTGAGTTAGCTGGTAAAGCGAGCGCATCACCTTCGACTAGAGCCACGTTTAGCCGCGGGCAAGCCCGCGGCTAAACGGCCAACGCTACATATGAAGTTGGGACGCGTAAAGATTTAACTGCGTCGCGACGCTCGCGGGTTGCCTACGATGGGGTAGCATCGCACTTCAGCCCGAGCAACTCATGTCCGACGGTCACGTTTTACAATGCATGGAAGTGTGGGGCGGCAACCAAGCCGTCGACAGCAGCGTCCATCTGGCCGGGCTGGACGCGTGGGTCTACTCCAAGCCATATGAGGGCGCCGGGGCCGGGGGCGACGTCTACTACGTCTCCAGTTGTGCCACCGGGCGCATCACGCGGTTGCTCGTGGCGGACGTTTCCGGTCATGGCGTCGGCGTCGCCGATCTGGCCGAGGCGCTGCGGCAGTTGATGCGTCAGCACGTCAACCACCTCGAGCTGAAGCAGTTCGTCGCGAGCATGAACCGCGAGTTCGCCGCGCGGTCGGCGGTCAACATCTTCGCCACCGCGGTCGTTACGACGTACTTCGCCCCCACGTCGACGTTAACGCTCTGCAACGCCGGCCACCCACCACCGCTCATCTATCGGGCGGCGACCCGGCAGTGGCAGTTCCTGGACCACGAGATGGCCGACGACGGATCGTTCACGAACTTCCCGCTGGGCATCATGACTGATGTGGCCTACCAGCAGCTCGACGTTACGCTGGACGAGGGGGACCTGGTCCTGTGCTACACGGATTCGCTGATGGAGATCCTCGACGACGCGGGCCAGCAACTGAACCTGGAGGGCTTGCGCGACGTCGTGCAGCGCGTTGCGATCGACGACGCCGCCACGCTCATCCCGCGCCTGCTGAACGCGATCGAGACGCGCTGCGGGCACCACATCGAGGCCGACGACGCCACGCTGATGCTCTTCCGCCCCAACCCGCTCACCGCCAACCCCTCCCCCGTCCGCAACCTCGTCGCCCCGTTTAAGGTGGCCGCATCCCTCGTGCGCGCAATCCGCAGCGGCGACCGTGCGTTCGCGTTGCCGGAGATGACCGTGGTCAACTTGGGTGGGGCGATCATCCCCTCGCTCAGCCGCAGGCGAAGAAAGGGCTAACAGCTAATGCGGGCAATGACCATGTTCGAGGTTGCGGAAATGCCCTTCACGAGAGATAGCTTCTGGATGGCTATAGCTTGTTGACCACGGCGTCCAGCGCCGCCTTCATGCGTCTTTTCTCAATTTCGGGGTCGACGCGTTGGACATACTCCACCGCGGCCAGATCGTCGCCACGCTTTCGGTTCTGACGCGGCTCGAGCGACTCGATCAAAATGGCTTCCAGCGCAGGGATGAGATTGGCGGCCTCGAAAGTTACAGGCAGATGGCCGAGTTGACCTTTATCCGATACCGGAAGAAGCCCGAACCACGAGAAGCGGTCCCACCGCGTCGATAGGCGATCGAGCGTGTGCTCATAAAGCCGCCGGCCAAGCGGCCGATCGGTAGTGCGACCGACGTAGATCACCTCCCGGCCATCATAAAGCAAGTAAATGCCCAACTGCTTGAAGAAGTCGACCGGCGTGGTGCCGATCTGCTGCATGCCGAGCAGCTTGGGTGTCGCGCTCCACTCTACGCCTGCGCGGCGCCAGAACATGCCGAACGAGGTGATAATCTCGTACTGTTCCTCTGTTTCCTCCGACTCAACAACATCAGGCGTTAGCTTCGCGGGAACAATGGGAACGTCGGCAGAGCTGTTCCGAAGCGTGAAGGTTCCCTTCGCTACGCGCACGTATGGGGATGCTGACCCGTCATGCTTAATGGACGTGGCCATCTGCGCATTCACTGTGGCGGCTGGCGTCGCTCCCAGCGACGTGCGAAGGGCTTGGTCGATGATGCGCTTGGTGATCTCCTGATAGTGCAAGGGGGCCGGCGACGACGCCAACACGATTTCAATGGCCTTCCGCCACGGTAGTTCCTGCGCCACGAATCAGCCTCCTTCGCATTTACAGTGCGGCCAGCTTCCAAATAACGGTGGCGCGTTCTGAACAGAAAGGGAGGACGCCGTTGGGCGTCCTCCCTGATTTGTAGCAAAGCTTAAGACCGAACCGCTAAAGCGGCACGGCCAGTGTGCGCCTTAGTCCCGGCGCGGGCCGCGGCTGCGGCCACCGCCACCACCACCGCGGCCACCACGGTCGCCACCGCGGGGTCGGTCGCCGCCACCGTCACCGGCGGGGGCTTCGTCGCCTTCGCGCTGCTCGCGCGGAGCGGGATCGGGGTCGCTCTCGCCCAGTTCCTGCATCGCGGCCTTGCGGCTTAGCTTGATGCGGCCCTGATCGTCGATCAGCAGCACCTTCACCTTGATCTCCTGGCCCATCTGCACGACGTCCATCACGCGTTCGACGTACTTGTCGGACAGCTCGCTGACGTGGCAGAGGCCATCGGTCTCCGGGGCGATCTCGACGAACGCGCCGAAGTCCTTAATGCTGACGACCGTGCCGGTGTAGATCTTGCCTATCTTCACCTCGGCGGTCATCGCCTCGATGATGTCGCGGCACTTCTCGGCGCCGGCGCCGTCCACCGAGGAGATGTAAACCGTGCCGTCGTCCTCGATGTCGACCTGAGCGCCGGTCGACTCCTGCAGGGCTTTGATGTTCTTGCCGCCGGGCCCGATGATCTTGCCGATCTTCTCAGGGTTGATCTTGATCGTGAGCAGGCGCGGGGCGTACTCGCTGATCTCCTTACGGGGGGCGGGTAGGGCCTTGGCCATCTCGGCCAGGATTTTCAGGCGGGCTTCCTTCGCGCGGTGAAGCGTGTCGCGAATGATCTTGTGCGTGATACCTTCGGTCTTGATGTCGAGCTGGATGGCGGTAATGCCATCGGTCGTGCCGACAACCTTGAAGTCCATGTCGCCGAAGTGGTCTTCCTCGCCGATGATGTCGGTCAGCAGCTCGTACTTGTCGCCTTCCTGAACCAGGCCGACCGAGATGCCCGCGACGGGCTTGGTGATCGGCACGCCGGCGTCCATGAGCGCCAGGCAGCCGCCGCAGCTGGAAGCCATCGACGACGAGCCGTTGGACTCGAGAATGTCGCTGATGATGCGGACGGTGTAGGGGAAGACGTCGATCGGCGGCAGGACGGCGATCAGGCTACGCTCGGCGAGCGCGCCGTGACCGATCTCGCGACGGCCGGGCCCGCGAATCGGGCGAACCTCACCCACGCTGTAGCTGGGGAAGTTGTAGTGCAGCATGAACTTCTGGCTGTACTCGGGGATCAGCCCGTCGACCATCTGCTCGTCGCTGCTGGTGCCGAGCGTGACGGTGCACATCGCCTGCGTCTCGCCGCGCGTGAAGACGGCCGACCCGTGCACGCGGGGCAGGATGCCGACCTCGCAGCTGATCGGGCGGATGTCGTTGAACCCGCGGCCATCGGGGCGGACGCCCGACAGGATGGCTTCGCGGGTAATCGATTCTTCCACTTCGCTGAAGGCGGCGCGGATCTTCTTGGCCTGCGTCTTCTGGGCGATGATCGCGCCGTACGACGCGTTGGGATCGGTGATCGGCGGGGCCATTTCCAGCAACAGCTTCGTCAGCACGGCGCTGGTTGCCTCGGCGCGGTCGGCCTTGCCGGCCTTGCCCTTCACCTCGCGCACCTGATCGTAGACCTTGGCACGCACGGTCTCGGCGACGCTGGGATCGGCGGCGTACTTGTTCTCGTTCTTCACGGTGCCGCACTTCTTGGCCAGTTCCTCGATCATCTTCGCGATCTCGACCACGTGCTTGTGGCCGAACTCGATCGCGTCGGCGACGTCGTCCTCGGGCACTTCGCGGCTGCCGACCTCAATCATGTTCACGAAGTGCTTCGTGCCGGCGACGACCAGGTCCATGTCGCTGTACTCAACCTGCTCGATCGTGGGCTGGATGACCAGCTTGCCCTCGATCTTGCCGACGCGCACGTGCGCGGTCGGCGTGATGAACGGGATCTCGCTGATGGCCACGCACGCGCTGGCGGCGATGCCGGCGAGGATGTCGGGATCGTTCTCGCCATCGAACGACAGCACGTTCAAATGGATCTGCACCTCGTCGATGAACCCCTTGGGGAACAGCGGGCGCAGCGGACGATCGATCAGGCGGGCAGTCAGGATTTCCTTGGTGGTGGGGCGGCCTTCGCGCTTCAGGAACCCGCCTGGGAACTTGCCAGCGGCAGCGCGGCGCTCGCGGTAGTCGACCTGCAGCGGGAAGAAGTCGATGCCCTCGCGCGGGTTGGCGGTGGCGACGGCACCGAAGACGACCGTGTCGCCGTACTGCACCGTGACGGCGCCGGCGGCGAGCTTGGCGTAGCTGCCGGTCTCGATCGACAGCGTCCGTCCACCGATCTGGCGTTCAACTCGAATGGCTTGTGGCATAAGTGTGGATTCTCCGCGGCCTCAAGTTGTCGTGTGGTCGAGGAAGGGATGAATCGAAGGTCGAGGGGAGGGGAGCCGAAGATTGCAAATTGAGGAGTGCGGAGTGCGGAGTGAAGGGGCTGCATGCCTGTCTTTCAATCCGCACTCCGCAATCGGCAATTCGCAATTCCAGACCACCTATCTTCGATCCTCGATCAGTCCGCTCCCTCGGTAAAGCAAAAGACCCGCGATCGTTGCCGTCACTGTTCGTCCCGAGGCCGAGAGGAACGAAGCCGATGGCGAACGGCGGGTGATAAAACAGATCGGGGCACGCTGTTGCGTGCCCCGATCTTTGAAAAGTTTACTTACGCAGGCCGAGCTTGGCGATGATCGCCAAGTATCGCGTGCGATCCTCGCGCGTCAGGTACTTCAGCAGGCTGTTACGCCGGCTGACCATCTTCAGCAGCCCGCGGCGCGACGAGTGATCCTTCTTGTGCGTGCGAAGGTGGTCGGTGAGCTCGGTGATCTGCCGGGTAAGCAGCGCGATCTGAACTTCCGGCGAACCGGTGTCCTTCTCGTGAAGCTTGTGATCGGACAGAATCTGGCTCTTCAGTTCAGCGGTGATCGACATCGAAACGTACTCCTAGACACCAAACCCCCAGCCGAGGCCGGTATGGGTCGGTCGTTGATAGGTTCCCGCCGGGACGACGTGCCCACGGCTATGGGAGGTGGCAAAAGGATACGCGAGGGCGCGGAAGAGTTCAACCGACCGCGCCTCGCGAGTACCGCTTGCGGCTTAGCTTTGTCCCCCCGGCGGAGAAGCTGAGCCGCAATCGATCATCCAGGCGCGCTAGTGTGACCTGCCGTCGTCCCCCCAGTTGCGTTTGCGCGGGCTTTTTCTCCGCGCAACAGATAGGGCGCCAGCAGCTTGCGCGTCTCCTCGAGCCAAATGATGCGCTGCAACGGTGTCGTATGCCGAGCCTTGTACAGGATCTGCTGACGTTCCTGCTCGGCCATCGCGTCGGGTGCGGGCGTAGGCGTGACGTTATCCATCGGCCTGAATCATGCGCAGCACGCGCACGTCCTCCAAATCCTTCGCCCGTGCGGCCTTCAGTTTCATCGCGATCAGGTGATTGATTGAACAGACCCGCACGGGTAGACCGCCGACGTCCTTCACTTCCGAATCGGCCCACAACTCGGTTTCAGGAACGGGGTAGTCGACGAACAGGTCGACGTCGAGCAGCGGGCTCTTCGGGTCGAAGAACGACATGACCATCAGTCCCTTATCCCGCACCCACGACTGCCGAACATCGGCATCGGCGAAGTCGCGCGGGTTCACGGGCACGCGCGGGAGGTATCCTAGCGCACCGATCGCCTCAACCGCACGCCGGGCGTTGTCCGGATCAAGCGAGATGACGAAATCAACGTCACCCGTCAACCGCTGGTGACCGTGCAGGATCGTCGCTAAACCACCGACAATGACGTACTCGACCGAGGCGTCGTTGAAGGCGCGGATGAGGTCCAGGAAGGATGACACGGCCGTAGTGTACAGGCGAAGTATGTGCACCGCACGGATGAAGCGGTGATCATGAGCATCGATCCCGCGATTTCGTTCGACACCGCTTCATCACCGCGGTACAACAGCCGAGGCCGATCAGGCGGCCACCCGTCCGCGGGAAGGGCCAAGCCCGCCTTGCCGTACTGCGTTTCGTACATACAACCTTTTCCTCCTCACCCGATTAGCGGACACGGGCGAACTTGCGGAAAGGGTTCGTCATGTCCACGTCCAACGGTCCGTCGTCGTCGTCACCGCCGCCGCCGCGTAGACGGCTGCCGGTCAAACCGTCCATCGAGAATCTGAAGAAGCAGGCCAAACGGCTGGCGAAGCTGGAGGCGATCCAGTTGGCCGATGCGCAGCACCGCCTGGCGCGCGGCTACGGCTGCCGCAACTGGGCCGAGCTGATGCGCGTCGTCGAGGTGATGAACCGCGGGGCGGATCAGACGATCGACGTGAAGCGCGAGGTCGAGCCGTTGCCCAGGGCCGTGCGTGCGCGCGACGTGGCGAAGGTGCGGGCGATCCTGACCGGTGGCGACTTCACGCAGCACGACCTGGACGCCGGCCTGGCCAACGCCGTGTGGTACGGCGGCGACGCGCCGGAGGTGGTGAAGGTCCGCCGGGAACTGTTCGACCTGCTGCTCGATCACGGCGCCGACCCCGACGGGCAGTACGGCAGCGGTTATGGGCCGATCGTGTTCGGCGTGGGCGAGGGCCTGGACGTGCTGGGGTTGCAGTGGCTGCTCGACGCCGGCTGCGACGTCACGTTTCCACCCGTCGATACGAAGTACGGCGCCACTTGCCCGCTGGTGGCGTGGACCGGCACGTACGTCCGAGGTCACAACGACGCCAAGCACCGTGGGATCGATCTGCTGCTGCAGCACGGCGCGTACGTTCCGCCGGAACTGTCGCCGCCCGTTCTGGCGATCCATCGGGGCGACGCAAAGCAACTGGCCGACCTGCTGAATGCGGACCGGGCGTTGATATCGAAGCGAATCACCGACATGCCCCACGGTAACATCCGGCTGGCCGGGGCAACGTTGCTGCACTGTGCCGTGGAGTTCGGTGAGATCGAGTGCTGTGAGGAACTGCTCAAGAGATACGCCGACGTCAATGCCCGTGCCGACATGATCGACGGCGTTGGGGGGCAAACGCCGATCTTCCACGCGATCAACACGAACGGCGATCGGAACCTGTACATGTTGGAATATCTCGCCGCGCGTGTCGGGCAGCACATCGACATGAGCGTTCGCGCGACGTGGCGCGGCCACGCCGGCTGGGCGGTTCGCGATTTCGACCCGACCAGGACACCGATGACGCCGCTGGAGTACGCCGAGAAGGCAGCGCGAGATATTGACCCCAAGCATGCCCACTACAAGCCCCGGGCGATCGAGGAACTCACGATCGTGCGCGCGTTGGACCGCCGTCACGCCATAGCACAGGCTGCTGCGCGAGACGACGTGCAAGCGGTACGGACGATGATCGATGCTGATCAGAACCTGCTGACGCCCGCGCTCTGGCCACCGGCGATCTTTCAGGCAAAGTCGCTGGAAATGGTGACGCTGTTGCTAGACAGTGGGCTGGACCCCAACGAATGCTCGGCCCCGCGCAAGCCACTGCACTTGGCGGCCGACCGGGGGCTGGTCGACGTCTTGCGGCTGCTGATGTCGCGCGGGGCGAGGCTGGAAGTTGTGGATGGCGAGAATATCACGCCGTACGAATTGGCCTTCTGCGGGTTGGCAACGCCACCGAACGTCGAGGCGGTCCGCCAGGTGCTTCGGGAAGGTGGGGCGGTTGATACGGTGTTCACGCACATCTACCTCGGCAACGACGACGCGGCCATCGCAATGCTGCGCGACGACTCGGCGCTAGCCGACGCACGGGGGCCTATTGGATTCACCGCCTTGCAGACGGCGGCCCGCGCAGGGCGCGTGGCCGTCATAGATGCGCTACTGGCGATGGGCGTGGCCGCCGACTCGCCAACAGGTGTTACCAACACACCGCTGTGGCTGGCGTGTCAGTCGAGTGCGAACGAAGCGGATCGAATCGCCATCGCGTCGCGTCTCTTGTCTGCCGGTGCTAACCCACGACGCGAGTGCGAGGACCGGTCGACCCCGCTCCACTTCGCGGCGTGGCGCGGGCCGCTGGCGATGGTGGAACTGTTGCTCCGCCACAATGCCAAGGAGTGGCTGCGTGACAAGAACGGCAAGTCGCCGATCAACTACGCCCGGGACGGTGGCGTCGCGGCGGACCGCGAGCAGATTATCGAGCTGCTGGATCGCCCTGTGATTCGCGATCCACATTTCAAGTCGGCGGTACAGGCCGTTCATGCTGGCGACCTAGCGACATTGAAGCGGCTGCTCTCCGATCATCCGAACCTGGCCAGTGACGCCGCGGAAGAGCCCGAGTGCTATCAGCCGGGGTACTTCAAGGACCCGAAGCTGCTCTGGTTTGTCGCGAACAACCCGACGTTGATGGCGGTTATGCCCGCCAACATTGTCGACTGCGCGGCGGCGATCATCGACGCAGGCGCCAAGCGGGCGGACCTCGATTACACGCTCGAACTGGTGATGACCAGCGACCCCGCCCGCGACCAGGGCCTTCAGCAACCACTGATGGCCCTCCTGCTGTCGCGCGGCGCGCAGGTGACGCCGCACGCGATCCACATCACCCTTGGCCATGCGCTGCGCGAGCCGGTGCAGGCGATGGTGAACCAGGGCCTACCAATGACCGCCTCGATCGCCGCCGGCCTTGGGCGCAACGACGACCTTACGCGCCTGCTGCCGACTGCCGACGCCGGGGAGCGTCACGCCGCGTTATCGATGGCGTGCATCAACCGCCAGCATGAGGCGGCGCGGCTTTGTCTGGATGCCGGTGCGGACGCGAACGCGTTCCTGCTCGTGCACGTCCACTCGACGCCGTTGCATCAGGCGGCGATCCACGACGATGTGGAGATGCTGAAACTGCTCGTGGCCAGCGGCGCGAACCTTAATACGTACGACACGCTCTGGAACAGCACGCCGTTGGGCTGGGCGATTCACGAAAACAAGCCCACAGCGGCGGCCTACCTGCGATCGATCGGGGCGACGTAGCGAAAGGGCTGTGGACTGGGCGCTAGCGCTTGGAAGCTTCAGCCGTTTGATGGGAATGCTTGCGCACGATGAGCAGCGACGACACGCAGTCGCGGGCGATGCGTTCGGCGCGCATTCCGAACAGGCGGCTGCCGAGGCCCCACGTTTCCGAAACGCCGATAATGACAAGGTCAAACTCACCGGCCGCTTCGAGCACGGCCGACACCGGGGTCTCGCTCTCGATCGTGCGCACCTCCACGGGGCGCGGCTGGGTCGGATCGTTGAAGACGCGCTCGACCGCGTGCCGTGCGCCGGTGGGCGTGGTGGCGTTGGCGCTCTTGGGGGCCACCACGTGCAGCACGGTGATCGACGTCTCACCCGCCCGGCCGATGCGGTCGGCCAGTTCCAGCGCCAGGCGGTCGTGCGAGGTGCCGAGGAAGGGCACCAGCAGGCGCCGCGGCTGGCGGAAGCCGCGGTCGATGAAGACGGCGACGTCGGTATCGGTGTCGTGCATCACGCGCGCCACCGTGCCACCAAGCAGCGCTTGGCCGAAGACCGGGTTGTGGAAGCCGATCAACACGAGGTTCGATCGCTCGTCGTAGGCTACCTGCGCGATGTCGCCGGGCACGTCCACGCTGGTGAACGTGCGCGGGTCGACCGGGATCTGCTGCGCGCTGGCCCGTGCCAGCAGCGGTTCCAGCGATTCGTCCTGAGCGGGGGTGATCGAGTCATCCAGGCCGGTGCGATACGCGTCGCGTTCGACCGGGCGGCGCAAGTGCAGCGCGATGATCCGGCCGCTCGTTCGCCCCGTGATCAGGCTCGCCAACTGCACCAACGGCCCACCGCTGCGGGGTGAGGCGACCGGGATCAGCACGGAGTATCCCTTGTGCGGTGACGGCGTCTCGCTGGCCCCCGCTGGCTCCGCGGGCCGAGGCGATGCGGGCTGCATCAATCGCTTGGGATACGCCCACGCAAGGGCCGGCGTCGTGAGTGCAGTGGTTACGATCGCCATGATTACGAGCATCGCGAAGACCGGCGGGGTGACCACGCCGAGGTCCAGGCCGACCTTCAGGATCACCAGTTCCATCAGGCCGCGCGTGTTCATGAGGATGCCGATCGCCGACGCCTCGCGCCACGGCATGCCGCAGGCGCGGGCCGCCAGTGCCGATCCACCGAACTTGCCCGCGCAGGCGATCGCGATGATCAGCATCGCGTCGACCCACAGCGCCCCGCTATTTAGCAGGCCGATCTTCGTCTCAAGACCGGCCGAGGCGAAGAAGATCGGCAGCAGGAAGACGACCGTCACGTCCTCCAGCTTCTCGTTGAGCGTATGCACGAACCGCGACCCCTTTGGCATAATCGCGCCCAGCATGAACGCGCCAAACAGCGCGTGGATGCCGATCAGGTCCGTCGCGATCGCGCTCACCAGCACCAATGACAGGATCAGCGCGAAGACGCCTTGGCTCAGCCGCCCCTGGCTGTCGTGCAACCCCTGCAACCGCTGAAGGAACGGCCGGACGAGCATCACCATGACTGTGATGTACACCAGCGATAGCAGGACGGTCCGACCGGCGTCCAGCAGCGTGCCGTCGGCGGTGGTGATAGCGACCACGAACGCCAGCAGGCACCAGGCGATCATGTCGTTGGCGGCGGCGCAGGTGATCGCCATCGCACCGATCTGGGTCTTGTGCAGGTTGCGCTCAGTCAGGATGCGGGCCAGCACCGGGAACGCCGTCACGCTCATCGCGGCGCCCATGAAAAGTGACACGGACAGGAAGCCGTCGGTCGCGGGGTCGTAGTGCCGGTTGAACAGGTAGAACGTTAACCCGATGCCGAGCGCCATCGGCGCGACGATGCTGGCCGTGCTGATGATTAGCGCGCTACGGCGCTTGCCCTGCACGAGTTTCGGGTCCAGCTCGAGCCCGATCAGGAACAGGAACAGCACGATGCCGACCTGCGCCAGCACGTTCAGCGCGCCCACCGAGTCGGCCGGGAAAAGGCTCTGAAACGTCTCTGGCGACATGAGCCCCAGCAGGCTTGGCCCCAGCATGATGCCGGCCAGCATCTCGCCCACCACCTGCGGCTGCCCGATGCGCAGCGCGAGCATGCCGAGCAATCGGCTCGCGATTAAAATCACCGCAATTTGGATAAGCAGCAGGTAAATAGACGTATCTCCGTGTCCCAAACCGACGCGGCGAAGCGTCGTCGCGGCACGGAAATTGTCAAGTGAGCGGGGAGGGGAGTGGTTAACGGGCAGACGAAACGGACGCGAGCGTGTTCTTTAACAGCCTCTCAGGATGACGATGGGGGGCGTTGTACAGAGAATGTACTCGCGACTGCCCACCGCCACCGCCCACTTCTTCCGCACCCCATCACCACTGCGCTTCCTCGAACGGATTATTCAGAGGCGACTTCTTCGGCTTCGGCAACATGCCCAGAAACGCCTTGGCCAGCACCGCATCACCCACGTGGCCCACGCGCATGTTGAACGGCGACCCCTTCAGCAGGTGTACCGTCGACGCGTGCAGTTCCATCTTCGTCTTGGCCATCTCGGCGAACTTGCCCACGCTGAAGCATTGCGGCGTCAGCAACTGCACGTAGCGGTCGGGCAGGTGGTACGCCATGGGGTGCCCACCCTCGTCAGTCTCCACGAGCGTCGTCCGCACGGGTGTGCAGAGGCCGACGACCTCGTGCTGCGCCGCGGCTTCCATCAAGGAATCGATATCGGAAAACGGCACCACCGGCCGGGCGGCGTCGTGCACGATGACGTGCGTCGCCTCGCCGATCACGCTCGGTTGGGCCGCGGCGATCTGGTCCAACCAGCGCGGCCCACCGCTGACCACCTTTACGCCCGAAAAGCCCAGGTGCGCGCCGAACTTTTGCTTGGCTTCATCCATCCGTTCCGGATCGATCACCAGCAGGACCTGTTTCACGTTGTCGCGGTTCAGGAACAGCTCGACGCTGCGCAACAGGCACTCGCGCCCGTCCACCTTCACGTAAGCGCCATGGGACTCGGCCAACTGGCCCGGCGATGGGGCGGTTAAAACGACAACGCCAGATTTCAACATCGGCGGCTCCTTTGTGCGCGTCCGCCCCATGATTCGCGGGTGCCGTTCCAGGGTCAAGCCAGCATTTGCGTAAGGATGCAGGCGGCTGCGGAACACCGGCGCATAAAAAAGGCCGATCCATGGGGATCGGCCTGCTTCCACAAATGGGCCCGAATGGATTCGAACCATCGACCTCGTCCTTATCAGGGACGTTGGCAGCGTTCGCAGGCGCGTTGTTTTTCCGGGCGATTTCGTTCAACATGAGGGCATGAGCGACGATCGCACACCCGTTCGCACACCCGCGACCACGAACAAGCCCGCCAAGCCGTGGCCCGAATTTCCCCTGTACTGGCACGTTCGCGGCTACTGGATGTGCAAGCGACGCGGTCGCGAACTGCGGTACACCGCCGACGCGATGGAGAGCTACGACCAGTACAAGGCGGATCTGGAAGCCGAGCGTACGGGCATGGGCCGCGTCGTGGCCGCTCGCAAACGGTACACGCTGCGCGACGCCGTCAATCTCTACCTGACGCGGCAGAAGAAGCGGCTCGACGATGGGGAACTGAGCGCCGTCCAATTCGCCAAGTGCCGGATGGAGCTGGATCGCAAGTTGAAGGAATCGACCTCGTTCGCCACCGACCTGGAAGAGTTCTGCGCCGGCTACCCCGGCGACCCCGCGCCCGGCAAGCACTTCACCGCCATTCGGGCACGAGCGGTCGGGCGTGGGCTGCAGGCGGCCCATCGTCACATCGTCATCGTTCGCGCCGCCCTGGACGTGGCCGCTCGAAAGCACCTGATGCGGTCCCCCGATTACGGCGACGACTTCGACCCGCCGACGGCCGCGCGGATCGATCGCGACCGCAACGATCGCGACCTGAAGCACGGCGCCCGTTCGTGGTCCGTCGACGACCTGCGAACCATGTTGACCGCCGCCAAGGGGAAGAAACGCAATCCGCACCTGTACGCGCAGATGTTGCTGGCGCTGTTCGCCGGCTTCGGTTCGGACGATTGCTCCGCCGTCCCACGGCAGGCGTTCAAGCGCGAGCAGGGCGTCGTCGTCTTCCCTCGCGTGAAGAACAACAGGCCGCGCGTCGCGGCGTTGCCCGCGGTCGTGTGGGCTGCGCTGGACGCGAGCGCGGCGCATCGCGATAAACTGTTCAAGCTGAAGGGCATCACGCCTGCCGAGCCGCACCTGTTCTTCCTGAGCGAGCAGGGGAAACGGTGCAACGCGGCTCGAACGACCAGCGACGAGCGGGGCCTGCTGACGACGGGGCGAAACGACACGATCGGCAAGAACTTCCAGCGGTTCGTGGCGGGGCTTGAACTTGAGCGGTACCGCGCCGGGTTCAAGACGCTCCGCGCGATGGGCCGCACGCTGATGGTGGGCGCCAACGTCGACTCCGACCTGATCGCGGTCGTGATGGGCCGACGGTTCCGCTACCCGGTGGACGAGTATTACATCCGCGGCGATCTGCGGGAGAAGTTGGGAGAGGTGGCGAGTCATGTGGAGCGTCAGTTGTTCGGGGACGTCAAACGAACTCAATCACGTCGCGCAGGTTCCCGCGACGAGGCGCGCGCCGAACCGGCCGCGCGTCGCCCTTCGCGTCGGGCATCTCGCGGATGAACTGGTCGATGGAGGATTGGGGGGCGGCGTAGCGCGGCTTACCACCACGGCCGCGGACCACCAGCTTCTTAGCGGTGAGCTTGCCGTCGCGGATCAAACGACAGACGTCGTTACGATGGAGGCCGCCCAGCGCCTCGCCTGCTTTGGTTGTCGATAGGAGCCGTTCCATTAGGCCACCTCCGATCCGAAGAGAACGCCTTGGCGCAGGCGGTTGGCGGCGATCTCGCAGTATCGCTCTTCCGATTCGATGCCGATCGCGCACCGCCCGACAGCCTTTGCGGCTACCAAAGTCGAACCGCTGCCCGCGAAAAAATCGCAGACCGTTTCGCCTGCGTCGGTTGTCACTTCGATCAACTTCGACAGCAGGTCGACGGGCTTCTCGCAGTCATGTAGGCCGCCGCGAATCGCGGGGTAGCGCAGCACGTTGGGGCAGTCCCGGCGGAATGGCTCGCGTCCCACGCCGTATGTAAAATGCAGGATGAACTCGTGCTGATTTCGGAAGCACGCGCCCATGCCGATCATCATCTTGTCCCACACGACCACGCCGGACTGTCGCAGGTCCGCTGTCTCGATCGCACCGGCCAGCGCAGGATTCATCCGCCAGTCAATGAAACTCAGTATGTGGCTGTGGGGCTTCAACAGTCGCCGCCACTCGCGAGCGCAACCTCGCATCAGCCACAGAAAGCCGTTGGTTGTAAGGCAGTCAGTCCCGAACCACGCGTCGTCCGCCGTCTCACGGTTCATGCTCTTGCGGACGCCCTTGGCACCCTCACGGCGCGTTCCGCTGCTGTACGGCGGATCGGTTAGGATCAGGTTGACGGAATCACTCTCCAGCCCATCAGCGACTTCTAGACAATCGCCGTGGAAAATCGTGATTCCGTTTTCGCTGTAGTAGGGTTCCATCGCGTGCCCACCTCTCTTGTGCGAGGTAGGCGGACGGCGTTCGGTCGGGGTATGCAGTCGCAAGTCCCGCTTCCGGTGACTGTGACGGGGTCACGATACGCTACGAACGGCGGGGAGGCAAATCGGCTACTCGGATTTCTTCGGCGTCTCGACGGGAAAGCCGCCGGGCGGCGGGGGCTCGTGGAACGGCGGGAACGCGAAGTCGTAGACGTCGCGGGCGAACGTGGCGAGGATCGACCAGAGGCGGCGGAGCATGGGGCGTAGCCTATCCCGGTTCGGGCCAGAAACACAATCTTGGTGGACAGGGTGGGGATAAGTGACTTTATCCTAACACTTCCCGTACTTATGGAGTATAATCCCTCCCTGTAGAAGACCGAACACATCCACGGATGGGGATTTACAACGGGAGGCCGTGATGGCTAAGAGTTCCGACGATGGCGTGAAGGTGGTACTGACGGAATCGGAAGAGGCGCACCGCCGTAGCCGGTTCCCCGAACTGTCCCGCGAGGAATACCGGCACATGCTGGACTTCTGCGCGAAGCACAACCTCAACGCTTGGAGCAGGACGGTCTACCCCAAATTCCGGGACTGCCCCGGCGCCGCGGGGCATCGCGTCGTCGAGTTCGAACTGACGATCGAGGGCATCCGCACAATCGCGCACCGCACCGGCCAGTACGCTGGCAACGAGGTCACGAAGTTCGCGGAGGACGGCGAGGGCAGGCTCGTCAGCGCCACCGCGTACGCTTACCGGCTGTTGAACGGCGAGCGGTTCCTGTACGCGCACACGGTGCGATGGGGCGAACGCGAGAACCCGGAAAGTGATTGCTGGCGGACGATGCCCCACACGATGCTGGGCAAGTGCGCCGAGGCCGGCGTGCTGCGGCTGGCGTTCCCCGAGCAGCTGGGCGGGATCTACGTGGAAGGGGAGTTGAACCCCGAGCGGATGAAGCGGACGCCGCGTTCAACGGTGCAGACACACGAGGACATCGAACGGCGCGGGGTCGAACCGACAGATGAAACGCCGACGTCGGCCATGCAGTTCGAACTGAAGTTGATCCACGTCTACGGGCTGGGCAGCGAGGCGGCGCGCAAGGCGCTGGTACGCTCGTTTGAGGAACGATACCCGCACCTGTTGACGGGCGATCCGGACGTGCCGCCGCTGCGGTTCTGGGCGACGGTGCTGTACTGCCTGGCGTCGGAGCCGGAGAAGTACGGGGTGGCGGCGGGGTAGATTGACGCAGTGGCCGTTCAGGGAGGAACGGCCTTTTTCATGCCGCAGATGAACCGCTCGACATCCGATTCTCTTGAGAGGGATGAGCGGCGTCAGGGTTCGCCTTGTCGAGAAAGCGAGTCGCCTCTTTGGCTTGCGCATCCAAAACCAGATACACATTGGTCATTATGTGTACGCAAGCGATCGCAGCAGAGAATCCGACGGAGTAGACGAAAGCACTCAACCCCTGAAGAGCCCAAAGCGGCAGAGCGCTAGCGCCTGCAGCCATAGCTGGAGCCAACGATACGACAAGTATTAGGACAGCAAACGAGATCTCAGAGTAGAGCTCTCGTAACACCTGAAGGCGAATGACCTGTTCTCTCCAAAGTGGCTTATCTCGCTCCAAAAACACTCGCTCTCGGTCGATAGGGGTAAAACCAAGAATGCTTTGGACGACCGGCAAAAGAGCCAGCATCACGGCCGCCACCAAGGAGTAGGCAGTCATGAACGCGGCCTGCTGTGAGCGAGCTCCGGCCGGCTTCCAAAACGATAGCGCGACCCCGAATAGGATCGGAATCACGAGAAAGACGGCGATGTGCTGGAAACTCGTTTGCCGTTTCTCCCCAAAACGGAAGGGACGGAAATGGTCCCAGACAATCGGTCCAATGTTGAAGAACCGTGTCATGGCATGGATTCTAGACGATTTTGTCCACCAAGTCTCGACATAATTTTTTCGCGTAAGTGTCTATTGACGAATAGGTTGGGTGTCCGTCCCCGTCCAGTTCAATATCGTTCGTCACGTCGTATCGCATAGCTGTCCCACCAGCACTTGTCAAACTCATCTTTCGGGTCTTTCCTGCCAGCTGGACGTCGACCGCAACATCATCGTATCCGTCCAATCCAGCGATTTCGATCAGATCCCTTGCGGCGGTTGCCCGCTGTGACACACTGAGCGCGGCGGCTCCGATTCGCTTGACCAGATTGGAGTGTCGAATCACAATTTCCACCTCGGCGCCCTGATCCAGCTGCTCGCCATCAACCTTCATTCCCCTCAGAATCTCGTCCGAAAATTGATTCCGAACATAACGAGTAACGCGAAGGGTCTTGGCCTGGCCCTGGCCTAGAAACTTCTCCAGCGCCTCCTGGTGAGTGAGCGGGTTCATCGCCAAGGTCAGCTCGCAATTTTCGCAGTAAGACCGAAGGTCGTTCTCGATCGTAGCCTTGGTCTTGTCGCTGCCATTTTGCTGAACGAGGAACACACCGCGCGTTCGCCCGTTCGGGAAGTGGGCTCGAAAATAACGGGGGGAGAACTCGCTTTCGTTCCTACCTTTTCGGTGTGTCGTGGAACCGCTTTCTACATCCTTCAGCGTAGCCGCGCGGCCGTACTCTCCAAACTCAATAAGGCCATGCACAGATGGAATCGTCTCGTCCTTCTCCAGCCGGATCACCGAGAACGCGGTCGATGTTCGCTGAACCTTCGTCGTGGTAGTTCGTCGCTGGTTCAGGTAGTCGTAGAACACTGCCGTCGCATCGTGCGGGCCACCGAGGGAACTTTCCAGATCCGAAGCTGTCATGCGCTTACGCATCTTCACCACGTACGCGTTCAGGCCGATTTTGTCAGACATAACCCTCCCAAAAAGTTAAGACCGTACCCCTCGCCCCTCACCCCGCCTTTGACTTCCCGCCCGCCCCCGCGTCCCCCTTGGGCTTGGCGGTCCCTTCCGCACGCTCCCTACCGATTCGGTCTAGCGCCGCCCTCAGTTCCTCAAACAGTTCGCGGCTCATGATGCGCGGATTCTCAAGCGCCGCGCCAACGGCATCGAAGCCGCGCTGCGTCGCGTCGGCCAGTTGTTCGACGCTCACCCGCATATCGATCATGCGCGCTCGCAGCCGTCGCACGGGGTCGCCGTACTGCACGCCGGCCCACCAGCTATTGAACTCCGCGGTTGACCACCCGAGCCCCGCAGTAATCTTCTCAACCGTTGAAGGATAGAGCTCGCGAGGCGAGTCCATCGCTTTGATGCGATTGAACGTGCTGGTGCTCAATCCTGTCTGTGCCGAAAAACGACGGATCGACCACCGCAATTCTTCGGTGACCAACTTATTGAACGCGTCTCCAAACACCGGCATTCCCTCATTAGTTACGACACTGTAACGATTTAGGCAACAATGCGTAGCGATGCGATACAAAATCGCTACAAATATATTTGACTTCGGTACTAAATCGCTACATAATCGCCTCATCATGGCAATCAACATTCGTGATGAAGAGTTCGAGCGACAGGTTGAGGCGGAGCGACAGCGCCGGGGCCACAAGACCCTCACGAAGACGTTGCGCGACGTGGCCAAAGAGCGATTCGTTCAACTGGAATCCCTTCGGCCGCAGCTCACCGCCACCGGCAACCAACCGGTGAGCGCCAACGACGCTCGTAACCCGAACGCCGCCGCCTAAGTAACGCATCTAACGATAGCCGCAGGCCCACGAAACGGATTTCACTTCCATGACTAAGAACGCAATGAACTTCGGATCGCTGGTCGCCGCCCTACAGCACTACATCGACGCGGGCGAGCTGACGGTGAAGCAGCTGGCGCATTGGGCCGGTTGCGAGGAACGCACGGTCTACAACTACCTCGCAGGCAACACCGACCCCACCTACCGAACCGTCAACCTGTGGCTGCAGCGCATGCAGAGCGACGTCCGCCTCCACGTCGGGCAGGCGGCGTTCGCCAGCACGGGGCTGATCGTCTGCTTCGCGCCCGACTCGGACGGCGGCGACATGCTGGCCCACGCGGTAAGGGCCAACGGCGAGGCACACGCCACGCTGAAGGCGGTTCACGCGGCGACGGAAGACAACAACGTGACGGTGCCGGAATCCGAGCAGATTGATGCGTTGGCATCGGACGCGATTGTGACGCTGCAGCAGATCAAGGCGAACCTGCCCCGGCAGCGAATGAAGGTGGTGTAGGGACGACTCCACGTGTTCGCCCGCCAGCCTTAACGGGGTGGTGGGGCGATTGAAGGCCCTCCCCGGACGTTCCGGCAGGGCAAACAAAAACCGACGCGGTGTTAGTAGCACCCGTCGGCACGGCCGCACCTAACAGAGAGGTACGACATGATCGACACTAACCCCCACAGCCCATGGTCGTCAACGGCATTCGCTGACGAGAGCGGAGAGCCCCGCATGAGTTTCGTCCCGGCGTTCGGCACGTACCAGCCCGACAAGGTCCACGTCGACCGCCGATGGTGCGCGCGGGTCGATATCGCCGACGAGCTGACCGACATCATGGACGACCTGGAGGCCGACACCGCCGACGGCATCTACACGCGGCTGCTGGAACTGAAGAAGGACCTCGTGAAGACGCGGCATGCGGAAGCGGAGCGGCTGCGTTGATCGACCATATCGCGGACATCGTCAGCGGCATCAACAACAAACCAGCGAGACTGAACATGACCAAACAACAAACCGAAACCACCGCGATCCACCAGCCGGCGCCCGAACGGCCCACGCTCGAGCAGGCCGCGGTCGTCGTCCGGCGGCACCGGCTGGAGGAGCACTACCACCCCGAGCACATCGCACGGTGCCTGAATCGCCTGATGGACGACATCGACCGGCCGGAGCTGAAGACCGACGAGCAAGAGCAGGCGGAGTGGGACGCAAAGCATACGGGCGACCGGTTCGAGTAACGAAGCAACGTTTCCCCCTCCCCAACTGGCCGGGCTCACACCCACGGCCCGGCCAGCACTTGAGGGGATCAACCGGAAAGGACGCCGCCATGTTGGTTTTATCACGACAACGACTGGAACGAATCATGATCGGCGACGACATCGAAATCACGATCGTCGACGTCCGCGGGGACAAGGTGCGGCTGGGCATAACTGCCCCGAAAGACGTCGGCGTTCATCGCGAAGAGGTCTACCGAACCATCCGGCGCGAGAACAGGGCAGCGGCGCAGGTGGTTGAAACGGAAAAGCCCGCGGGCGGATTGGTCACGATGGATGTGATGCAATAACCCACGAGCGGGCCACGGCCGCCTAACCCGCGGCGGTGGCTCTTAGATCGACACAACCAGTGGGCGGACGGCACGACTGTGACAAGCGACCACCGCACACGACGACCCGGCGGCCTAACGGCTGGCGGGAAGTTTGAAAGGAAGGGACAGCATGGCACTCAGTTTGGCCAGCATCAGTAAGGGACGGGCTTTGAAGGCCCCTCGCATCGTCCTGTTGGGCGTGGAAAAGATCGGAAAGTCCACGTTCGCCGGCGGCGCCGAGAATCCTGTTTTCATTCCGATCAAGGGAGAGGAAGGCATCGACGACCTGGACGTGGCGAAGTTCCCCACCGCCCGGTCGTACGCGGACGTGCTCGAAGCGATCCGCGTGTTGTACCAGGAGGAGCACGATCACAAGACGGTCGTGATCGACTCCGCCAGCACGCTCGAGCGGCTGGTCTGGGAACAGACGTGCGCGAACGCCGGTGTCCCGTCTATCGAGCGTGTCGGTGGCGGGTTCGGCAAGGGCTACGTGGAGGCCCTGAAGCTTTGGCAGGAACTGATGGACGGGCTCGACGCGCTTCGCGAGGAACGCGGCATGGCCACGATCATCATCGGGCACGTCAAGGTAAAGGTGTTTAACGATCCGCTCGCGGACCCGTACGACACCTACCTGTTCGATGTACAGGAGAAGGCCAGCAACGCCTTGTTTCGCTGGGCCGATTCCATCCTGTTCGCGAACGTGAAGACGATCGTGAACAAGCAGGACGCGGGGTTCAACAAAAAGGCGAGCCGCGCTACGAGCACGAACGAGCGAAAGATCTACACGCAAAAACGGCCGGCGCATCCTGGCGGCGGCCGTGGCGCGTACGGGCAACTGCCATACGAGATCCCCATGAACTGGCAAGAGTTCATGGCGGAGGTCACCAAGGCATCGCAGGCGGCACCGGCCGCGTGACGCGGGGCGTGAGCCCCGAAACGGACACGGACACTGTAACCCTCTCAGAAAAGGAAAACATCATGGCAAACTTAGACTTTGACGCGAACAACGTGGAACCCTCGGCACCGATGACGCCGATCCCGCCCGACCAGTACGAAGCGATGATCACCGAATCGGAGATGAAGGCCACCGCCGCGGGCACCGGGCAGCGGCTCGCGATGACGTGGACCATCACCGACGGTGAGTTCAAGGGCCGTAAGGTCTGGTCGAACCTCAACCTGGACAACCCAAACGCGACGGCGGTCGAGATCGCCCGGAAGGACCTGTCGGCCATCTGTCACGCCGTCGGCAAGCTGCGGGTTTCGGACTCGGCGGAGCTGCACAACATCCCGTGCATCATTCACGTCATCGTGAAGCCGGGCGATGGGCAGTACTCGCCGCGCAACGAGATCAAGGGCTATTCGAGCCTATCGGGTGCCACGGCGCCGCGCAGCACCGTGCCGCCGGTCGCCAAGCCTGCGGCAGCGGGCGCGGCGGCGTCTACCGGCAAACCGCCATGGGCTCGAAAGGCGTCGTAACCGTCCCCCTTTCGGTCGGTGGTGGCGTAACAGTCACCGCCGGCTTTAGCAGGAGAAAGCATGGCGAAGTTACCCGAACCGCCCGAAGATTCAGCCACAGTCGCCGCGATATACGCGGCATATGAGAAGGCGGAAAAGTCCCGCCTATCGCAACGGCTGGGCGCGTCCCAGATCGGCCATCCGTGCGCGCGAAAGCTCTGGTTCGATTTCCGCTGGGCCGGGAAGGAAGCCTTCGCTGGCCGAATGCTTCGGCTGTTCGAAACCGGCCACTTGGCGGAGGAGCGATTCGCGGCCAACCTCCGGACCATCGGCGCGGAGGTTCACACGGTCGACCCTGCGACCGGGCAACAGTTCGAATACACCGCCGTCGCCGGGCATTTCGTCTGCAAGATCGACGGCGCTGCCCTGGGCGTCCCCGAGGCCCGAAAGGCGTGGCACGCCTGCGAGTTCAAGACGCACTCGAACAAGTCTTTTACGGAACTACGCCGTAAAGGCCTGCGGGAAGCCAAGCCGGAGCACTTCGCGCAATTGTCGGTCGGCATGCTCCTGGCCGAGTTGCCCCGGGGGCTGTACCTGGCGGTGAACAAAGACACAGACGAGCTCTATTCGGAGCGGCTTCGCATCGAAGAAGTACGTGCGGACGCCGAACGACTGCTTTCCTTTGCTGGGCAGGTCGTGGCCGCCAAGAACCCGCCGGCACGCATTGCCGAATCGGCCGCTAAGCCGCCGTGCGTTTACTGCCCACACCGGGCGCGATGCTTTGGGGAAGAACTGCCCGCCGTCACCTGCAGGTCGTGCGTCCACGCGACGGCCGAGATGACCGGCCGGGGGGCGTGGACCTGCGCCAAACACAACCGCGTACTGGCTGAAGCCGAACAGGCCCGCGCGTGCCCCGATCATCTGTTCATACCCGAGACCATCCCGTTCGCCGAGGCAATCGACGCTGGCTACTCGCCCGACGGCGATTGGGTGGAATATCGCAATCTCGACGGCACGACGTGGCGGAACACGAAACAGACCCCCGGCTATCGCTCCGTCGAACTCTCCATCCTCCCAGCCTCGCTCGTCGGTGCCGGGGCAGTGGAAGATGCTAAATCCACGCTGGGCGGGGAAGTCGTGGAGGTGCTGCAGTGAGCAACATATCTGCTTTTCAAGGAGGAACCGTGCGAGCGACGGATAGGACACTGATCGCCAATCTTGGGTTCGCCGACCCCGACAAGGCCGACGGGCTGCACGATCGGATTTGCCAGTACCTGATGACGCCGGACGTCGCCACGCAGGTCGCTGCAATGATTCCCGCTCACGCGCCAGTCACGGTCCGCTCCGTGGCTCGCGCGACCGAAGTGCCACTCACAAAAGGACAGGGCAGCTACAAGCAGACCATCGGTTTTCTCGACGTGCTGTACAAGATTTTCTTTCAGTCATCTTCCGGCTCGTTCGACCAAGAACTGATCATCGAAGTGAAGTCCCGGGCGACCTCCGTTGGCGCCATGCTTCGACAAGTCAATTTGTACCGCGAGTACTGGCAGGGGTACGGCCGGCCAGCGTTCATGCTGGCAACGGCGTTCGACCTGACTGACGCTGACATGTCGCAGCTGGCCGCGTCGAAGATCCTTCACGTCCGCATCGGCGAACGATTTAACGAGTGGTCCGAACGACAGGATCGCATGGCCACCGTCGCGAGGATGAACGAAGTATGATCCTTCGGGACTACCAGTTAGAAGCTCGTCACGCCGTGAATCGTCACGTCGCGGAGAAGCACACAAACCCGCTCGTCGTCATCCCGACGGCTGGCGGGAAAACCGTTGTATTTGCGTCGTTGATTTACGACTGGTTCAACCACCCACAGTGGCCGGCCCCGCGGGTCGGGATATTGGCGCACGTTAAGGAACTTCTTTCCCAAGCGGAACGAAAGCTACTGCAGGTCTGGCCCGCGGCGCCGGTCGGCATCTATTCGGCCGGGCTGCGCCGTCGCGAATCGGCACCGATCACGATCGCCGCCATCCAGTCGATCTATCGACGGGCCTTCGATCTTTTCCCGTTCGACATTCTGATCATCGACGAGGCTCACCTGATCCCCACGACAGGGGAGGGCATGTATCGCCGATTCATCAACGATTGCAAAAAGATGAACCCGAACCTGATCGTGATCGGGTTCACGGCCACGCCGTTCCGATTGTCCGGGGGCTTCATTACCGGACCGGGTAAAATCTTGCATGAGGTGTGCTACGAGGCCGACATCGCGAGGCTCATCAAGGCGGGGTACCTGTCGCCTCTTCGCTCGAAAGGCACCTCTTCTGCCATCGATACCGTCGGCGTGGGCACTGCGAACGGCGACTTCATCGTGTCGGACCTAGAGGCTCGAGCAAACACGGACGACATGGTCCGTGGTGCCGTTCGCGAGATCGTCTCGCGTGGGGCCGATCGCGGGTCTTGGTTGATCTTCTGCTGCTCGGTGACCCATGCCGAGAACGTCAGCCGGGAACTTGCCTCGTACAGAATCACGGCACCCGTCGTCACGGGGGACACCAACCCTGGAGAACGCGATCAAATCATCACCGCGCTCGATGCCGGCACCGTTCGAGCCGTCTGCAACGTGAACTGCCTTACGACCGGGCTCGACGTCACTCGCATCGACTTAATCGCGATGTTACGGCCCACGAAGAGCACGTCGCTGTTCGTGCAGATGGCTGGCCGAGGATTCCGGCTGCATCCCGGCAAAACTGACTGCCTCGTTCTCGACTTCGGTGGCAACGTTCGTCGACACGGCCCGATCGACGCGATCCGGATGAGAGAATCGAGCGTCTGCGAGGGCAAGCCGTCTGCACCAGCCCCCACGAAAGAATGCCCTGAATGCCAGGAGATCATTCACGCGGCCGCCGTTGAATGCCCCGCGTGCCATCATCAGTTCCCCCCACGTGAGGGCCAGCATGATGCGCACGCCGACTCCGCGTCAATCCTGCGATCCTCGGAATCCTTCAGGGTGCATGTCGCTCGCGTGATCGTTGACGTGCATTCGAAGCCGGGCAAGCCCGATTCACTGCGGGTTACCTACTACGGCCCCACTCCGATCGAGCGTTACCGCGAATACATCTGCTTGGAACACGATGGTTACGCCAAAACAAAGGCCCACCAGTGGTGGGTACGCCGGTTCGGTCAGCCGGTGCCAGCCACGGTAGCCGACGCCATGGGCTCATTGTTCCTGGCCCACCGGCTGACTGACCTGACCGAATCAATCATGGTTCGGCAGGTGACAAAGTACCCGGAGATTACTTCGATCACCCTCAGAACGGATAAACCGCATGCGATCTTTGCTTGAACACGCACTAGCCTACACCGCTCGCGGCTGGCTCGTCTTCCCACTGCATAACCCCGTGGGGGAGGCGGGCGAGCTGCGCTGCAGCTGCGGGCGGCCAGAGGGGAAGAAAGAGGGCGAGTGCAGCAGTCCAGCCAAGCACCCGCGCACGAAGAACGGATTGTCTGACGCGACGACGGACGCCGCGCAGATCACCGCATGGTGGACGCGATGGCCGGACGCCAACATCGGGCTTCGAACCGGCCTGTCCTTTATCGTGATCGACGTGGACCCGCGTCATGGCGGCGACGCGAGCCTGGACGAGTTAGAAACGTCTCACGGCCTTCTCCCTCACACCCCCGAATCACAAACCGGCGGTTTGGGGCGTCACCTGCTTTTCAACTACATCCCCGGCTTTCGCAACTCGAACAACGCGATCGCTCCGGGCATCGATGCCCGCGGGGAAGGGGGTTACATCGTGGCGCCGCCCAGTCGGCACATGAGCGGGAACCATTACGAATGGGAAAGCTCGTCCCACCCCGATGACGTGCCGCTGGCCGATCTTCCGGACTGGCTTTGCCCCGGTTCACTTAAGATCGGTCAGCTGGCGGCAGGCAATCTGGCCTTCACGGCCGGCCCCGTTAAAGCCGACGGCTCCCCCGTTGCTATTGGCGGACGCAATACCGCCGCCGCGTCATTGGCCGGGCAGTTCATCACCGCCGGTGATAGCCTCCATGAGGTCATGCGTAAACTGAACGGATGGAACGAGAACAACCCTGCTCCGCTGTCCGCTGCCGAACTCGCCCGCACGGCGGCGAGCGTTGCCCGCACGCACCTTACGAAGAACCCCGGCGCCGTGGTGTACGTGAGCGAGCCGGAGATAGAACCGTCGGCCACGCTCCCGAATCGTTCCCCTTTCCCTGCCGACCTGCTTAACCCCCCAGGTTTTGTCGGCGAACTTTGCCGCTGGATCAACGCGACGGCGTACAAGCCGCAACCTGTATTCGCTTTAGCCAACAGCCTCGCGTTCTTTGGCACCATGCTGGGCCGAAAGGTGGCGACGGCTCAGGATCTGAGAACGAACATCTACTGCCTGGGCGTAGGGGCTTCGGGCTCGGGTAAAGATCATTCGCGAAAGTGCATCAAGAAAATCTGTGCTGAAGCCGGCATCGTCGACGCCATCCTTGGCGGCGAGGACATCGCGTCCGATTCTGCGCTGTTCTCCACCGTTCACGCACAGCCCACCGTTCTTTTTCAGCTGGACGAGATCGGTCACATGATCCGCGCGACCATGAGTAAGTACGCTCAGAACTACCAGCGCGCCATTCCGGTCCTGCTCACCAAGATGTTCTCTTCCGCTAACACCGTCCTGCTGGGCAAAGACTTCGCGGACCGAAAGAACAACGAGCGAAAGAAGGTCGACCAGCCGAACGTGTGCCTGTATGGAACAACCGTCCCAGGGCGACTGTACGACGGACTCTCCCCCGACGAGATCGCTGACGGCTTTCTGGGCCGCATGATCATCTTCGAGTCGGATGACCCGGATCCGAAGGAACATGACGACGTTGTTTCCGGGGCCGTTCCCTCCGAAATCCTCGCGATGGTAAAAGCATGGCACGTCCGACGGCTGCCGGCACCGCCTGACACTGGCAATATCGACGCCGTTATTCGCACGCATCCCATCCTGGTCCCTTTTGAACCGGACGCAGAAGCGGAGTTCCGTCGATTCGTCGTTCGATGCCGGGACCAAAAAGCTGCCCATCGCTCGAGTTCTCTGGACGCCCTTTGGTCACGGGCCGTCGAACATGCTCGCAAGGTCGCACTCATCCTGGCCTGCGGCATTGAGTACACCTCCCCGCGCGTCACGGCCGACGTGGCAGCGTACGCCGTTGCCCTGGTCGAACACCTCGTCACCCAACTCGTCATTTCCGTTCAAGATAACGTTTCGTCGTCAGAGTTCGGACGCGAGATCAATCGCGTACTGAAAGCAATTCGGACCGGCGGCGCCGATGGGGTCACCACCACGCAGCTGTCCCGGCTCACCCAAGGTATGCAGCCCCGCGTACGGACCGAAGCTCTGAACGAGCTAGTAATTAATGCTAGAATCATTAAGACGCAGAAAAAGGCCGCAAGGGGCGCACCAGCAACGGTTTATGTGGCCGCGTAATTAATATATACTCATAGGGGTCGTTTCCCTTTTTCCGATTAATTAAATACTACTCACCTATAGAGTCTCTTACAGAGAGTCTGTAGGTGTCCTCGTTTTCAGGGAGAGAAAGATAGAAAGAGAATAAGTAATATGAGTATATATTAAATATACATTGTTATATCTCTCTGTGGTTACCATGCTTACGGTCGATGATTTCGTTCATACTACCCAGATTAAATCCGCCCATCCGTCTACCACTCGCGCGACGACGGGCAGGAAAAGGCCGCCTAACCCCCACCCCTAGTGGTTTTTAATTGAATCGCCCCAGATATAGCGTAGAATTGAAGCATGGCAAGCCCCTTAGCCGTCGCCAACCGAAAAGACATCCGCCGCCTGGAGAAGCTGCGCAAGGATCGGGAGGCCGCCGAACGCCAGCAGGCCACCCGGGAGGAGCGACAGCGCCACGAGCGGCTGGTCGTCGCCCGGATGACCAAACGCATGTGGCGCCCGCCCTACGCCGCGTTCCTCGGCATCGCGTGGGACTACAACTGGCCGCCGGCACCGCCCGAGATGTTCGACCACTACGCCTACTGGCAGGCCCGCCGGTGCGGCTGGGACGTGCTACGGCGCGAGTTCGTCGGCGTCTGGCCGTGGTGGGCCGCCCTGAGCGACAAGCAGCGGGATTCGCTTGCGGACCTGCGCCGGGCCAGCGTGCTGCGGACGGGCGATCAGGTGGACGAGCGGATCGACCCGAAAGAGGTTCTGGGCAGGGCGGTCAGCGACGTGGAAGAGGTAAGGAATTGGGGACGCGGAGAACGGAAAGAGGTGATGGGATGAGCGGAAAGCCTCGGATAGATTTTGGGCTGAATAGTACCCTCTACATGAAGGCGACGGCGAGTTGCCCGACGCTGAAGCTGTCGCCGTTGGTGCCGGGTATTGAGTTCGCGCGGGCGCGGGAAATGTTGATGAGGACATTCTGCACGCCCCGGCCATACCTCGAATTGAACAACGTTCACTTGCTCAGTCGCACCAGCGGATACCCGTTGAGGCACATAGCCGACGCGTACCAGAATCAGTACCGCCCGTGGGGGCTCATGTCTGCCGTTCGCCGCCGTCGTCTCAATCGTCGAATCGCCCGGTTGCGGGGCAAGCGTCGCCGCGACATTGACTCTACCGGCCACCGGTGGGGCATGATGTGTCCGTAGTTGTGTACCAATTCAATTTTTCTACCCCTTGCGGTTGCTGTACTTACGCCAAACGATACCCCGCACCCGTCCCTCTGGTAGATGGTTCGCGTGCTCATGAAGACGGGATTAACGCAGCTACAGGCCCGCGTGGCATTGCTGGTCGTCCATGAGCGCGCGTCGTTCCGTCAGGTGGCCACCGTGATGGAGAAGGACGAATCAACCGTCCGCCAACACTGGCACGCCGCCGTGTCGAAGTATCCACGGTTGGAACGCCAGCGGCATTGCCCCCGTGGCCGGGTGCGTACCCATCGCCTCGAAGCCGTCGCCTGACCCCTCGACCCCCTGGAAGTGATGTGAAGACGTGGCCGGTAAGCGAACAACCAAGAAGCTCGTACAGGCCACGGAAGTCAAGCCGTACGTGCTGCCGGATGTTGAGGCGAGGCCGGAAGTCGACGACGGCGCGTGGGACGATGAGGGCCTAACCGTCAAGCAACGCCTGTTCGTAGACGCCATCATTGGCCCCGCTGGCGGTAACGCCACCAAGGCCGCCGAGATGGCTGGCTATGCCGCGGACAACCGCCGGAACCTCGAATCGACCGCCTCCCGTACGTTGAGTTTTGTCAAGGTTAGGGAAGCGATAGGGCGTCGCCTGGCCCGCGCCAATCTCAGTCCCGATTGGGTGCGAGAGATGACCGCCGCTCTTGCCGCGTCGAATATGGGTTCGTTCCTCACGCTGGATGCTGAGGGACAGCCCGTCATCGACTGGCGCCAGGCCGAGCGGATGGGGGCGTTCGTCCAGATCCGAAAGTACAAGCAGAGGGGGATCGAGCAGGGCGGCGAGGTGACGGTCATCGAACGCCAGATCGAGACGCACAACCCCGCCCCGTACCTGCAACTGCTGGCCCGCATACTGGGCATTGTGCAAGAGCCGGGCAGCCCCACTGTAACCGTCACCGTGAACCGTGCCAGCGACGACGACCTTATCCGTATCGCCACAAGAAGCAGCGCGGGAACTGCTGAGGCGCCGGCGGGCGCGGGCGTCTCTGACCGGGTTCGCTAACGCCGTCAACATTCCCGGCAAGCCCGCCGAGGAAGACCCGACGGGTTGGCTGTTCGAGCCGGTTGAGACGACGTTAGCCGCCCATCACCTGCTGCTACTGGACCATCTGGAAAAGGTGGCCCGTGGTGAGATTCAGCGGCTGATGGTGTTCATGCCGCCCGGCTCGGCTAAGAGCACGTATACCAGCGTCGTCTTCCCCGCGTGGTACATGGGTTGGCGGCCTGGCTCCAAGATCATCCTAGCATCCTACGCCAGCGACATCGCCCGAAAGCAGGGCCGCAGGGCCCGGCAGATCGTCCGCTCCCCCGGCTATGTCCCGATCTTCGGCGCTACGATCAGCGATGAGTCGAGCGCCGCGGACCAATGGTCGCTGTCGAACGGATCGGAGTTCATGGCCGGCGGCATCCTGTCCGGTCTGACCGGCAACCGCGGGCACGGCATCATCATCGACGACCCGGTAGCGGGGCGAGAGGAAGCCGACAGCGAGACGATCCAAAAGAAGACGCTTGAGGCTTATCAGGACGATCTGCGGACCCGCCTGATTCCCGGCGGATTCGAGATCATCGTCCAGACGCGATGGAACAAGAAGGATTTGGCCGGGCGCATCCTGCCCGAGCGATGGGCGGGCGAGTCGGGGCCGATCGGGTGCCGCGACGGCAAGGTGTGGCACGTCATCTGTCTACCGGCCATCGCCGAGCGCGCTGACGACCCGCTGGGCCGATCCATTGGTGAACGCTTGTGGAAGGAATGGTTTACCGCCGACCACTTCGAGACGTTCCGCAAGCAAGGGCGTACGTGGTCTGCGCTCTTCCAGCAGCGCCCGACCGACCCCGAGGGCGGCTACTTCAAGCGTGAGTGGTTCAAGGTCATCGAGGCTGATCGCGTCCCGCAGCTGACGAAGGTTGTCCGCTGCTGGGACTTGGCCGCTACCGCCGAGGGCGAGAATGGCAACGACGACCCCGACTGGCTCGCAGGCGTGAAGATGGGGCGGACGGCCGATGGCCGTTATTACATCCTTCACGTTCATCGCGCCCGCGTCTCAGCGAAGGTGGTCGAAGATCGCATCAAGCAATACGCGATGACCGATGGCCGCGACGTGGCCATTCGCATCGAACAGGAAGGGGCTGCGTCCGGAAAGATCGTCAAGTCGCACTTTGAGCGGATGTTGGACGGCTTCGACGCCCGGTTCACCGGAATTCCCCGTAACTCTAAATTGACGCGGTCGGGCCCGTTCAACGCCGCGTGCGAGCGTGGCGACGTGTTCCTCGTGCAAAGCGCCGCATGGAACGAAGACTTCATTGAAGAGTTGATCGCGTTCCCGCTGGGGCCGCACGACGATCAAGGGGACGGGGCGAGCGGTGCGTATGCGTTCCTCACCGACGAAAGCAAGCCCTGGGACCTCGACGCCTTCAAGTCCGTCCGTGGCCGATCAATCCCGCACGACCCCTTCGCAGCCGCCGGCCACCGCCGTTAACCCGATCCAATGCCTTCCCCACTCTTCTACGGCACCGAGACGGCGATGCACAACGGTGCGAGGTTCCGCGACCAGCCGTTCCTGTGGGATTGGCAGTCGTGGGCGAACCATTACGCCGAGTGGAAGTTGCGTTACCACGGCAGCGTCTACCGGACGCGACAAGAGGGCGGGTTACTCGACGCGATCTACCAGGACCTGACCGGGCTGGATTGCACCGACGACAACGACAAGACGGCCAAGATCGTCGCGCAGGTGACGACGAAGTCGATTGTCGACCCCTATCAAGCGTGCCTGAGCGGCGCGTTCGGTGACGAGATCGAACTGGCCGACGACGCCAAGGGCGAACCGCCGAGCGACGCGCTACGCGATGGTATTACCGCGATCTGGCAGGACTCGGAACTGGACATCGCCAAGGAGCGTTACCAGAACTACCTGGCCAACCTCGGGACGTGCATTCAGCGCGTCGTCGCCCGCGACGATGCCGTCGACCCTTCCCGGCGCAAGGTGACGATCCAATTCGAGCATCCGAGGCGGCTGAAGGATTACGACACCGACAAGGGCGGGCACGCGGTCGACGTGCTGCTGGCCTATGAGATCCTCAACGGTGAACTGGGCGAGAAACGCCGGGTCGTGAAGGTTGAGGAACGACTGACGAAAACGTCGTTCTCGCTCAAGTATGACGGCGTGGAGCGACTGACGCCGGCCGAGCAGGTGAACCGCCTGGGCGTCTGTCCGATCGTCATCGCGATGCACGTCGGTGACGACGACAGCGACCGCGGCCTGCCCGCCCACTACGGCGCGTGGCAGACGATCGACTGGATCAACCTCATCGCCACTGCGCAGGGGTGGAGCGTCTACGACCACGGTTACCCCGAATGGCTGGCGGCCGGCGCCGGCGACCCGCCCAAGAACTTCATGATGGGCCGCCATTACGCGAAGTACGTCAAGCTACAGAAGGACGATCCGACGCCGTTCCTGCAGGCGATCGTCCCGCAGCTACAGCAGGGCGAGGCCCGCGAGTATTGGCTGTCGTTGATCGGCCAGCTCATGCGGAACTATCCCGAGATGGTCCTGGCCGACATGAAGGCCCTCAGCGGCCTGTCTGGCGAATCCATCAGCAACCTGCTGATGCCGGTCAAACAGTTGATCCTCAAGGCCCGCGCCCGCTACGAAGCCTCACTGTGGGACGCCCTGCGGATCGCCCAAAGTTGGCGCATCCTGCTGGGCATCAGCAATTACGGTACGGGCGTGGGGACGGCGCAGGCCGCCGACGCTGCGTTTCGTCGCAGGTTGCTTCATGGCAGCTTCAAGCCTCGCGCGGCATTGCCGCAGACGATGTGGGACCAGCTGAAGCAGGTGGAACTGGAAACGTCCCGTCGGACCCGCGACATCGCCGACGGTGTGGCGCTCGCCAAGCTGGCCGACCCGCAGGCCGGGTTGACCGTCGCTGCCGGCGGTCCGGTCGAGGACGTCGAGACGATCATCGCCCGCAAGGCGGGGCCGGGGTCGATTCCCTCCGAAGAGATGTAATGGCCGAAGCCCTCGCCATCCCCGACCTTGAGATCGTCGGCACGCCCGAGGCCGATCGGGAAGAGGATGAGTGGCTATTCCTGTTGCCGTTCCTGCTGGGCCAACGTCGTGACGCCGCCCGCCAATCGTGGGCCGCTGCCGTGCCCGCCGAATACGCGGGGATGATTGACGCCACGCTGTACGCCGTCCGCCAAGCCGTCCCCCCGCAACCGCCCGCGTGGTGGTTCCTTCGGGATGAACAGCGTTACGGCATCGGCACCCGCCGCCTCGTGCTGCCCGACGCGGTACAGGCGACGGTCGACGCTTATAGCGATGCGATGGCCGCCGAGATCGAACGCACAACGCGGGCGATGATGGCTGGGTCCATCACGCTGTCGCAGTGGCAATCGGCGATGCGCGACACGCTCATTGCTTACCAAATCGCACTCGCAGCCGTGGCAGGCGGGGGCGTGGGGCAGTTGACGGACGAAGATGACCGCCGACTTGCCGCCGCCCTCGCGTTCGCGTTGGTCCGCCTTGGCGTGTTCGCCCGGGCGTTGTCCGACGGGACTTACACCGATCCTGACGCGGTACTCCGAAGGGCGGGGTACTACGCCGCCGACGCGCGGCAGCAGTACGAGGCGTCGCGGTACGCGTCCCACGTCGCCGTCGGCTACCGATTCGCGTTCAACGTGCTCGACGCCGCGAGCGAGTCCTGCAGCGATGGGACGCCGGAAGTGCCCGGTTGCGTCGAACTGACCGAGGCTGGCTGGATTCCGATAGACGACATGATCCTGCCCGGTGGGCGCCGCTGTTCCTTCCAATGCCGTTGCCGCGTTGAGTATCGACGCTAACCGTTCACCCCTAAACAATTATGTTCAAGCCAATCCCCAACCCGTACACGTTCCACCGTAGCCTGATGGGTTCCATCCATTACGACACGCCCGATGAAGGGGGCGAGTCGCAGGGAGAGAACAAGCCGGCCGGGAAACCCGTTGAGCCACCCAAGGCCGACGACACCGACGCGAAGATCGCCGCGGCCATCGCCGCCGAGCGCACGAAGTGGGAAAAGGCCGCCGCCGACAAGGCCGCGGCCGACAAGGCGGAACGCGACCGGAAGGAAGCCGAGGCCAAGGGCGAGTGGGAGAAGGTCGCCACCGACGAGCGCACGAAGCGTGAGTCGCTGGAACGCGACCTCGCGCAGGAACGGCACGATAAGGCCGTCGACCGCGAGATTGCCGTTTACCTGGCTGACCCTACGCGCAAGGATTACGCGGGCGTGGCGGAGCGGTACGTGCGGCCCACGCTCGACCTGCAGCCCGGCGCCGACCAATCGGCCATCGCGAAGGCGGTCAAGGCCGCCTGCGACCAATACATCAAAGACAACCCACGCCCGAGCGGCTTTGGCGGCACGCCCGGCAGCCACGGCCACAAGGCTCCGGCGGGTTCTAACATTCCCAGGCGAACCAATGGCTACGGCGGCGCGGCAAGCGTTGCGTCGAGCCGCTTTTAACCCTCACTTTTAGGAGTCTCACATGGCCACCGTAGCCACCACCACCGCAGGTCGAATCGAAGTCGTCGAATGGGGCGAGCAGGACAACGGCGTCGCCGCTGCCGACATCACCGCTGGCACGTTCGTTCGCAAGGACACGAGCGGCAAGTGGATTCAGTCCCTCGCCACGAGCGCCACGAACGCCGCCGGCGCTCGCCTGGCACTCCGCACCGTGAAGGCGGGCGAGGCCCTGACCGGCATGAAGAACGGCGTCGTCTCGGGTTACACCGTGACGCAGGCGTACAACGCCTCGCTCTACCTCTCCGATACCGGAACGCTGGCGGACACCGCCGGCACCACGTCCGTCGTCGTCGGCCGCGTGCTGGAAGGCACCGCCGTCGCGCCCGGGACCGCGTACGACAAGAACGTCCGCATCGACTGCCCGAACTAACAACCATTAACCCAAATGGGCACGGCGGCGAGTACCGCACGACCCGCAAACACCCCTTTAGGAGTACACGCCATGCCCATTTACGGAATCTGGCAGGAAAAGGACCTCGACCTGAACGAAAACGGCGACGTGATCGCCAGTGAGGTGGACCGCGTCGCGTTGCTGGAGGCCCAGCTCGAGACCGTCGCCACCGCCAATGCGGAAATCCAGCGGCACGTCCGCGTCTTCGCCGACCCGACGACCAAGTCGCAGCTGGCGGTCCGGCTCGGTGCCGACAACGAGTTTCAGGCGCTCGACGAAAACGGTCGCCCGCAGCCGGTGAAGGGCGGCGGTTCGTACATCGCCGGCGTACCGCTGTTCAAGGGAGGGACCGCCGAAGGCTGGAACTTCTGGACGTTCGAGCAGATGACGCTGCGCGACTTCGCGGAAAGCCTCGACCAGATGGTCTCGGCCTACGCGAAGTGGGTGCGTCGTCAAATGCTGGCGCCGCTGTTCTACAACGGCGCAGGCTTCAACTTCACCGACCCCCGCCTGGGCGAAGACTTGACCGTCTACGGCCTGGCCAACGGAGACGACGTGGTCTACCAGTCGAGCAACGGCGCCGCGACCGATAGCCACTATAGCGCACAGGCTGCCGCCATCTCCGATGCGGCCAACCCGTTCACCGCGATCTACAACGATCTGATCGAGCACCCGCAGAACGGCAGCCGCATCGTGGCGTTCGTGGCGTCCGATCAGGTTGCGGCCATCCGCCTGCTGGCTGGCTTTGCCCCCGCGACGCGAAACATGATCAGCGTCATCCCCGCGACTGGCGACGAGACGATCGACCCGCTGCAGGCCCCCGGGCTCAACCTGCCGCTGGCGAGCACGATGACCTACATTGGGATGCACGAGAACACGTACATCGTGCAGTGGAGCAGCCTCCCCAGCGGGTACATCGTCCACGTCGCCATCGACGCGGCGGTCAAGCCGTTGGCGCTGCGCGAGTACCCCCAGCCGGCGCTGCGCGGCCTGATCAATCAGGGCGAGCCCATGAGCCGGTTCCCGTACCAGCAGAACAACTACGTCGCCGCGGTCGGCTTCGGCGGTAAGAATCGGGTTGGGGCCCACGTCCTGCGCGTCGGCAATGCCTCGTACGCCGCGCCGACGGCCTACCCGTTCCCGATCGCCTAAACGGATAAGGAGCGTTAGTCGTGGCAGACCCTACCGCTGTGGCCGTGCGTCGCGCGCAGGCCGAACTAAAGCTGGCGCAGAGCGCGTCGGAAGTTGCGCACCAACTGGGCATCACGTTCCGGTCGGCGACGGTTCCACGGAACCGCTACCCGGACCTATACGCCGCCGAGCTGCTGGAACGTATCGACGATTTGCTGCTGCAGATTAAACAAACGAGGACCCCATGAAAGACCTGATCACCCGCGAGATTACCCCGCCCCCGTCCCACGAAGAGTACCGCGCCGATATCGAGCGGCGCATTGCCGAGGCTAACGCGCCGAAGGGCAAGGCGCCATCCAAGCCCGCCGACGAGCCCACCTTCGCCGGCAAGCCGTTGTCCTACTTTGCGGACAAGAGCGACGAGCAGATCCTGGCCGACAAGTCCGTCCGCGTCGGCGAGAAGACGCTGAAGGACATCCGCGACGCCCAGCGTTCGCAGAAGTAACCGCCCCATGCCCCACCCGCCCAACACGTTCGGGGACGACGCGGGCGCGGCCCTGGGCTGGGTCGTCGTCGCGTGGCTGATGGCGGCGTTGGCGGTGTGTTGTTGAGGGAGTGAGATGAGCGAACCGGCCGAAAAGTACGTCCCGTTGAACTACGTCCAGCTGCGGCCCGACGACCCAACGCCGATACCTGACGATTCTCTTCCCGAATGTAACCCCGCATGGGTGGCCCCCGACGGACTCAATGTTATCCGCATCGAAGCTGACAGCTTCACGGACGCCACGCGGCAACTACCCCGCATCGGGCAAAAAGTGAGTCCGTATCTAGCGGTGAAGAAATACGACGTCTACAGGTTTGGCCCCCGAACCTTCCTCGCGTTCGTGGAGCACGAGAAAGTAAACCCTCGCGACGACATCCGCCGCCGCTGGGCCGCCTACCGCCGGTCGCCGCAACTGGTGTGACATCTATGGCCGTTCCCCAAAACATCGAACGATTCCTGCGCGTCGTTACCGACAGCAAGTACCAGTTCTCGCTGGGGCTGCTGGCGACGATGTTTGGTGTGTTCCCCGCCGACTGGCGGTTGCTGGTGTGCGTGACGGCCATCGGGTGCATCACCATCGCCGCCGAGGGTGTTCGCGATTACGCGAAGAACCGGGACGTGCCGGTCGATGGCAAACTGGCCGTCAACGTCGGCACGAACGCGACGGGGACGGTGACGCAGAACACGACGCCGCCCGCTGACGAGCCATACCCTCGCGTCCAATGAGCACTCCCTTGCATGGCATTCGGACGCGCGTCAGTTCGACGGGCAAGAGCATCCTCGTTTTGGAGTACGACGTGAGCGAAATCGGAATCGACATCAAGGCCGTGCTGGAAGAGAACGCCCGGCTCACTCGCGTGGTCACCACGCAAGCCGAAGAGATCGCCACGCTGAAGGCGGGTGCGCTCAAGGTCGATGACGAGGATCTGAAGCAATTAGCCCAGCTCAAGAAGGTGGCTGGTGCGATAAAAAAGCCAAAGGCCGAAAAGCCCGCCGTCGTCGAAGTAACGCCCGCCGATGAGCCCACCGCCGCCGACATCTTCAAGGTGAACCAATGAAGAACCTCGCAATCCGCATCCTCATGCTGCTGGCCGTCGCGCTGCCTACCGCCGTTGGGACGTTGTTCATCGGAACGATGAGCGGCTGCGCTATCACGCCCGTCGAGAAGGGTCAGAACGTCGCCCTGGTCAACACGGAGCGGGCGCAGGTCGCCGCCGTCGGCACCCTGAAAGAGTTCTGGAAGTTCGACCACCGCAACGCGGAGTGGTTGACGCGCAACGCGCCGCTGGTGCGACAGGTGGCCGATCGCACTCGCCAGCAGGCACCGGACATCATCCGTGAGGTGCGGCGACTGACCGTCGAGTACAAGGCAGACGTAGCGGCGGGGCGACGGCCGGCGGATGGGCCGTTGCAGGAAGCCATCGACAAACTGGAAGCGTTGGCCGCCGACGCCGCCAAGGCCCAAGCCGGAGTCCAACGATGAGCGCCACGAGTGCCCTAGCCGCGCTATCCCTGTCGTTCGAGGTCTACAAAGCCGCCGCCGCCGCGTTCGACGCATGGCGCCGGGCCGCCCGCATGTCCGGCGCGCTCACGCCCGAGCAGGATGCCGCGTTCGACCGTGAGATCGAAGAGATGCTGACGGCCGACTACGCCAAGACTGACGCGCAGCTTGCGGCAGAAGGTCGCCCGCGCGTGCCGGTGGCGGTGGTGGGGGATGAACCTGTACAGGATGAGCCGGTTCGGTAGTCGGCGAAACTCGTCGCTTCCGCTACCATCGTCGCACAAATCTCATACGTCGTCTCGGCACGGCACACCCTTTGACGCATGACACACATGACCGAACACGGAAAACTTGACGTGATGAAGATCGCCCTCACGGCGATGGTCAGCGTCGTGCTGACCGGGCTGACCGCCTACATTGCGCTCGGTCGCAACCTCATCACCCGTGCGGACCTGAAGGAATACGTGCAGGAGTCGACCATCTCCCGACAGGAGATGGAGACCTACGTCGATCGCCACTCGCCGTACGCGAACGACAAGTCGCGGCTGGAATCGGTGCTCGCCACATTGGCCAGTACCGTGGCAAAGCAACAGGGGACCATCGAGACGGTGCAGCGCGACGTGGACGCCAGCAAGACGAATCAGACGCGCATCGAGACGAAGCTGGACATCCTGCTATCCGAGGCCCGCAACCGGAGCGGCAACGGCAACGGCAACGGCAACGGCGCGATGAAGCAGTAGCCTTCCCATTCCCTGCGATACCAACGGCTGCGGAAACACCTGTTGTCGTCATGCCCTTCAAACGCTACGGCCGCCGTCGCCCCTACACCGAACGTGGCGTCCGGCGGCTGCCGTGCTACGTCTGCGGCACCCGAGCCACCGCGCAGGCGCAGGACGGCCCGCTGTGGCGTCCGGTCTGTTCACTACACCCAACCCCCATGTCAAACCCCACCGTCATCCGTCACGCCCTGTCCACGCAGGACGGTCAGCAGTTCGAAGGATGCACGAAGGCGACCGTCGCCGGTGCGTTCAACATCGAATATTGGCTGAAGGGCGGCGACCGCTCGTACGTCTCTGTGGATGGCGGGAAGGAACGGCTGGAAGGCGCATCGCCCCTCTGGGCGTTCGGTGACGACGGGGGCGTGCCGAACTTCCCGGCGATGAGCGAGGGCGTCCACACCGTGAAGGTGACGCCGGCCGATGCCAAGGGGAAGCGGGGGACGCCGGTGGTGTTTGAAGTGACGGTGAAGGCAAGGCCGCCCATCGCGGGCGGTGGGGCGCCGAAGCCGGACTTGCGGGGACGGGTGGCGGAGTTGGAGAAGCAGTTGGCGACCGAGAAGGCCCGCGAAGTGGGGATGACCGTCAACCTTGAGGGCGTCGTCACGTCGGTCGATGGAAAGACGCGATTTCCCAATCAGTTCAAGGTTGTGGCGGGATGATGGATGATCAGTTCTGGCATTTCGTCGCAAACGTCTTGCGTCTCATTGGCACTCTATGCGCTTTGCCCGTGTTCTGGGTGGTGGCCATGCGCTCAGCCAAGAATGTGCGGATGGGCCGCAAGGCCGCGCCAACGGACCCGCTGTTCTGGTGGGCTTTCATCGGCTTGTGGTGTTTTGTGGTTGCCGGGTGGAAGTAATGCTGTTCCGCGATGACTTGAAAGACTGGCAGATCGCCCAACAGATGTTCGGCAACACCGAAAAGCGAACGACGCACGTCGTCAAGAAACTTCGCAAGCTGCTGCCGCGATGGGCCGTCGAGCGGCTATCGGACGAATGGTGCTACGCATCAGGTGGCGATGACTGGTGGTTGATCCCATCTGGCGTGCTGTCGGGCGGAAACACGGCGGGAAGCGTAGACCATTCTACGACCGTCATTGACTCGCCTTTGTGAATGACCTTGCCTGAATTGGGCGGCACGAGCCACATTTGCCCGCCCAATATCATCAACAGCGCATCGCGTGGATGAGCCTCAGCGATCTTGAACGATTCCGAATCCTCCAGCATGACCGCCACCATGTTTCCGTGTCGGATGATGAGCAGGCGGTTCGACGTGTCGCCCTTGGCTGTGAGAGGGTTATAGGCGAGGCGATCGGCTGGCACGATCTGATAACCGTTCCCCGGTTGGATCGTACAGCATTGTTGCATCAGCGATATTTCCGTTTCGGTCGTGCTTCGGCCCCAGTCCGGCAGGTAGCTGTTTTCGTCGCTCATCCCCCGATTCTACCACACTAAATGCCCACCATCGGCATCAAATTAGCCTCGCTCGGCACCCCCGCGCCCGCCGCGCCGGTCCTGTCGTCGCTCGACGCGACCGCCGACGGCGTGGTCCTGACGTTCGCGGCCACCGCTGGGACGGAGATTCGCGTCTACCTCGCCTCGACGCTGGTCGCCACCCTGGCGGCGAACGCGACGACGTACACCGACCTGCCCGCCCCTGGGACGCAGTACAGCTACCGCGTGGTGGCCTACGACGCGGCGACGGGGAAGTCGTCAACGAGCGCGAGCCAGACGGTCACGAGGCCGAAGCGGTCGGCACCTTCGGTCGGGTTCACCGCGACGGCCACGCCCATGCACAACCTGCTGGAATGGAACGCCGAGACGGTCAGTGGCTGGCGGGTGCTGGCTGAACGTTCATTGGACCGCCAGACGATCGACGCCACCGGGCAACCGGCGACCGTTCCCGAAACTATCCCCGAGACGATCAACCTGCCCGCCGGCACGCTGGCCTATACCGACACGGCGTCGCTGCCCGGTCGGGAGACGCGGTATTACCTGTCGTCGATCGACGCGCAGGGGTACGAGTCCGAACGGGCGTTAGTGAGGGCCACCCGACCGCTTCCGCCAACGGTGGAGGAACCGGACAAGCCCGCCGCGCCCGAGGTCTTCACCGCGACCTACAGCGGCACGTCGATCGTCATCGTCTACAGCGCGACACACCCGGTGCGCATCAGCCGTCGCGATGCCGGCGGATCCGCCTACGTGCTGCTGGCGACCGATACGGCCACGCCCTTCACCGACGCGGGCATCGACCCGGCCAAGGGGTACGACTACCAGTTCGAGACGTTCGATGGCGAGTTGGCGAGCGCCCCGGTCACGATCCAGGCCCGCCCGGTGCCGGTGGTCATCGTCGTCACCGGCAACATCCACGTGGATGCCGACGA